>DASXSR010000266.1:0-27249 GCA_036505875.1 Blastocatellia bacterium | reverse complement strand
CGGAGGTGCGCTACGTCTCAGCGGATCGGAATGTTGAGTTGCACGGACACGTCGAGACCACGAGCGGCGCCTGGGATATGCGCCAGGAGGCCGGCAACGCTGGGCTTGATGGGAGCGGCATCGGCATCGCTGTGCTCGATTCCGGAGTTTGGAGCGATCACAACATGTTCGGGGCTAATGGAATCACTCGCGTTGTGGTAAGCATAGACTTCACCGGCCAGGGGCTTTCTCGCAGCGATCCTTACGGGCATGGAACCCACGTCGCCGGGCTGGCCGCCGGCGGAAGCTCCACGGGAATAACGACCGCGTACACCGGGATCGCACCCAAAGCCAACCTAATCGATCTTCGCGTGCTGGACTCGCAGGGCAAGGGCAGAACCAGTTATGTGTTGAGCGCGCTTGACTGGATTATGACAAATCGCGCGACCTTCAACATTCGCGTTGTCAACATGAGCCTCGGCTGCCTCGCGATTGATTCTTACGTCAACGATCCATTGTGTCTCGCCGTGCGACGCCTCGTAGACGCGGGGGTTGTTTGCGTGGCTGCTGCCGGCAACAACGGCAAGGACAGCAACGGTAACAAGCAGTACGGGCTGATACACTCGCCAGGTAATGAGCCATCCGCGATTACGGTAGGCGCAACCAACACCTACGGCACTGAGGCCCGCAGCGACGACGGGATCGCCTCCTACAGCTCGCGAGGGCCAACTCGCAGCTACTGGACAGATACGCAGGGCAACAAACATTACGACAACCGACTGAAGCCCGAGATCGTCGCGCCGGGTAACAAGATCTATTCTGCAGAGGCAATTAGCAACGCTCTCGTTACGGCCAACCCGCAATTGGATAACTCCAACATCACCAGCGCCCAAAAAGACATGATGACGCTGAGCGGCACCTCGATGGCTACGCCTGTCGTGGCGGGGGCCGCTGCTCTGATGCTTCAAGCAAACCCGACCCTGACGCCAAGTTTGGTCAAGGCAATCTTGATGTACACTGCGCAGCCACTTGCAGGCTTCAACATGTTTGAACAAGGCGCCGGCGAGGTGAACATCGAAGGCGCAGTAAGGCTAGCTAAGCTTGTTCGCACGGACTTGGATAGCAGCACGCCCCTTGGCGCGCCGCTGTTGACTACCTCGACGCCTCCGACGCCTCAATCGACGATCGCCGGTCAGACTTTCAATTGGGGTCAGGGGATAATAGCCAAGTACACTTACCTGACCGGCACGAATCTCATCAGCCTGTACCAGCTGGTCTATGGCCAGGGAGTATTGTTGGGCGATGGGGTTCTGGTTAGCAACGGCGTGTTGGTCTCCAATGGATTTCTGCTGAGTGACGGGATTATGCTTGGCAACAGCATTCTACTTAGTAACGGGATGTTGATCGGCGACGGCACGGCTTTCCTCTCTTGCGCCATGCTGTTGGGCGATGGAATATTGCTAAGCGACGGGGTGCTGCTGGGCGACGGAGTTGTGCTTGGCGACGCCATATTGTTAGGCAACGGGATACTGCTGGGCGACGCTATCGCTCAGTCCAGCACTGCGGAGCTGAACGGTGACTACGGTCCTGGTATGCCTCCAGATCCCTGTCCGTAGGTCAAACAAGTCATTACTCGTGAAGCAGTGAAGCGATCTACAAGGTAGGGGCTTATCGAGGCGACACAATGTTCACATCTAACGTGGGACAAGGAGCTACAGCATTGGCGCTTGAGACGCTCACGAGCACCGGCAGTTCTGTGACAGTCGAAGAACTCAATCACGAGCACGAAGCCGAGGTCCTTGCCTTTCTAGCAAAGCGGCCAGTTCACACCGTCTTTCTCGCTGGGTTCATCCTGGACAACGGATTGACCAGCCGGCTAAATCGGGGAACGTTTTATAGCTGCCGTGACGGGCAAGGTAATCTCGAGGGTGTCGCCTTGATCGGGCATTTCATCCTCGTTGAGGCACGCAGCGAACGCGCTTTGGCTGCATTCGCGCGTCTCGCGCAGGGTTGTCAGTCAACGCACATGATCCTCGGTGAGATGGAAAAGGTGCAGAAATTTTGGAGTTACTTTTCGCAAGCGGGCCGTGCGCCCCGCCACATCTGTCGCGAGTTACTATTAGAGCAACAAGTGGCCATCGAGCCGCTCGAACCTGTACGCGGATTGCGACAGGCAACTCCCGATGATTTGAAAATTGTACTGCCCGTTTATGCCGAGGGCGTCTTCGAGGAAAGCGGGATCAATCCACTTGAAGCAGATCCTGCGGGCTTTCATCAGCGCTGGTTGCGACGCATCCAGCAAGGCCGCGTTTGGGTCTGGACAGAAAACGAGCGCTTGATCTTCAACGCGGACATTGTATCTGAGACGCCCGACGCCATTTACCTAGAAGGCATCTACGTCAATCCTGACGAGCGCGGCAAGGGCTATGGAGTTCGCAGTCTTTCCCAGTTGTCGCGTGGCTTGCTCGAGAAGGTGAAATCATTATGCCTCTTGCTCAACGAGCGGAATAAGGAAGTCGCGGTCTTCTACGAAAAAGCCGGGTTCAAGCTGAGCGCTTATTACGACACCATCTTTTTGCACACGAAGAACTGATCGAGGGTCGTGAATACCCAACTGCCAAGTTGGAATAGTCGCGTTTACCAACAAGCTGTCATCGTCTCAGGTATTGCCGCATGGTCGATTGCGGTTGCGCGAATTTGCACGAGCCATGCCTGGCAGACCAGTTTACCTTACTTTCGCCGGCGCCGGTGATAATCACTGCCGGCATGTTCGGTCAGACCTTCCGGCTTCCGCTTGGCTCGAAGTTTTGCGCTACATTACCATCAGCACGGCGAAGATTTCTATTCCGTCCCACAGATTCTGAATTCTGAGATTCTCGTTGGAGCTGTGTTGATTGTTGTCGTGATTGACTATCGGAACTCCTATTTGAGGGGCTTTCGTAGCGGCGTCGATCGCCCACAGCGGGCCGCTCCCACCCATCGTCGGCAACATAACGGGCCGTTGCCCAATGGCTCGCTCGACTGCCTTGATTACAGACTTCACAATCGGAAGACTCATCGGCGTGCGCACCGCCGTGTAGCCTTCTTCGCTGACGACTCGCGCGATTAAGCTATGCTTCAATCGAGTTTCGTCGTTGGGTTCTGTAGTTATCACGAAGTAGCCTTGCTTCTTTATGTGTTCGATCAATCGTTCAACCTGCGTGCGCGGTGTGATGCCCTTCACAAGTCGCAAGTCGAGCGTTGCGGTCGCCTCAGCGGGAATGATGGTTCGCGACTGGCGTCCTACGTCTTCGCTGCGCAAGCCGTCGATGTTTAGCGAGGGCTCGTTGATCAATTCTGCTAGCGTCCGCCCCGAGCCGTCAGTCGCCGCCAGTCCATACTCTCTCATGAGATCGGCGTCTGTCGCAGGCATCTCCTTCAACGCCCTCTTCTCTTCTTCTCCCAGAGGCTCTGCGCCGTCATAGAAATCTTGAATGCGCACGCGTCCGCTGTCGTCCTTCATGCTCGCCAGCAGCTTCGCCAATCGCATCGCAGGATTGGGCGACCAGTTGCCGTAGTGACCGCTGTGTAGCGCCCGATTCGCGCCGTAAACTGTGACATCCACTTTTACGATCCCGCGCAGACCGAAATAGATCTGTTGGCGTCGTGATTGATGTACGGGCCCGTCAGCGCATATCCACACATCTGCGCCGAGGAGTCCAGCGTTCCTAAAAGTGATGTCTCCAAGGTGCGGCGATCCGGCTTCCTCTTCTCCGTCGAAAAGGAATTTGAGATTTGCGGTCGGCCTTGCGTTCGATGCTTTCAACGCGTCGAGCGCGGCGAGCATAGCGATGATCGGGGCCTTGTCATCGGACGCCGACCGAGCGTAGAGTCGCCATTCCGAGTCGAACTCTTCGCCGCTTTTTGGAAACGGAATGACTCGCCCGCCCGATTCGAGAGGCTTCTCTCTGAGCGTGGGCTTAAACGGATCGCTCGCCCACTTCGACGGATCGACAGGCTGTCCGTCGTAATGCGCGTAGAACCCGATGGTTCGAGTCGCGCCGGGCGTCTTCAATTCGCCAAAGACCGCCGGAGGCCCGCCGCCTTCGAGCAGTCGAGCTTGGATTCCGCGACGGCCCATCATCTCGATCAGTTTCGAGGCGTTGCGTCGGATGTTTGCCGTGTCTGACGCAACATTTGGAATCGAGAGCAGTTCTACAAGCTCGCGAGTGATCTCTGTTTCATGTGTTTTTCGATATTCGCTCGTGAGGCGAGCTGGAGTCTGAGCGCGCGTCATCGGAAGAGCGCTAAGGCTCAAAGCAACCACAGAGGCTAAGATAACAAGTCGTTTCATAGATCCTCCGTCGTGGATTCTGAATGACAGCCGAGCCCGCGAGGGCCGTCGCGCGCTCGGCTAGCGGTTATCGAGTCTTGCAGACTTGTGAGCAGTTTTAGATGTGCAACAGTCCCGCGAGCGCCAATTTTCGAGTTCCTACTGCGCCGCGGGCTTATTGAACTTTGCGTCGTCGATCGGAACGTTGTGCTTCACCTCTTCGATCTTGATGTCGATGGTGAAAGCCGTTGTCACCTGACGGAGAGAGAACGGCAGCTTGACGCCATCGACCTCTTTGTAGCCATCCAGGAACTCTTGGATCTCCTGTCTTCCTTGCGGGCCCTCCCGCACCGTATCCCGGCGCAGCATTAATCCGGTCGTCGTGTCGAAGTACCAGGTCTCGGCGCTGCCCTCCACCGGTGTAGCGTCTACCACATAAACCTCGTGGTCGCCCACCTTGTCCTTGCCCTTCACTGCGAGTTTCGGATAGAGCTGTTTGATCTTTGTAGGCTTGTGGAATTCAGCATCGAGCTTCGCAGCTGCCAGCTCCGCGCCCGACTTCTCGCGCAAACCGTTTTGTGGATCCTGACTCCAGCCGACCTTGCCGTCGAAGCCTTCCTGCACCACGCCGAAGCCACTCACGTTGATCACTGCCAGCCCCTTGTTAGGCGCCTTTTCGAAGATTTCAGCAGTGCCGCTCGCGCCGAAGGCCGGCAGTTCAAACGAGCCCTTTGATACGCGGCTCGTCAGTTTCTCAATCGCAGCTTTTCCGCCGATCGCTTGAACGTACTTGTCGATGATCTGATCGGCTGTGGGCATTGCCCCGGACGGCTTCGGATCAGCAGGCTTCTGCTGGCCACCTTGCGCGAGGGCGGCGACCGCAAAAACGGGGAGGAGTAAGAGTAAGCTTAGTGTGCGTTTCATGATTTTCCTTTCGTTCAAGAGTTAAACCTCAGGCCGCAGCTTTCCGCATTAATGCGTGACTACGAACCTGCTTCTTGATTTGTTCGAGTGCAGCGTCGAGTTGAGCGTCGTGACCTTCGAGCAGGGAGCGGCGCGTCAGTTTGACTTCCACGTCCGGGATAACGCCTCGCCCCTCGATCAGCGTGCCCTTGGGCGTCTTGAAATCCGCGATAGCATACTGAAAAAGCGCGCCGGTGGGAAGCTTCTGGAAGACCGACGGCAGCGCCGCGCCGACAGTTCGCTCGCCGACCACAACCGCTCGACCCAGCTCCTGCATTCCAGCGGCGAAGATTTCGCTCGTCGAAGCGCTGCCGCCGTCTGCGAGTATGACCACCGGTCCAAGATAAGGGTTCAACTGCGGGAACACGGCGAAGCGTTGATAACCGGATCGCATTTGCATGGTTCCAAGCGAAGTTGGCTCCTTTTCGAGTACCCCCGCAATCCCCGGCGCCATGCCTCCAAGTCCGCCCGGATTTCCGCGCAGATCAATGATGATGCCGGGCGCGTCGCTCATTCCGCGAATCGCTGCGCGAATTCTATCCATCAACGAGATCACGAAGACGTTGAACCGAATGTAGCCGATGCCGCCGTCCAATCGCTTGGCTTCAAACTCGGTGTACTGCGGCGGAAAGTTGCCAAACCGCGGCGACATCTCGCCTTTCAATCGCTCGCGCGTTACCGTCGCCTCGCGCGGCTGATCGCTCGCATCCAAATAGATGATTCCCACCGTCGTCTCAGGCGCTCCGTTAATTCGACCCAGAAGGGCACGAGTGATTCGCAACTTGGTGATGGCTTGCGACTCCTTGCTCTTTGCGAATGTTGCGATGACTTGCTCGACAGTCGTGTCGCCAACTTTGGTGATGATGTAACCCGGTCGCAAACCCGCGGCCGCAGCCTTTGAGCCGGGTTCGACGCGAGTGATTGTCGCCCGACCGTCGACGAGTTGCAGATCGATGCCGATGCTGCCGCCCTTCGGTTCGGGGGAATTGTCCTGGACGATGTCTTCGGGCGCGATTATGCCGAAGTGCGATTGATGAAGCTCGCCCAGCATTTGTCTGAGCAGGTCGTAGAATTCAGCGTCGTTTTTAGCCGAAGCGGCTCGCGGCGCGTATTGCTCGCGCACCTTGTCCCAATCAACCCCGCCGAGCGACGGGTCAAAGTGTTTTTCTTTGACCGTCCGCCATACGATATCAAAGGTTCGCTGGTGAACATCGGAAGCCGAAACGGGCACGCCGCCCACAACGCTCTGTGAAATATGTCCGGCTCGCGCTGCGGTTAGCCACAGCAACACGGACAGCGCGATCAGTATGGTTCTTTTAATCATCGATTCTCCAATCAGGCTTGAACAACGCGAGGGCTGATAGCTTTATAAGACCAGTTTCGCGGACTCACCGTGATTGATCCATTCGAAGTGTAACCTAGCCCTTGCACGCCCAACAAGGCAGATGTCACGCTATTGGATGCGCGTCACGATTTCGCGCATACTCATGGGCCCACTGAATAAATGTCAGAGACGAGGTCGTCTCGCATCTTTCGTTGATTAGCCAGCGAACATCTTGACAGCAACAAGTCTTAGCATCATGATGCCTCCATATGAGAACAACGATAACATTGGAGAAAGACGTGGAGCGGATGTTGCGTGAAGTCATGCACCGCTCGCGAAAGTCGTTCAAGGAAACGCTCAATGCTGCGGTGCGGGCGGGTCTTGGCGGAAAACAGGTCGAGCCCAAACCCAGGAAATTCAGGGTCAAGGCGCGTCCGCTCGGCCTTCGCTCCGGGATTGACCCCACCAGTTTTAACAAACTTGTTGATGATCTGGAGATCGATGCTTTCCTCGAGACGAATCGGCGGGTAAAGAAGAGATGATAGTACCCGATATCAATCTGCTACTTTACACTTACGATTCCAGTTCGCCTTTCCACTCGAAAGCAGCAGCCTGGTGGCAGCAATGCTTGTCTGGAACTGAGCCTATTGGGTTAGCGCAGGTTGTCGTGTTCGGTTTCGTGCGGATCGCCACCAGCATGCGCGTATTTCGCAGTCCCATGAGTCCGATCGAAGCTGCTGAGCACGTCCGTTCCTGGCAAGGTCAATCCGTCGTTCAAATCCTCGAACCTCGGGCCGATCATGTCACGGAGGTGTTTAAGCTTCTGGAAACGTTGGGAACGGCTGGGAACCTCGTGACTGACGCACAAATTGCGTCTCTCGCCATGGAGCACGATGCGGTATTGCATACTGCCGACGCGGACTTTCTACGGTTCCGTAGTCTTCGTTGGGTCAATCCCATTACGGGTGACACGAGCAGCGGTTTGCGCCGCAGTAAGCGCTTTTGATCTGGGCGGTTGTTAGGACAGGTACGTTACCAAGCTATTTCAACGGGATAGCCGGCATCCGTTTCAGCGTGCGCGTGGTCGGGTCAACCGAAATGCCGACTGACTCCAAAGCAGTAACTCCCAAGAGCGGCTCAGCGTCATCTGGTCCGAAGATCACTCGCCCCGACGTCAGCTCGCCCATGAACTCGATCTCCGCTAAGCCGAAATCAAATTCTTCCGTCCGACCGTCAGCTAATTCGTAAGCCATTCGTCCGCGCGGTTTGATCCCAGCCTTCTTGAGTTCATTCGCGGGGGCCAGACTATCGGTCGGTCCCGTGTCCACCAAAAAGTCCGCAGAGTATTTCTTACGAGCCTTTTCGCTCGCTCGCAGCGTGGTTGTGACGTGAATTAAGCCCATCTCTTCACTTCGGCTACGATATCAACACGATGCTCGCCCGCGCAAGATGAATTACATTTGTTGTTCGCGCTGCTAATGCTTCGACGTTGCGGCGCCTGCACTTGATTGCACCTGTGACGCTACGCGCTCGACTTCCGTCATCACTCTCAGGAGATTCTCGCCGAGCACCTTCCTGATGTCCGCGTCCGTATAGCCGCGCTTCATCAGCTCATAAGTGATGTTCGGAAGCTTCGAGATGTCTTCCATTCCCTCGGGCAATCCTGTCAGCGGCACGCCGTCGAAATCCGAGCCTATGCCGACGTGATCGATTCCGGCAATCTTCGCGATGTGGTCGATGTGATCGATCAGCACCGACAGCGGGGTCTTGCCGGGATCGTTAGCCTTTCGCCAATTGTCCAGCTCTTCTTGAACGCGCTTCGGATCGTTAGGGTATTTGGCTCTCAGTTCGTCTTCCATCGATCGTGAACGCAACGCAAGCGCGGCTTTGCGAGGATCTAAGAATCCGTCGTAGAAATTCACCATCACCACGCCGCCGTTCTTCGCGATTGCGCGAAGCATGTCATCGGTCATATTTCGAGGATGGTTGGCGATTGCTCGCGCGGAAGAGTGCGAAGCGATCACCGGCGCGCGCGTGGTAGCAATAACGTCGTAAAAAGTTTTGTCCGCAACGTGCGAGATGTCCACCATCATCCCTGTGCGGTTCATCTCATGGACTACTTCGCGACCGAAATCGGTAAGCCCGTTATGGTGCTTCACGTTCGGATTGTTGATGTCACCCTCGGAGTCCGCCCAATCGTTCGTGTTTGTGTGAGTGAGCGTCATGTATCGCACGCCAAGCTTGTAAAACATCCGCACCGCGCGGAGGCTGTCCTCGATTGCGTGCCCGCCTTCGATTCCCATCAACGCCGCTATCTTCCCGCTCTTCACGATCCGGCGAATGTCGGCTGCGGTCGAAGCGGCTTCGAGCGACTCCGGGTGGCGGCGTATTTGTTCGTGAACGACGTCGATGACGTCGAGCGCGCGCCGCGCAGCGCCGCCGCCTTCGGATGGCTTCTTGTTGACAAAATCTTTTCCGACGTAGACGGCGAAAAACTCTGCGCCGAGGCCTCCGGCTTTCATGCGGCGCAGGTCGGTGTGTGTCTTGACCTTGGCGCTTGGATCATCGCCGCGCACGCCGAGATCGAAGCCTTCATCGACGAGCGGCGATGTGATGTCGTTGTGGGTGTCGATTACGATCGACTGCCGATGAAGCTTCTCCGCGCGCGCGCGAAGAGCCACGTCGTCTTGTTTGCCTTGACTTACCGGCGCCTTCATCTTCGGGTCGCTTGCGTTCGAAACATCAGCCGAAACGCCCGCAAAAACCGAAAGCGCCGCAGCGGAGAAGAGTGCTATTGATCTTACAAGTGAGTTGTTCATAGTCTGAGGGCCTGCCTCGTTAGAATAACACCTTCCGCGTCTTTGGCGGAACTTGGCCTTTTTCCGCGAAACTCGACCCTGAATCCGCACACTGGTTTCGCGCAAAGGCCGCGAAGACTCGCAAAGACGCAAATTTACTTTGCCGTATAAAACCCGCGGCGCGCGCGCACCTGGAGCCCGGGCCGTTTGACTTCTACCCGAATCGTCTTGAACGTGCCGGGTCTCGCTTCACCCTTGGTGTAGTAAGTCAACACGAATTGCGCGCGAACATCCGCCGCCAACCGTTTGTATATTTCATCCAAATCGCGTGCTTCTTTTTTCTGGTCTTCGTAGATCGGCGGAAAGAACGCGCGCCCGCCAGTATCTTCACACATAGCCTTCATTACAAACTCGCCCGCCAGATCCTGAACATTGAGCGAAGGCGCGACGCCTGTTGAGTGGACGGCGTAGATGACCGCATCGGATTTTTGTACCTCCGTCAACGCCTGAGCGAGCGTCGACGACGAAACGGTGTCCGAGCCGTCTGACAGCACTACCATCACATGCCGCCCTTCCGCGGGGCGGATGTACTTGGCCGCCATAATCATCGCGTCGTACAGCGCGGTGGCTCCCTGAGCTTTCAGTTGCGACAGCGCTCCTACAAGCTGAGCGACGTCGGGAGTAAACTGAAGCTCGAGCTTCGGGTCGGTCGACACGCTCATAAGCGCCGCCTGGTCACCCGGTCTCATCACGTGATGAAAGAATTGCGAGGCAGCCCGCTGTTCGAAATCAAACCGATGACGTATCGATCCCGAAGTATCAAACAGAAAAATCAGCCGCAGCGGGACCTGCCCTTCGCGATAAAACCCGGCGATATCCTGGAGCGCGTTGTCTTCGTAAACCTCAAAATCCTTCGCAGTCAAATCATTGGCCTGATTTCCCGCCGCGTCTGTAACTGATGTTATGACGGTTACCAAATCCGCCTTGAGCTTGATGGGCTTTTCTTCCTGTTGCTCGTCAACGCGTCGCGGGCGAGTTTCATCGGCTGGCGGTGAGACAGGCCTCTTCCCTTGCTGTCCAGCAGGTTGTTGCGGCTTTGGGGCAGGAGGCGTGGGCCGACCGGATTGAGCGAATGAGAAGGCAGAAGACAGAAGGCAGAAGGCGGCAAGCAGAAGGAAGTAGGCAGTAGGCAGTAGGCAGGGCGTTGCCTGCTCGCCGCGTCGGCGAATTGAGTCGTCACTAGCTTGCGTTCGAAATCCCTTCATATGATTGCCGATGCTGCCGCTTTCGAGAGATATTTCAGCCGCCATTCTTCGAAATCCTTAAGCGCAAGCTCGACCTGTAAACGACGGCGGTCGACTTTACGTCTCAGCCTTCGCCGGTCTGCTTCCTCGAGCGGCGGCAAGAGCGCGAACGTGATGTTCATCGGCTGAAAATTCTTCACGTCCGCGTTGGCAACGTAATTTGTCAAGCTTCCCATCGCAGTGCGACGAGGCGGCGCCTGCGGTGTTCGTCCTCGCGCAAGCTCCGCCGCGTGTATGCCTGCCATGAATCCGGTCGCCATCGCTTCGATGTAACCCTCGACTCCCGAAATCTGCCCAGCAAAAAGAACGCGTGGGTGGTTGCGCATTTGCAATGTCTCAGTCAGGACCGCAGGCGCGCAGATGAACGTGTTGCGATGAATTTGACCGTAGCGAATAAGCTCGGCTC
Source organism: Blastocatellia bacterium (assembly GCA_036505875.1). Taxonomy (GTDB): domain Bacteria; phylum Acidobacteriota; class Blastocatellia; order UBA7656; family UBA7656; genus Onstottus_A. Next base: position 16,163 of record DASXSR010000266.1, on the reverse strand, counting down.
GATCAAGTCCCGGAATCAACCGCAGCACGCGTTTTTGCTCGCCGAACTTCAGATGGTTTTGAAACCCGACCAGGTTGTAGCTGTCAGCCATCAAGTTCTCTTGCCTGAGCTGCACTACGGCGAAGGGCTGGCGGTCAGTGCGCGGATCGCGAAGCCCCACAGGCTTCATTGGCCCGTAACGCAGCGTGTCGCGGCCCCGACGCGCGAGTTCTTCAATCGGTAAACAGCCCTCGAAATACATCGTCTGTTCGAACTCGTGCAGCGCCACGGACTCGGCGGCAAGCAGTGCCTCGTAAAATCGATTGTATTCCTCTTCACTGAAAGGACAGTTCACATAATCGTCCCCGCCTTTGCCATAACGCGCGGCGCGAAACGCGATTTCGTAATCTATGGTCTCCGCGTCGACGACCGGCGAAATCGCGTCGTAGAAGTAAAGCTGCCCCGCGCCGGTCAGCCTGGTTATCTCTTCGGACAGCGCCTGCGAGGTTAGCGGACCGGTAGCGATCACGACTGGTCCGTCATCAGGAAGCGCTTGCGCTTCTTCCCTGACGATCTCGATGTTAGGATGCGAAACGATCCGACGAGTGATTTCTTCGGCAAAGCGTTCGCGATCGACCGCCAGCGCCGCGCCCGCTGGAACCGCCGTTTTGTGAGCAACCTCGATAAGCAACGACCCTCCGCGTCGCAACTCTTCTTTGAGAAGGTAAGGCGCGGTGCCCGGCTCGTCTGACTTCAAAGAATTCGAGCAGACGATCTCGGCGAGATTAGCGCTTTGGTGGGCAGGCGTCGGTCGCGCAGGACGCATCTCGAAGAGGCGCACGCTCGCGCCGCGCTGGGCAGCTTGCCAGGCTGCTTCCGAGCCCGCCAGCCCTCCGCCGATTATTGTTACTTGTGGTTTGTTGATCATCCCCAAACTAGAAACGACGTCACTAAAAATTCTACAGCCGCTCGCTAACGCTATCAAACTGCAGTAAGAAAAGTTGATGGCGATCTTGCGTCTGAGTAGTGTGGGTCAGCGAGTCGAACTGTTTGAGGCGCTGCGGAAACTCGGAAGGCTCTCACATCACCGCGCGGATGATTTTTCCCCGACGATTATGTAGCTGCGCAGGCCGCCTGCTACTTCCGTTACGTCCTTTGAATAAGTCGCTCGCACCGGTCGGTATTCTTTAATCAACTCCACGACGTCTTGCGCCGTCGCCATTCCCGTCTCTTGGTACTCAATCGCCCAAGTTCTAAAGTGTGACGCAAGTCTCAACCATCGGTCTACGCATGCCAGATAAGACTGCCTGGACTGCGGAGCGGGGGCGAGACTGGCTGCCTGATCCGTTTCGTGACTCGACGAGCCGCGCACCCACGACTCGCGCCATTTCGATCTGGCTTCTGCCCCGCCGCGCTCGGTGTGCGACGATGGCAGGCTCAGGTAGAGCAGATCGGCTCGCGCGTGTTTGATGAACTCTTCCACCGGGTAATTGAAACTGCGATTCTGGGCTTGAGTCACGGGACCTTGAAACACCCTCCCAGCCAGTCGCCAGAACACCGTAGTGAGCGGCCGACGGATTTCACGAGCGGTCTCAACAAACGACAACGCGTAGTCTCCGGTCTGAATCCCCAGCGTCAAAGCCTGCGCTCGGCTAAGTTGATCTTCGAGCGTGTCGATGTTCTTGCGGAGATTATCCATCCACCACGCGTCAGTTTCTGGGAACCAACTCCGCAAGTCAGGGTTCTCGAGCTTTACGCCCGGCACGTAGACGTCTTCAAGAAGTCGCGCGATGAGTGCTTCCCCGAGCGGTTCGGCAGCTTCGACGGCGGCACGCGCCACTGTCGACGCCCATGCTCGCGGATCGTTGGCGAAGATCGCTTTGCCCCACGCCTTCAAATACAAGTCCAGACGCGTTTCGTTCCAGACCCCGAATGCGATAGATCGAAACTCGATCTGTCGCAACACGCTTGCTTGAAACCCCAGCAGAGTCTTCCTGTTGTAACGCGACCTGATCCATCCTTGCCATTGCGGATCATCGCCAAGAGCGGTGACGGCGGGCACGGAGCGCGGTAAGGACGACTCGCTGGCCCGAGGCGCAGAACTGTTCGCTGCAAGAGGTATCTCTCCTTCAACGTTCGACGGATGAGGAACCACGGCACGAAAAAAGTCGTCGCTATGAGGCGCGTCAGAGGATAGACTCGAGACATTAACCGCTTCAGTCGAAGCCGACTCGGCGATCGGCGACCCGGGTGAAAGCTCGTACTCGATCGCAGTCATCTCAAGCTCTGCAGCATTGACGCGAAGCTCATCCAGCAACGCAAGCAGGGCCTTTACTACATACGGATCGCATTCGATTCCGGCCGACGATGTGAGCGCTTCGATGACCTGTTCGTCGTCGAGCGCCCGGCGATAGGGTCGATCGGCAATTAGCGCCGAATACAGTTCCACTGCGCGCAGAATTCGGGCGCCGATCGGAATGTCCTCGAACGCCAGCATGTCAGGATAACCCGATCCGTTCCACCACTCGTGATGCCAACGGACCAGCAACTGCGCGTGGCGATTCGCGTCGCGTTTGGCCATCTGCTGCTCGCCGATGACCGGATGCCGCCACAGATCGAGCCGCGCTTCGAAGCTGAGCGGCCCTGCAGCCGAATGATAGGGGGGCGACATCGCATACAAACCGATGTCATGGAGCATCGCCGCTTCGCCGATTGCGTCGACGTCCGAAGACGCCAGTCCGAACCTGCGAGCGAGCCGCGTAGCAAGGTCGGCGATGAGACGGGAATGAGGCTGAGTGTATTTTTCGAAACTGTCGATTCGGTCGGCGAGCCGGTTGATGATCTCTTCGCGGGTCTTACCCCTGGAAGTCTCCACGCTTCCTCCTGGAAAGAGGTAAGTTACCGGCTGGAGTGGGGCGAGTCAAGTTAGCACGACTTTCGCTATACTGAAGCTATGAGGGCTGGTGGAGCTGCGCGCATGATCTGGTTATGCTTCACTATCGGAGTGGCGACAATCACAGCGGCTCCGACGGTGAACGCGCATTCTGCTTCGCGCGCAAAGGCGCGGCAAAAGAAGATTACGATCTCGCCGGCATCGTTTCTTGAAGCGCAGCAACGGTTGATTGAACTCGGCTACTGGATCCCAGCACCCGACGGCAAATGGGGTGAGGCGTCGCGTCAAGGGCTCATCGCGTTTCAAAAAGTCGAAGGGCGGCGACGCACTGGTAAGTTGACGATGAGCGAGCTGAAAGCTTTGCGAGACGCGAAGAAGCCATCGCCGCGCGAGCATGGCGCCGCGCACATCGAAGTCGATCTGACCCGGCAGGTGCTCTTCATGGTCGATGGCGATGGAAGAATATCGCGGGTCCTCCCGGTGTCGACGGGCAACGGAAAGCTTTTTGACAACGAAGGCGATATGGAGCCGGCCATCACGCCCGCGGGCCGGTTCCGCGTCTATCGCAAGCTGCCCGGCTGGCGAACAAGTCCGTTCGGATTGCTGTATTATCCAAATTACTTAGTCGGGGGCATCGCGATTCACGGCAATCCAGCGGTGCCGGCAGTGCCGGCGAGCCACGGCTGCATCCGAATTCCGATGTTCGCTGCCAAAGAGTTTAGCGACATCACTCCCATCGGAACTCCGGTGATCGTCTACGAGTCTCGCTGAATTATTTTCACACGCAATTTTTCCTGCCCTTTGCGGGATTGAACCAACTCTGGCATCCAGAATCAGCAACTTAACCGGGCACACCGGTTGCAAGTTTTGAGAGTTTCAAGCAATCGGTGTGGCGCGAGGCTTAGACATGTCAACCACGCAAGTCAAGAATAATAGCGTCGCCGATCAGGCTCATTTGTCCGATTTAAGCGAGGCCAAACGGCGGCTGCTCGAAGAGCAAAGCGAGGTAATCGAGGCTCTCAACGGAATCGCTGTGAGCGAAGAAATCGACTCTTCACAGGCTTCTGACTTGCCTTCAGTGGACGAACTTCGCGACGTCGAGTACGGTCGCCAGGACGCGCTCAGCGAGCGCTTGCGCCTACTCGATTTAGCATTGGCGCGGATCGAAGAAGGGCGCTACGGAACGTGCGCGAGGTGCGGAGCGGCAATCGACGAAAAGCGGCTTGCAAATGACCCGGCGGTTTCATTTTGCATCGATTGCCAGGCTCTTGTTGAGGGCGTCGCTCCGTCGCCTAGCTTGTGACGCGTCGGAAAGAAGTCGCGGTAATGAGCAGAGCTAAGACTGAGACGGCAGTTGATCGCGACGTTCGAGTCGCGGTCGGTGATATTCACCTCGAAGGCGAGCTGAAGGTGCCCGCGGGCGCGAAGGGGATTGTGCTTTTCGCCCACGGCAGCGGAAGCAGCCGGCACAGCCCGCGTAATCAATTTGTTGCGCGAGTGATCCGCGACGCCGGAGTCGGCACCTTGTTGTTTGACCTGCTTACCAGGGAAGAAGAAGCGGTCGACGTGATGACGCGGCATTTACGGTTCGACATCGACCTGTTGGCAAGACGATTGACCGACGCGGCACGATGGATCGCAGCAGAGCCGGACACTCGCCGTTTGCGGGTAGGTCTGTTCGGCTCGAGCACCGGCGGCGCCGCGGCGCTTGTGGCCGCCGCCGAGTTAGACAAAACGATCGGCGCAGTGGTGTCGCGAGGCGGGCGGCCGGACTTGGCGGGACCGGCGCTGGCTCGCGTTGTTTCGCCCACGCAGCTGATCGTCGGCGGCCGCGACGATGTTGTGCTTAAACTCAACGAGCAGGCTTACGAGCGGCTTCGATGCGAGAAAGAATTAGAGGTGGTGCCGGGAGCAACGCACCTGTTCGAAGAGCCCGGCACGCTCGAAGAGGTTGCGCGTCTCGCGGCTGAGTGGTTCAAACGCCATCTGCAGCCAATGTAGCACAGACTTCAGTCTGTCGTAGGCGCACTTAATGACAAGGCGATTCACAAATCGAACCGAAGCAGGCCGCCTGCTGGCGGCTAAACTTCAAGATTACGCGGGCAAGCCCGATGTGCTCGTCCTCGCGTTGCCCCGGGGCGGTGTCCCGGTAGCGTTCGAGGTAGCCAAAGAGCTTGGTGCTGCGCTGGACGTGTTTGTGGTCCGCAAGCTTGGGACTCCGGGCCAACGAGAGCTGGCGATGGGGGCCATCGCAAGCGGCGGGATAAGAGTCCTGAATGAGGACGTCGTGAGCCTGCTGCGCATCCCGGGCGAAGTAATCGACAGAGTGGCAACGGAAGAACAAGAAGAAATGGCGCGACGCGAACGTGCATACCGCAAAGATCGCCCTCCGCTCGATTTGAAGGATCGAACGGTCATTTTGGTTGATGACGGACTGGCCACTGGCTCGACGATGCACGCGGCGGTCGCGGCAGCCAGAAAGGCGCAGGCCGCGCGAATCGTCGTCGCGATCCCCGTCGCCCCACCGTCGACACTCGATGAATTCAAGGGCAAGGCAGACGAAGTCGTTTGCGTGTTGGCGCCAGACGGGCCGTTCGATGGTGTAGGTCGATGGTATCTGGATTTCTCACAGACGACCGACGAAGAAGTTCGCGACTTACTGGACCGCGGATTGCAACATCCGACAAGCTGATAGGAGATCATGTATGCCAACTCAAGAAATACCGCACTACGAGTGGGAGCGATTCTTCGATGAGTTCAGCCGCTTGCATCGAGGCTGGCTGGTCACGATTGAAATGTTAGGCCCCGACATCGGAGATCAAGTGCAAGTGCGCAACCTGCCGCTCGACGGAATCGCCATCGAGCCGAACGAGGTTAGCGAGGACCAAATAATTATCATCGCCGGCGCCCAGCCTCACGCGCGAATCAGTCACACAATTTCGTCACCCGATCGCGTTTTCCTGAAGCAGAATGACGAAGGCGCTGACGAAGCGCTGGAGATTGAGTCAATCGACGGTACCGTCCTTATCAGTTTTCGCTCGACGGTCAAGCCGGAGACGCTTGACGGCATCATCGCCAAAAGCGCGACCGCCTATTGACCCTAAGTCGCGCCCTTGATTGAATTGACCGTCTGCTTGTGATATACGAACTCCGCAGCGCGGAGCTCGACCCGCCCTGTACATCCCAGAGAACGAAATCTTTCCAGTGGAGAAGACGACAGAATTTACCTCGTCTTGGTTGGAGACTCATATGAAAAGACTCTTTCTAGTTCTCCTGATCGCGGCGATGACTCCGATCGTGGTCCGCAGCGCGGCGCCTGAACCGAACGAAGCATCGCTGCTCGCAAACCTCAAATGGCGATCGATCGGGCCTGCGAACATGGGCGGGCGCACGACTGTCATCGAAGGCGTGGCGGGCGATCCATATACCTTCTATATTGGCGGCGCCGACGGCGGCATATTCAAGACGACCAATGGAGGCACAACCTTTAAACCAATCTTCGATAATCAAGTGGTGCTGTCGATCGGCTCGATCACCGTCGCGCCTTCGGATCCAAACGTCATCTGGGTCGGCACTGGCGAAGGTGATCCGCGCAACACAGCCTCGTTCGGCAACGGAGTCTATCGCTCGACCGATGCGGGCGACACTTGGAAGCATCTGGGACTCGACGAAACCGAGCGCATTAAACGTATCAAAGTCGATCCTCGAGATCCGGATGTCGCCTATGTTGCGGCGCTCGGTCGAGCGTGGGGACCGAACGAAGAGCGCGGGGTCTTCAGGACAACCGACGGCGGGAAGACCTGGACCAAGGCGCTGTACATCGACAAGGACACCGGCTGCTCGGATATCGACATCGATCCGCAAAATCCGCGAATTCTCTATGCGGGGATGTACACGTTTAGGCGCAAGCCGTGGCGCTTCGATTCGGGCGGCGGACAGACGGCGCTTTACAAATCAATCGATAGCGGAGCGACGTGGAAGAAGCTGACAAACGGTTTGCCCAGGAGTCCGATGGATCGAATCGGAATCGCCATCGCACACAGCAATCCGATGACCGTTTACATGATCACCGAGACTAAGACCGAAGGAAATTTGTTTCGCTCCGACGATCGCGGCGAGACGTGGCGGATGGTGCACAACGATCCGAACATCAACTTCCGCCCGTTCTACTACAGCGACATCCGCGTCGACCCCAATGATCCTGAACGCGTGTACTCGCTGGGCGGCGGGCTGTCAGTTTCGCGAGACGGCGGACGGACCTTCGCTCGGATAGCTAACGGAGTTCACGGAGATCATCAGGGATTGTGGATCGATCCGATGAACTCGAATCGAGTGCTGAACAGCAGCGACGGCGGATTTCAGGTTTCGAACGACAAGAGCGTAACGTTCGAAGTAATCAACAACGTCTCGTTCGCGCAGTACTATCACATCACTTACGACATGCGTCAGCCTTACTACGTGTACGGCGGCTTGCAGGACAATGGCAACTGGGTCGGTCCGAGCGCGACGCTTTATCGCGAAGGCATCCGCAAAGACGATTGGTATACGGTGAGCGGCGGCGACGGCTTCTTTGTCGTGCCCGACATCAGCTCGCCCAACATCGTCTATTCAGATTCACAAGGCGGCAACATCACCGTGACGGACACCAACAGCGGAATGACTCAAAGCATTCACCCGTATCCGAAGGAAGTCGGTTCTAGCGGCAACGCGATCGCCGGTTACAAGTATCGCTTCAACTGGAACCCGCCGATCGTCGCTTCGCCGCACGACTCGAAGACCGTCTACTTCGGAGGCAACGTGTTATTCAAGACGACAAACTATGGGCACTCGTGGGAAGTAATCAGTCCAGATCTTACGACCAACGACAAGAGCAAGCAGCAATCGTCGGGCGGTCCGGTGGTAGTCGACAACACAGCGGCGGAGTTTCACTGCACGATTCTCGCAATCGCCGAGTCGCCGGTTAAGCCGGGAGTGATTTGGGTCGGGACAGATGACGGCAACGTTCAGGTGACGCAGGACGGCGGCAAGACGTGGAAGAACGTGGTTGCCAATATCAGGGGCTTGCCCGCGAATTCGTGGTGCCCGAACATCGACCCTTCGCACTTCGACGCGGGCACGGCTTACGTTGCGTTCGATCGTCACCAGGACGACGACTTCGGTCCGTGGGCGTTCAAGACGACCGATTACGGCCAGACATGGACTTCGGTCAAAGGCGATCTGCCGGCGAAGGGCTACGTTCACGTAATTCGCGAAGACCCGAAGATGAAGACCCTGCTTTATTGTGGCACTGAGCTTGGCATCTTCGCGTCGTGGGATGGCGGCGGTCATTGGGTTTCGATTCGCAACAACATGCCGCCGGTTGCTGTTCGAGATATCGTTGTTCATCCCCGCGACAACGATCTGATCGCAGCGACCCACGGGCGCGGTGTCTACATACTCGATAACGCGACCGCGCTTCAGGAGCTCGCAACGGCGAAAGCGAACGACGTGTATCTCTTCGACGTTCGGCAAGCGACTCGATATCAACTGTGGGGTAAGGATTCGAACCTGGGGCAGAAGACTTACTCGGCGCAGAATCCGCCGTACGGTGCGTCGATCGATTACTACTTGAAGGCGGATGCGAATGGTCCGATCGTCATCACCGTCGCGGACAAGAGCGGAAAGACGATTCGAACGATTCGCAGCATGGCCAACAAAGCCGGCGTCAATCGAGCGGTGTGGGATCTTCGTTACGATCCGCCGACACCCGCGCCTGGCTCCGGTCCGGGCGGTGGCTTTGGAGGCGGGGGCGGTCAAGGCCGAGGCGCTGGCGGAAGAGCGGCGCAAGCGGCAGCCGGACAGACTCCCGCGGGACCACCAACCCAAGCAGCGCCCGCACAACCAGGAGCCTCGGCTGCAACGGGCGAGCAAGCTGCTGCCGCTGAAGAATTCGCAGCGCGGTTCGGATTCGGCGGAGGACCATCCGTCGTGCCTGGCGAATACACGATCACGCTTCGGGCGGCGGGCAAACAGTCGAGCAAAACGCTTCGCGTCGGGCTCGATCCTCGGGTAAGGGTTTCTGACGCAGACCTCGCCGCGCAGTTGGACACCGCGTTGAAACTGCGAGACCTGAGCTCGACGCTCAACAAGGTGGTTGCGAGCGTGGATGACCTCACCAAGCAACTGACCACGCTCGCCGAGACGATGCGCAAATCCCCCGATGCGGCGGCTGCGGCAGCAGGTCGCGGTGGCGATGGTGACGGCACCGGACCTGCGAGGTCTGCGGGACCGGCGGCTGTAAGCGCGGGTCAATCAGGGGACGCGACTGCAGACATCAACTCGGCTCTCGATGAGCTGAAGAAGCTGCGGGCGACGCTTGTACGCGAAGCGCCGTTCGGCTATCGCTATCCGCCAAAGTTAAGAGAGGAAGTGCAATCGCTGATGGGTTCGGTGTCGTCCCCTATTGCGCCGCCGACCGAGCCTCAGTTGCTCCGGTTGCGCGAGGTGACCGAAGAGACTCAGCAAGCGGTCGCAAACTTGAATGCAATCATCACGGGCTCGATTCGGAGAGTGAATGAGAAGTTGAGCGCTCAGCCTCACGTCGTGGCGGGTTCGCCGGTGAGGTGAGACCGAGAACAGCAAACCACAAAGGCGATTGCCACGCTCCGACCGATTGCATGATTGAGCGCGCCCAAAGGTACAGGCTGAGTTAGACTTTACAATCTGCGCAATCTGAAATAATCTTCATACCCCTCATCAAAGCGCGGTCAAGCTGCACGGTGACTTCGCTGAGGACCGGCACCCAGGGATCTTCTCTGACCACGTCTGCACCGAGATTCTGAGAAGATCAACGATTCAATTCGTTGAAGTGGAAACCTATATCTCTAACTATGGAGGAAGCTAATGAAACGTAAGACAGGCAGAAAGGAAGTTTCGAGTTTCTCCTCACACGCAGTCCTGCTGGTTATGGTAGTTCTGGCGTTCGGCGCCGGAACGACTATCTTAGGACAGACTGCTGAAATGGAACGCTCGAAGACGAAGAAGGGCAAGTCAGTCGAGGCATCGGGATCGGCGAGCAGCTGGTCTCAGCAGGCGGCGGTTGATCTTCAAACTGGCAAGCTCAGGCAGCCGAGCCAGGACGAGTCTCAGCAGATGGCCGAGGAGATGAAGAAGAAGTACGACCGATCACCAGAGAAGCTCACCGTTATTCAGATGGTTGGTGGAGCAGAGGTGGTCCAGTTGACGGATGATTATATGGATGTGGCCGTAGTTAAGCTGAATCCTGACGGCACACTGACAACAAGCTGTGTCCAGGGGATGAAGTCCGCCGACAAATTGGTAGGCGGCGCGACAGTAACCCCAGCCGCTGGCGCGTCAACCGCTGCAGCCAATGCTGTCGAGAAAATGGCTCGCTGTGCTCCGAAGGCAGCGCAAGTGGTGGGCCGGAAAGGAGCCAACCGATGAGAACACACTTACTGAGCGGAAAGAAATGGTTCGTACTGTTTGGTCTGATGGGAGTGCTTCTCTTCGCCTCAACCAACGGCTTTGCGCAGGCAACCATTACGATCATAAACGGGGACGGACCAAATGAGGGTTTTAACGATCCGACTGCCACGGCGCCTGTAGGAGGGAATAGCGGCACGACGATCGGTCAGCAGCGGCTCATCGCCTTCCAGCACGCGGCCAACATTTGGGGAGGCAAGCTCGCGAGCAACGTCCAGATAAAGATATTCGCGAACTTTGATCCGCTGAGCTGTACCGCCACTTCAGCCGTGTTGGGATCTGCCGGGACTGTCTTTATCGTCAGGAATTTTGCGGGCACACCGCCTTTCCCCGGGGCCGAGTTCCCGAACACCTGGTACCACTCGGCGTTGGCTGACAAGCGAGCCGGCTTTGATCTTGTTCCGCCAGATCCGACTTCATCAGATCCTATTTTACAAACGGGACCCGACATACGTGCGCGCTTCAACGTAAATATAGGTAACGCGGGCTGCTTGACCGGAATAGGTTGGTACTATGGCCTGGACGGCAATCACGGAAGCCAGATCGATCTGGTTACCGTGTTGTTGCACGAGTTTGCTCACGGTCTTGGGTTTTCGCAGTTCGCAAGCGTCACCACTGGCGCTCAGATAGCTGGCTCGACAGATGTGTACGGCAGGCAACTGCTGGATACGGCCAGCTCGAAGACGTGGGATCAGATGACAAACTCGGAGCGAGTTGCATCGGCTATCAACACCCGCAAGGTCGTTTGGGCTGGCTCCAATGTGAACACAGCTGTTCCGGGCGTGCTGTCTCCGGGCACTCCATTGCTGACGGTCAATTCACCGGCTGCCATCGCAGGGAACTACGCAGTCGGTCCGGCGACGTTTGGTCCAGCCCTCAGCTCGCCGGGTGTGACAGGCAACGTGGTGCAAGCGCTCGATGCGGCGAATGCATCGGGACCGAGCACGACCGACGCGTGCACGGCGCTCACGAATGCAGCAGCGATCAACGGGAACATAGCGATCGTGGATCGAGGCACTTGCGGTTTCACCACCAAGGTTAAGAATGCGCAGAATGCCGGAGCCATCGCCGTAATCGTTGCAGACAATGCGGCGGGGAGTCCTCCAGCAGGTCTCGGGGGCGCCGATCCGACTATCGTCATCCCTTCTGCGAGAATCACCCTCGCAGATGGCAACACGATCAAGGCTCAGCTGGGGGCTGGTGTAAACGCGACGATGGGAGTTAATTTGTCAGTGCGCGCGGGCGCGGACGCCCTCGGCAGGGCTTTGTTGTACACTCCAAACCCCGTTCAGCCGGGCTCGACGATCTCGCACTGGGATACAATTGCATTCCGCAACCAGTTGATGGAGCCTGCAATCAACAGCGACCTCACCCACAGCGTTATGCCGCCCGAGGACCTGACTCTGCCTCAGATGAGGGACGTCGGCTGGTTCCCTGATGCGGACCTGGATGGAGTCGCTGACGAGTTGGATTGCGAGCCGAACTCCGACTTGAGCGTGACTGTTAAGATCGGCGGGTGCGATTCGGGAGTGACGAACACTTTCTTTCTAACCGGTTGCACGATCAATGATCTGATCAACCACATCGCCGCCGGGGCAAAGAATCACGGCGCCTTCGTGAGCGGCGTCGCTCATCTCACTGAGCAACTGTTGGCTGACGGTGTAATCACTGCCGCCCAGAAAGATGCAATAATGTCTTGCGCTGGAATGTCAAAGCTTCCCTAAGGATGGTTGGATTGGCTCGTAACCACGCCGAGGGCTGGCGAAAGTGCGCCAGCCCTTTTTTCTTCCCTTAAAGACCCCGGCCTTTAGCAGCCGATCCATTCGCCAGTTCATTCCAATCTTGATTCACCCTTTGTTCAGGCTGACCGCCGTTCCACCTACTGGAACTCTCGTCATGTCCTAATCGAACTGGGTGAGCAAGGTCGTCGTAGTCGAGAACCTCCAACAGTCTGCTAGAGCTTCTCAGATACCGACTTGGCTTGCATGAACAACAGCAGGTAATCGCGGCCGCCGGCCTTTGAGTCTGTCCCCGACATGTTGAACCCGCCAAACGGATGCACGTCAACCAAAGCACCGGTGCACTTGCGATTTAAATACAGATTGCCGACGTGGAATTCACGACGCGCTTGTTCCAGCCTTCGCCGCTCGCGGCTGAATAGGGCGCCTGTCAGTCCAAACTGCGTGTTGTTCGCAATCTCGAGCGCTGCGTCGAAGTCCTTGGCGCGAAACGCCGCCAGCACCGGGCCGAAGATCTCTTCCTGCGAGATGCGCGCCATCGGATCGACGTCGCCGATCACTGTTGGCTTTATGAACCACCCTCGCTGGTCATCATTGAGCCGGCCGCCCCCAACCATCAGTTTTCCTTCTGACTTTCCGACGTCGACATAATTCAAGATCGATTCATAAGCGCTCTTGCTTGACACAGGACCCATCCAGTTTTCCTGCTCCTTCGTCGGTCCAACTCTTATGTTGGCGGCCCGATCGGCAACACGACCGACAACTTCATCGTACACTCTGTCCACCACAACGACTCGCGAGCACGCCGAACACTTCTGACCCGAATAGCCAAACGCCGAGGCGACCACGCCATCAACCGCCGCGTCAAGATCGGCGGTCTCATCGACGACGATCGTGTCCTTGCCGCCCATCTCGGCAACTACTCGCTTGATCCACAACTGGCCCTCGGCGGTTTTCGCCGCAAGCTCGTTTATGTGCAGCCCGACTTCCTTTGAACCGGTGAACGCGATGAAGCGAGTGCGTGGGTTGCCGACAAGATAATCGCCGATCTTTCCACCGCTGCCGGGGACGAAGTTGACCACGCCCGGCGGGAGCGACGCTTCTTCGAGAATCTCAACAAACCGGGCCGCGATCACCGGGCTGTCGCTTGACGGCTTGAGCACTACTGTGTTGCCGGTTACAACTGAAGCCAGCGTCATTCCTGTCATTATCGCGAGAGGAAAATTCCACGGCGGTACCACGACCCCAACTCCGAGCGGGATGTAATAAAGCTCGTTCTGCTCGCCGTCAAGCGCCGTGAGCGGTTGCTGGCCGCTGTAGCGGATCATCTCGCGAGCGTAGAACTCGGCGAAGTCGATGGCCTCGGCGACGTCGGCATCCGCTTCGACCCACGACTTGCCAACTTCGAGGACCATCAACGCTGTCAGCTCAGGCTTGTGCTTTCGAAACAGCGAGGCGACGTTCAACAGATAACGCGCTCGGACTTCGGGCGCGACGTTCTTCCAATCTTGGAAGGCGGCAGTCGCGGCTTCGATCGCTTTGTCGGCGAGGTCGCTGTTCGCTTTGTGCATCAGCCCGATGACCTCGTCGTAGTTCGACGGATTAACCGAAGCCAGCATGTCGCCGGTCGTGTAGCGCTTGCCGCCGATGACCACCGGATGCTCGCGCCCGAAGCCGGCTTCGACGTTGGCGATCGCTTCGTGCAGCAGCGCCGCGTTTCGCTCGTTTGAGAAATCAGTCAGCGGCTCGTTTTGGAAAGAGGGAAGCATCTGATTATTCCTTTCTTGAATGGTTAATTTTGAAAGTTATCAACTGGGTTAGATAACCGTCAACTGCCGAACCATTAACACCTCGCTTCAGTGAGGTGGCCGGCGACTGTGACCTATCTCTTTCTCCCACCAAAGCATTGACGTGGCGGAGAGCCGGTCGTTCCTTGTCACTGCCACCACACTGAAGTGAGGTGTTAAGATGATTTGACGAGGCGTTTTGGCAAACCCAGATGAGCAGACGACTCGCAACCTTATTGTTGATCCTGGCGGCGCTCATCGCGAGTGCCGCTGGAGGCGTTCCGCGCGCGGCGTCCAACGCTTCGTCCGTTCGTTTGTCACCCAAAGACCGCATCGAAGCCTTCGAAGAAGTTTGGCGAACGGTGTACGAGAAATACTACGACCCATCTTTCAAGGGAATCGATTGGCGTGCGGTTCACGAGCGCTATCGCCCGCTTGTCGATCGAGCAACAAGCGACGAAGAATTCTACACGCTGCTCAAAAGAATGGTCGGTGAGCTGCGCGACGCGCACACGCGGTTTCACACGCCTGAAGAACGACGCGAGCGCGAACGCTTACAAGCTGTGAGCGCAGGCCTGTCTATTTTTGAGGTCGAAGGCAAACCGGTCGTGGTCGGTGTTGACCCCGATTCGGACGCCGCGCGCGCAGGCGTTGAAGAGGGAATGATCGTGCTTGCAATCGACGGCAAGCCGGTCGCTGAGCGATTGGTTGAGGCGCGCTCCCGTGTGGCGGGATCGTCATCGGACCGCGCCGTCAAGCTCAGACTCTATCGAATGCTCCTCGAGGGCGAGCCCGGCGCCACCCTTCGCCTTCGGCTGCGGCGAGCGGATGGTTCGGAGACTGATGTCACGTTGACTCGGCGCATCGTGCCCGATACGGCAGTTGTTACATCGCGCCGTTTGCCGTCGGGACTCGGTTACATCCGGCTGACGCTTTGGAAGTCGCCGATTCGAAAACAATTCAAGAAAGCGCTCGCCGGGCTCCGGGATGCGCCGGGCATTGTCATTGACATTCGCGGCAACCCGGGTGGCGAAGCCGAAGAGGTAGTTAAGATTGCAAGCTACTTCTTCAACTCGCACGTTCCGTTCGGCAAATTCGTAAGGCGATCAGGAAGGGCGCTGTTCCTTCGAACCGACGATCACGAGCAGTTCTACAAAGGACCGGTCGCGATTCTGGTTAATGAAGGATCAGGCAGCGGCTCGGAGTTGTTCGCGGGCGTGATGCAGGAGAGCGGTCGCGCAGTGGTCGTCGGCCGCACTAGCTGCGGATGCGTGCTCGGGATATCGAGCTTCAAGAAGGTGAAAGGCGGAGGCGAGCTCGCGGTGAGTGAGTACGGCTACGACTCGCCGCGGGGTAGGACATTCGAGGGCACCGGGGTGGTTCCCGACAAGGCGGTCGAGCTGAAGCTAATCGACCTTCAACAACGTCGCGACGCAGCCCTCGATGAGGCAGAGAGGTTGATTGCGAGAAGCCGGTGAGGGATAAATGCCAATCCTTCAAATACACTACCCAAAGTTTGACACCGCAAAACTTGGCCTTCTAGAATTGAATCTCGGCGGCAAAGAGCAGGAGACGAATATTGGCGTTCACGCTCTCGTTGATCCAATCCACACAAACTCAGACTAGCTCTACCATAGAACTTCTGTTGCGAGCCAGCCCTATCACAAAAGGCGTGCTGGTTCTATTGTTGATATTCTCGATCTATTCGTGGGCGATCATAATCACGAAGTGGTTCTGGCTCAAAAGCGCCGAGAAAGAGACCCGCAGTTTTCTTTCTCGCTTTCAACGCGGCGGTAAGCTGTCAGAACTCTATCAAGCCACAGATCACAACGGCCGCAGCCCGTTAGTGCGCGTGTTCATCTCGGGCTACGACGAGATCAACAATCAAATCGGTGAAACCGAAGGGCGCGTTCGGAGTATCGACGCGCTTGCTAGAGTCTTGCAAGCAGCGACGATCGCCGAGGTGTCACAAATGGAGCGTCGACTGAGCTGGCTGGCAACCACTGCCAACGCGTCACCGTTCATGGGTTTGTTCGGCACGGTCGTTGGAATCATCATTGCGTTTCGTGGACTGAGCACTGCATCGGCTTCATCGATTCAAGCTGTTGCCCCCGGAATCGCCGAGGCGTTGATTGCAACCGCGGCCGGGATCGCCGCCGCTGTGCCGGCCGCGATTTTCTACAATCATTTCCTGAACAGGATCAAGGCACTTACCGCGATCATCGACCGGTTCTGTTTGGAGCTGCTCAATCTTGTCGAGCGACATTACGTAAAGGAGAATGT
>DASXSR010000265.1:0-1515 GCA_036505875.1 Blastocatellia bacterium | reverse complement strand
AGGGCGGGTTTGAAACCCGCCCCTACGTTCTCTGCGGCTAAATCTTTCTCTCTAGTCTCGCGCGCCGCTTACTTGAACTCCGGCAGCACCTTGTCCGCGAACAGGCGAATATTTTTCATTGCCATCTCCTGCGGCATGCCGCCGAAGTAGAACGTGCCGGAAATCGTCGTCAGTCCGACTTCTTCGCTCCATTTGCGAATGCTATTGGCAACGCGCTTGGGGTCGCCGGCGAGCACGAAGCCTTGTTCCAATTGCGTCTGTGTATCGCGCTGCAGCAGCAATCCCTGCTCCTTGCGGTTCGGATCGGCGGCCCGATGAACGTCGTAATAGGAGGTGATATACGGCCCGGCTTCTTCCATGGCCTTATCAAGGCTGGTCGACACGTAGATGTGAAACTTCCCCAGGATGTCGGTTTCCATCGGATCATGACCGCTCTTCGCCAATCCGTCGCGATAGGATTTTATGAAACTCGGAAGCATATGCGCTTCGCGATAGAGGTACGGCAAAGTCATCAAGTGAAACCCGTTTTCACCAGCCCAGCGAAACGAGTCCTCGGAGCGGGCGCAACCCACCCAGATCGGCGGATGTGGTCGCTGCACCGGTTTGGGGTACACGGGGACGTTCTGATAATTGAAAAACTCCCCGGCGAAATTCACCGGTTTGTCCGACCACGCCTGCCGCATAACCTGAACGCCTTCGTACATGCGGCCCGTGGATTCTTTCTGGTCGACGCCGAATTTTCTGTATTCATGTCCTTCGCTGCCCTTGCCGACGCCGAATTCCAATCGCCCGTTGGAAATGACATCGACCATCGCATACGACTCGGCGACGTCGATGGGATTGTGCAGCGGCAGAACGTTGATCGCAACGCCGAGACGAATCCGTTTCGTCGTGCGCGCGACCGCTGCCATGAAAGTCGGCGGATGCGGCAGCGTGCCGCCGTACATGGCGAAGTGATGCTCGGTGACCCAGATATGCTCATAGCCGAGCCGGTCCATCTCTTCCATTTGCGCGAACATTTTTTGGTAAAATTCCGGCAGCGGCCCGTCCCAATCCGGTATGTACGTCGGTAAGTAATGAGAGCCAAATTTAATCGCATGGTGACGCATCAAATCCACGGCCTCCAAAATCTCGTCGCTCTAGATATGGGTTGGTACAGTATTCCTGAGCCGACTTCCGCGTGCAGATTAGTGGTGCTCAGCTTACCCGCCCGTGGCTATAGCGGGCGAGAACAGCGTCGGTCCTTCGACCTCCGCTTCGAGGGCACGAAGCGCGGTTTGAATTATTTCTCGACGCAGGCGCGCGTCAAGCTCCTTGGACAAATTCGGGTCACCGCATGGATGTGGAATGCTCACGCCTTTGACGATGCGGTTTGCGCGCACCTGCTGCGCCACCGGAAACATCGCGCTAATCAACGCTACGGGCAGTCCCGCCTTCTCGAGTTCCTTGCTCATCACAGCGCCGCTGCGACTGCAGGTCCCTCACGTGGCGACAAAAAGCACTCCTTCGACGCCG
>DASXSR010000264.1:0-6253 GCA_036505875.1 Blastocatellia bacterium | reverse complement strand
CTTGATTTTTTCACCAAGACTCGCTGGTCCCGAACTGGTAAGTTCATAAAGTAAGCGTGATGTCCGATAAACTTCAGTTTGTCGTCACCTCTCTGATCATTCATCTCAGTGGAGCCCCAACAATCTGAAGTTTATCGGACTTCCCTGAGGACAATCCTATGCGCAGATTTAGTCTAGCTGCTTGCTTTGTGGTTGCGGTCTTCGCGGCCATTCTCTCGAATGCGCAGACCCAGTTCTCGTCGGAACTGCGCAGTCAGATCGATAAACTCGCCACAGACGCGCTGGCCAAATCCGGCGTCCCGAGCGCTTCCGTCGCGGTGGTTACGAATGGACAAATCACTTACGTTAAGGCTTACGGCGATGCGCGACTCGAGCCGCGAACTCCAGCGACGCCGAATATGCGATACAGCATAGGATCAATCAGCAAGCAGTTCACCGCCGCCGCGATTCTCTTTCTTCAGGAACAGGGCAAGCTCTCGCTGGACGACAAGGTCGCAAGGTTCATTCCCGACCTCACGCGAGCTAATGAGGTCACGATTCGTCAGTTGCTCTCTCACACATCGGGTTATCAAGACTATTGGCCGCAGGACTATGTGATGCCGATGATGCTCGAGCCGGTGACGGCGCAGAAAATCCTCGACCTGTGGGCGCGCAAACCGTTGGATTTCGATCCGGGCACGAAGTGGCAGTACAGCAATACGAATTACGTCATCGCTGGTGTGATTGTCGAAAGAGCTGCGGGCAAACCATTGCTGGAATTTTTGCGCGAGAAAGTATTCACGCCCCTCGGAATGAAAAGCGTACTGAACATCGACCAGGAGAAGCTCACCGGCTCTGACCCGACTGGCTATTTGCGGTATGCGCTCGGGCCGCCGCGCGTTGCGCCGAAGGAGGGTAAGGGTTGGCTCTTCGCCGCCGGTGAGCTTGCTATGTCCGCCGAGGACCTCGCCAGGTGGGACATTTCTATCATCGATAAAAAGCTGTTGAAGCCGGCGTCTTACCGCGAGCTCGGCACCGAAGTTCTGCTCAAGAACGGATTGGGCACGCACTATGGGCTGGGAGTTGACGTGAGCACACAGGCGGAGCATCGCGCCTTATCGCATGGAGGCGAAGTATCGGGTTTCACCGCCGAGAACATCGTCTTCCCTGACGAGCGCGTCGCTGTAGTCGTACTCACCAATCAGGATGCGGCCGGAGCGGCCAGCCAGATCGCGCACGGCATCGCCCCGCTGCTGCTTGTAACGGACGACCCGGCGACTGCGCAGAAGTTGGAGCAAGCTCGAAAGATCTTCGAAGGGCTTCAGCGTGAAACGATTGATCGCTCGCTGTTCACGGATAACGCGAACAGTTACTTCAGCGAGCAAGCATTGAAGGATTTCGCCGGCAGCCTCGCGCCTCTGGGAATGCCGCAAGAGTTTCTTCAGGTCCGCCGGTCGCTTCGCGGAGGGATGGTATTGCGTGTGTATCTGATAAGATTCGCGAAGAAGACCTTACGGGCCTGGACTTTCGAAATGCCGGACGGCAAATTGGAGCAGTATCAGATCGCAGAGCAAGACTGAGGTCAGAAGTCACAGGTCAGAGAACGTGTAGTTTTATGTCGATGCAAAACGTAGCGTCCATCGACGCCCAACTGAAGATTCTGCGTTCAAGCATCAGCGATCTTGGCCATCAAATCGACTCTTACAAAACCAAGAGCGCTGCTGCTGCAGGTGCAGGAGTGTTTCTGCTGCTATTAGCTGCCTTGGCGGCTTATGATCTATCGACTGGTAAGAGCGAAGTCTGGCGAGTGCAAGGCCTGTCGCGCGAGATTCTTGTCGGGACCGCACTCGCGTTTGGAAGCGGGGCGATCACACTCTTAATTTACGCGGTCGCGCGCATGAGGCGGCAGGATCACAGTCTTGACGCCAAACTCGACCTTATGGAGCAGGAGTACGCTGAGTTAAACGAACAGAGGAGTCGGATCGTCGATAACCAAGACTGAACTCTCGCTAACCGCTGTGATAGCCCATCGGTTCAAATGACGTTCGTTCAACGCACAAAGTTCTTTAGGCGCCTCGTTATCTGTTTAGTAATCTCGAATTCGCCGCTCGCTTGCCGGCCTCGGTCAGCCGAGCAACGCTACGAGCTGAAAGGCACAGTCGTCAGCGTCGACAAACGCGGCCAGACCGTCACCGTCGCTCACGAAGCAATCCCAGGTTACATGGAAGCGATGACGATGCCCTTCAAGCTGAAAGACGAACGTTTGCTCAACGACCTTTCCGAAGGCGATCGCGTGCAAGCGACGCTGGTAGTTGCGGGTCTGCGATCGTGGCTCCAAGATGTGATCGTAACTCGGGAAGGCGTTGATCCAACGGGTGTCACCAAAGATCAACAGCTTGAGCCGAAGCCCGGCGACGAGGTTCCCGACTTCGCCCTGGTCAACCAAAACGGCAAGCGCCTAAGTTTGCACGAGTATCGGGGCAGCGTCTTGTTACTGACGTTTATCTATACGCGCTGTCCGCTTCCCGACTACTGCCCGTTGATGACCGAAAACCTCTCAGCGATCGAGAAATCGCTCAAGTCGAGTTCGCAAATGTACGCGAAGACACATTTTCTCAGCATCAGCGTCGATCCCGAATACGACACGCCGAAGGTGCTTCGCGACTACGGCGCGGCGCACTCCGCCGACTTTAATCATTGGGAGTTCGCAGGCGGGACTAAGGACCAAATCAAGCAAGTCGCGACTTATTTCGGGATGCGATATTGGCGCGATGGCGATCAGATAGTCCATTCGTTGCGAACGGCAATCATCGGTTCCGACGGAAAGCTTGTTAAGCTGTATCACGGAAATGATTGGAGGCCGGAGCAGGTCGCAACCGAGTTAGTCACTGCGGCGAGTTCCCGTGACTCCGGCCAGAGCGCGGATGGAAATCACGGCATTGGCGTCGTCCAGAGTATCGATCGCGAAAACGCGGTAGTGCAGATTGATCACGGAGACATAGAGGGCGTAATGCCGTCGATGAACATGCCTTACAACGTCAAGGACAAATCGCTGTTGGATTCGATCGCGGTTGGCGACACGATAGATTTCTGGGTCGAGCGGACTCCCTCCGGGCTGGTCGTGACGCGGCTGGCAAAACGGTAACTCATAACATTCAGTCTGCACATGCCTTCCTGACCGTCCGTGTTGTAACATAACTCTTCGCATACTTGTCCGATAAACTTCAGTTTGTCGTTGGCTCGCGATCAGGCGCATTTCGGTGACCATCGACAAACTGACGTTTATTGGATTTTCCAGGAGAACTACATGGGTGAGGAGTTCCAAAGCGATCAAGATTTCGCACTCGGGGTCGAAGACTTTTCCTCTGAGCGCGAGTATCAATTGCACTGCTTGAGGCATTCGACCTCGCACATAATGGCGGCGGCCGTGCAGCAGATGTTTCCCGAGGTTAAGTTCGGCATCGGACCGCCGATTAAGAACGGCTTCTATTACGATATGCAACTTCCTCGGCCGCTGACGCAGGAGGATCTCGACGAAATAGAGCAACGCATGCGCGAGATCGTGAAGGGCGGAATCGAGTTCGCTCAGGAGACCTGGGACAAGAATAAGGCGCTCGAGTTTTTCGGCGCGCGAGATCAGAACTTCAAGGTCGAGTTGATCAACGGTATTCCAAGCGAAACGGTTTCGACCTACACGATAGGCGACTTCACCGACTTATGCGCGGGCCCGCACGTGCGCCGCACGAGTCAATGCAAGCACTTCAAACTGACTTCGATCGCCGGAGCTTATTGGCGCGGCAGCGAGCGAAATCCGATGCTCCAGCGCATCTACGGAACCGTGTGGCCGACGAAAGAAGAACTCGAAGAGCATCTGCATAATGTCGAAGAAGCCAAGCGGCGTGATCATCGAAAACTGGGGCGCGAGCTTGAGCTTTTCATGACTCACGAGTGGGCGCCCGGCGTCCCATTCTGGCTGCCGAAGGGCGCGGTGATTTATCACACGCTCCAGGAAACGATCAGACGGCTGCTGGCCAGAAACGGTTATGTCGAGGTCAAGGCGCCGCTATTGTTCAGCGAAAATCTGTTCAAGACGTCCGGCCACTGGTCGCACTACCAGGAGAACATGTTCATCGTGCACGAAGAAGATCAGGACTTCGCATTGAAGCCGATGAACTGCCCGGGTCATATGCTGATCTTCGGCTCGAAGCGGCGCAGCTATCGCGAGCTGCCGCTGCGAATCTCGGAGCAAAGCGTACTTCATCGCAACGAGCGCGCCGGCGTGCTGGCGGGATTGACTCGCGTGCGTCAGTTTCAACAGGACGACGCGCATCTGTTCATTACTGAAGAACAGATCGGCGAAGAAGTGAATCGCCTTCTTGCGCTGGTCGCGCGCGTCTACAAGGCCTTCGGCATGTCTTATCGCTTTGTGCTGAGCGTTCGCGGCCACGATATGGCTAAGTACATGGGCGATCCGGAAGTTTGGGACAGGGCCGAGAAGCTGCTCGCCGAAGCGCTTGAAGAAAACCATCTCGAGTACACGGTTGAAAAAGGCGAAGCGAATTTCTATGGCCCGAAGATCGATCAGATGGTCCAGGATTCGTTGAAGCGCGAGCATCAGCTCGGAACGATTCAGCTTGATTTTCAACAGCCTCGGAATTTCGGCTTGACTTACGTGAACGAGCATAACGCCGAATCGGCGCCGGTGGTTATTCATCGCGCGATCTACGGCTCGCTTGAACGCTTCGTCGGCATATTGATCGAGCACTACGGCGGAGCATTTCCGGTTTGGCTTTCGCCGGTCCAAGCGAAAGTGTTATCGATCTCCGAGAAGGCGGCCAACTACGCGCGCGAGGTTTATGAGCGGCTGCTTGCGGAAGAGCTGCGAGTCGAGCTTGACGTGCGCGACGACAAGATCGGCGCGAAGATTCGAGACGCGCAGCTTGAGAAAGTGCCATATATGCTCGTCGTTGGCGCGAAAGAAGCGGAGACTGGCGCGGTGGCCGTTCGCTCGCGCGAAAAGGGTGATGAAGGACCTGTTACGCTCGAGGAATTTGTCGCTCGCATAAAGTCGGAGGCTCGTTTCGACTACTAATACTGAAGCTGGGTGTTAACGAATGAATGTGCAGTGCCTCTATGACTCAGGTCATACAGCTAGACTACGACCGTCCTCAACAGGAAGCAATTAAACTGGCGGCGGAGATAATTCGACGAGGCGGACTGGTAGCTTTCCCCACCGAAACGGTTTACGGGCTTGGCGCTGACGCTATGAATGAGGCCGCTGTTCAACGAATCTTTGAGGCCAAAGGCAGACCGGCCGACAATCCGCTTATCGTGCATGTTGCAGGTCGAGAAATGCTCGATCTCGTTGCGAACAACGTCAGCGAGAAGGCTGAGCGACTCCTCAAGAGATTCTGGCCTGGGCCGCTAACTTTGGTGCTGCCCCGAAATCCTCACCTCGCGCCGTCCGTTTCAGCAGGCTTGTCGACGGTTGCGGTTCGAATGCCGAAGAACGAGATTGCTCTGGCGCTGATTCGAGCCGCGGAGACGCCGATCGCTGCGCCGAGCGCGAATGTTTCCGGAAGACCGAGCCCCACCAGCGCAGCTCACGTCCTGGACGATCTGGGCGGCCGAATCGATATGATCCTGGACGGCGGACCAACAAATATAGGCATAGAATCAACGGTGCTTGATGTTACCGGCGACCCGCCGGCGATCTTGCGCCCCGGTTGGATCACTCGCGAGATGTTGAGCGAGGTCATAGGCCCGGTCGATCGCCCAGCAACCGCCGAGGAGTTGCGTCACTCACCTGGCACGCGACATCGCCACTACAGCCCGACCGCTCGCGTCGTCCTGATCGAACGCGGGTCGGCACAGCTCATCGAGCGAGTTTGTAGAGAGAACCTGAAAGCGGGCAGCGTCGGTTACATCGGCCACACCCGAGTCGCTATCGACGATCAATCGTTTCACTCGGTTCGGCTGAGCGCACACGCTGAGGATTACGGTAATTCAATTTACGCAGCGCTGCGTGAGTTGGACAAAGCGGATTCTCGCGTGATCGTAGTCGAAGGCATTAGCGAGCAAGGTCAAGGCGCGGCAGTGATGGATCGGCTTCGCCGTGCTGCGTCAGAGGTTATTGCGAATGACCAGGTGGCGCCGACCCAATTTAGCTGCGAATCGTGAGCTTGTGATATTATGAAAACTCGGTAAACAGGAGGCTCGCCTGACCACACAGATTCAGCCGGTTCTGACGATAGACGATCTGGACGCCATGCCG
>DASXSR010000263.1:0-37065 GCA_036505875.1 Blastocatellia bacterium | reverse complement strand
ACTCTGACATCAAACTCGAAGGTGATCCCGATCACCTGCGAGTTCTTCTCGATGGCCGCGACGTCACCGCGGAGATACGAAAGCCCGATGTCAGCCACGCTTCATCCGTCGTCGCGACGATCCCGGAAGTTCGCGCTGCAGTCGTCGATACGCTCAGGGGGATGGCCCGCGCGGGAGGCGTGGTAATGGACGGCCGCGACATCGGAACCAAAGTCTTCCCGGACGCACAAGTGAAACTCTTTCTCGACGCGTCACTGGAGGTCCGCGCGCAGAGGCGATTCGACGAGGAACGCGAGCGCGGTCGCGACGTGACACTCGAGCAAATCAAAGCAGAGCTTGAAGAACGCGATCGGCGAGACCGCCAGCGCTCGGCGACACCGCTTGTCAAAGCGCCGGACGCCGTGCTGATTGATACTTCGGACTTGTCGCTCGACCGCGTGATAGACCGAGTGATCGAGATCGCAGCAGAGCGGCTGCGAAGGCCGGATCCGAGTCGCATCTCCGCTGCGCGAATTGAGGATTGATCCTGAGCAAGCCTGAAGCCAGAAAGCTACTGTTTGTCTGCGACGCTAACCGGTTGCGCAGCCCAACGGCTGAGGCGATCTTCAGCAGCTATCCCAACCTCGAAGTCAAATCCGCCGGTCTTTCTCACGGAGCCACTGTTCCCCTCAGTCTCGAGTTGCTGGACTGGGCCGATGTGATCTTCGTTATGGAGAAAAGACATCGCAACCTCATTCATTCCCGCTTCAAGGACCTCTATCAGCGCAAGCGAATCATCTGCTTGTACATTCCCGACGAGTTCGAGTTCATGGACCCGGAGCTGGTTCAGTTGCTCAAAGAACGCGTCACGCGGCAGCTTGGCGGTCTCAATCGGTAAAGCGCCAAAGATCGACGTGTTATAATCCTCGGCAATCGATGGCCAGCTTCACCATACTCGAGCCGATGTCAACCGGCGACGTTATCGATCGAGCGGTGCGGCTCTATCGGCGCAATTTCACTCCGCTTGTTGCGATCGCTGCGGTGCCCACTCTCATCGGCTACGTAGTCTCGCTGATGTTCTGGTATGGCTACACAACCTTGCTGACTGGCCCTTCGAGCTCAGGTGTTGTATCGGTCCCGGCGATCTTGATGTTGGCCGTCGGAGGATTGGGCTACCCAGTCTGGATGTATGTGATGCTACTGACCGTATCCGGGCTATCGCGAGTAGTTGGCGATCATTTAATGCTGGGCGAGCCCATAACCCTTCGCGGGTGCTGGGCTGCGGCGAAGCGACGAATCGGCGCGATAACGTTGATGGGATTGCTCCTTTTGGTTTTCTTTTTGGGAGCTTATTTTGCGGTCGCGATGGTTGCTTTTGTCGGGGTCCTGATTGTCGGACTGCTGGCGGGCGCGATTGCCGCCGCGGGTCTGCCTCAATGGGTGGCGGGCTTGATGATGACCGTATTAATAATCGTTGCCGTCGGGCTCGCTCTGTTCGTGATCATGCTGTTTATCGCACGGGTCGTTTTTTTCCCACAGATCGTTATGATCGAGGGCGAATCCGCGGGCAACGCGCTGGGCCGAGCAATTCGACTGGGCAAAGGCAACTGGTATCGGGTTGCCGCCATAATCCTGTTTACTTACTTTGTATCCCTCTCAATGCTGGCGGCGCTGATGCTCCCGGTGGTTTTAGGGTTATATCTCGCGGGCTTGCTGACGTCTGAGTTTCTTGTCAGTCCAATTGGGAGTGTTCTCTACACATCGTTCAGAGATATATCGGGGTTGCTGAGTTTGCCGATATGGGTAGTTTCGTTCACGTTGCTCTACTTTGATAGCCGAGTCCGACGGGAAGCGTACGATGTTGATCTGCTGGCGCGTGAGATCAACCCGGGCTTTTATTGGCAGCCAGCGGTCCAGACTTCAGCGTTTGGTTATCAGATGCCCGTGCAATACGGTCACGGTCGAGCCTGGGTTCAAACGAGTCCGCTGGGCCTGGCGGGTTATCGTCCTCCTGCGCGACCCGACGGTGTTTCGCAGGGAGAAGAGGAGCCGGAAGATCTCCGGGACAAGTTCGAGCGCGCTGCAAGGAGCCTGCCTAAGCCGGAAGAGCATTCCGCAGTTTCTCCCACCGGCATTTCAGACACCGAGCGCGCGAATTGCAGCGAGTGCGGGGCCACGCTCGCTCAAGGCGCGCGATTCTGCATGCACTGCGGGGCAGCCTTGTCAGTGTGAGCTTTGGACACGTGATCGCGAACTGCGATACTATCTTGCCGAGGTACGAGCCCCGCGAACAAGAGAAGCAGTTATGCCGAGAACTCTATTCGAGAAGATTTGGAACAGTCACGTTGTTCACCAAGAACCTGCTAAGCCTGCGATCCTATACATCGATTGCCACTTGATTCACGAAGTTACCTCGCCTCAAGCGTTCGAGGGGCTCAGGATGGCTGGACGCAACGTTCGCCGCCCCGATCTGACGTTCGCTACCGTCGACCACAACGTTCCGACAACCAGCAGATCGCTACCGATCGTCGATCCAATTTCAAAAACGCAGATCGACACGCTGGAAAAAAATTGCAGCGAGTTCGGCATCAAGCTGTGCGGACTGGATAGTCCCGATCAAGGAATCGTTCACGTTATCGGTCCCGAGCTCGGGCTGACGCAACCGGGCATGACTATCGTCTGTGGTGACAGCCACACTTCAACCCACGGAGCATTCGGCGCGTTAGCGTTCGGCATCGGCACGAGCGAGGTCGAGCACGTGCTCGCCACTCAGTGTTTGCAGCAATCGCGACCCAGGACCTTTCTTGTTCGCATAGACGGTCGGCTACCGCGGGGAACCACCGCAAAGGATTTGATCCTTTACATCATCCGTACCATTGGAACAGATGGAGCCAATGGTCACGTGGTCGAATATTCGGGCGAGGCTGTCAGCGGCTTCTCTATGGAAGAGCGGATGACCGTGTGTAATATGTCGATCGAAGCCGGCGCGCGAGCTGGGATGATTGCGCCCGATGATACGACGTTCGCATATATTGAAGGTCGGCCCTTCGCTCCGGAGGCGTTCGATGCAGCCGTCGAGTATTGGAAGACTTTGCCATCCGACGCGGGTGCCGCGTTTGATCGGGAGCTCGCGCTCGATGTCTCATCGCTCGCGCCGCAAGTGAGCTGGGGAACAAATCCGGGGATGGTGACAGACATAACCGCGGTGATTCCAGACCCGGAAGCGATGAGCGACGAGAACTCGCGCAAGGCAGCTCGGCGCGCGCTCGAGTACATGGCGCTTCGACCGGGAACGCCGATTCAAGAGATCAAGCTTGATCGCGTGTTCATCGGATCGTGCACGAACTCGCGTATTGAAGACCTTCGCGCAGCAGCCGGCATGATCAATGGCCGGAAGGTCGCAGAGGGGCTTCACGCGATGGTTGTTCCCGGGTCCCAACGGGTTAAGCACCAGGCGGAACGCGAGGGGCTCGACTCGATCTTCAAGCAAGCAGGCTTCGATTGGCGCGAATCGGGTTGCAGCATGTGTCTCGGGATGAATCCAGACATTCTTCAGCCCGGCGAGCGTTGCGCTTCGACGTCGAACCGGAACTTCGAGGGGCGACAGGGACGCGGAGGAAGAACACATCTGGTTAGCCCTCAGATGGCTGCGGCTGCTGCGATCGCGGGGCATTTCGTTGACATCCGCGAATGGGAGTGAAGAGGACGAAACCACAGATGAACACAGATGAACACCGATAGATTCTGATCTGTGTTCATCGGTGTTCATCTGTGGTTCCAATGATCGAGCAGAGAATGGGCGCTTTCTCAAGATATACCGGATTGGTTGCCACGCTCGATCGAGTGAACGTCGACACCGATCAAATAATACCGAAACAATTCCTCAAGCGAATCGAACGCAGCGGATTCGGACAATTCTTGTTTTATGACTGGCGGTTCAATCCTGACGGCTCGCTCAATTCTGACTTCGAGTTGAATCAGCCTCGGTTTGAGGGCGCGACGATCCTGCTGGCCCGCACGAATTTCGGTTGCGGCTCGTCTCGCGAGCATGCTCCCTGGGCGTTGCTGGATTACGGATTCCGCTCGATCATCGCGCCATCGTTTGCCGACATCTTCTACAACAACTGTTTCAAGAACGGCATGCTTCCGGTAATATTGTCCGAAGAACAGGTTGAACAACTCTTCCAGCGCGCGAATGCGAGTCCGGGATATGAATTGACGGTCGACCTCGATCGTCAGTGGATCAGCGATGACGAAGGGCTGCGGTTCAGCTTCGAGATCGATCCATTCCGCCGCGAGTGTTTACTCAAAGGTCTGGACGACATTGGATTGACCCTCCAGCACGAAGACAAGATCCGCGAGCACGAAGCCCGGCACGGCGCCATTGCAACCACAGATGAACACAGATGAACACAGATCGAAAACTTTTATCGGTGTCCATCTGTGTTCATCTGTGGTTGCAAACTTGACTGCTCGAAACGATGACTATCACCTTTCCCGAACGATTCAACATTGCCACATACTTCCTCGACGACCGAATCGATGAAGGCTTCGGCGGCAAGATAGCTGTCTACTGCGGCGAAAAGCAGTACACCTACACCGACGTTCAACGGATGGCGAATCGAGTAGGCAACGCGCTTCTGCATCTCGGAGTCGAGATGGAAGACCGCGTGCTGATAGTCTTGCCCGACTCAATCGAATTCGTCGCGACTTGGTTCGGCATCGCGAAGATCGGCGCGGTGATCACGATGGTGAACACCCTGCTGCCGTCCACCGATTACGAATATTACCTCGACTATACTCGCTCGAAAGTCGCCGTTGTTCACGCAGACGTGATGGAGCGATTCACGCCTGCGGCTTCGACCTCGCGTTACCTCGAGCACACGATCGTCGTCGGCACAAAAGTATCCGGCAGTCTGGAAGGCGTTGAAGGGCGCTCGACAATTAAGTCATACGGCCGGCTGATGATGGAAGCATCTGACCGGCTTGAAACGGCGCCAACCAGCCGCGACGACATTGTGATCTGGCTTTTCACCTCAGGCTCGACTGGACACCCGAAGGCCGCGGTTCATTTGCATCACGATTTGCCCTACAACACCGAGTGCTACGCGAAGCAGGTTCTCGGCATCAACAAAGACGACATCACACTTTCAGTGCCCAAGCTCTTCTTTGGCTACGCGACCGGCACGAACCTGCTGTTTCCGTTTGCCGTGGGCGGCGCCACCGCCTTGTTCCCCGAACGCTCGACCGCCGAGACGATGTTCGAGATGATTCAAAAACACCGGCCGACGATTCTTACGAGCGTTCCGACGATGATCAACGCGATGCTTCAGGTGGAGGGGGCGTGCGAGCGTTATGACCTTTCTTCGTTGCGCTACTGTCTGTCGGCTGGCGAAGCGCTTCCGCCCGAGCTTTATCATCGATGGATGGAGACGTTCGGGGTCGAGATACTGGACGGCATCGGCTCGGCCGAGATGTTTCACATTTACATCACGAACTATCCCGGCGAAGTCGTGCCCGGAAGTCTGGGCCGCGTCGTTCCTGGTTACGAAGCTCAAATCGTTGACGCCGAAGGCCACGAAGTGCCGACGGGTGAGATGGGCACGCTTCGAATCAGAGGCGACTCGGCGGCGTTGTGTTATTGGAACGCTCACGAAAAATCGAAAGAGACTTTTGCGGGCGACTGGTGCACGACCAGCGATCAATTTCGAGTCGACGAGAGTGGTTACTACTGGTACTGCGGACGCACGGATGAGATGTTAAAGGTCGGCGGGATATTCGTGTCGCCGACCGAGATTGAGAACTGCTTGCTCGAACACGAAGCAGTACGCGAGTGCGCGGTGATAGGGGCAAGCGATGAAGACAAGCTCATCAAGCCGAAAGCGTTTGTGGTGTTGGCAGAGGGTTTCACAGCGAGCGACAAGCTTCAGAGCGAGCTGAAAGAGTATGTGAAGTCGAGGCTCGCGGCTTACAAGTATCCACGCTGGGTTGAATTCAGGGATGAGCTTCCGAAAAATGATCGCGGAAAGATTGATAGACAGGCACTGCGCAGTTAATAGCCTTGCGACGAGGTCCGCAGTGCAAGAAAAAAATTTGCCGCTTAGAATGTCCGATCCATCAGATTCATTGCCCGCTAGGGAGAGGTGAGTAGCATGAGCGACAAGATAGTTATTGACTGTCCGAGATGCGCGGTTCGCGTCGAGGCCGTCGCGGAAACCTGGGTTCACATTGACGAGCTTGACGCATGTGTTCTCGTGCAGTGTCCTTCCTGCAAGGGTCCACTGGTAGGTCGAGTCACTTCGTATCAAGACGAGTGGAACAACTGGCGCTGGGAGACGGCGGAAAGGGTCTGGCCAACGCCAACCAACATCCAACTAAGTCGAGCAATACCGGGCGCAGCCCGACGTGACATTTCCGACGCTCAGAAGTGCCTTTCGCACGGCATCTATTCTGCAGCCGCAGTCTTATGTGGCCGAGCGCTAGAGAGGCTGATCAAAGAAAGGGTTGGTCCTAAGACAATAGCGACGGGCCTAGCCGAGCTTCGCACCAAGGGTGTAATTGACCAGCGCCTTTTTGACTGGGCTGAAGCGCTACGTCGTGAGCGGAACATCGGGGCTCATGCAACTGAGGAAGAGATCACAAAGGAGAATGCCCAGGACACTGTTGATTTTACCATCGCAATCTTTGATTATGTGTACACACTCTCTGAGAAATATGATCAGTATCTGGGTCGGAGGAAGCAGCCTGATACAGCAAGCACTGGGTAGGCGGTATGCGGAAAGACTATGTTAATCCCTTTCCCTGCTCGACCAGGGAGCTTGTTCATGAAGAAACCAGGTTCAAAGCAGGACGAAGTGACTGATTTGCAATATCAAATAGGACGCTTCGAGCTTGAAGGGATACCTACCAAAGAACAGGCTCAGCGAGCGATCGGCGAAATAGCCCAAGCGCCCGCAAACCTTCGGGCCGCTGTCGAAGGCTTACCACCAGAACAACTCGACACGCCGTACCGGCACGGTGGTTGGACTGTTCGACAAGTCGGGCATCACTTGCCGGACAGTCGCCTGAACTGACTGCCGTTGAGTCAAGCTCGCCGACAAAACGGTTAGACGATTCGAAGGCGGTGTGCTAAATTCATTTCACTAAATAGGCTGAAGCTGGGGACGGAACATGAAAGTTGCTACGTATGAGGGGATCGTAGAAGACGGGACCGTTCGGCTGCCTGGGGACGTCAAACTTCCAGAGAATACCAAAGTCTATATACTTGTGCCCAACGCCGAGCCCCGACGCATCATTCATCTTCGCAGTCCGCGCCTGGTCCATCCAGAACAAGCAAAAGACTTCATAAAGGAAGTAGTCGAGGAACGAACCGATGCCGGTCTATGACGCGAGCCACTTCGATCCGCCCGCGCCGCTGGCAGAAGTGACACTCCGCATCCCAGATAACAGAGGGCGTTGGCATTATGGGGCGCGACGTTCTAAACCACGTCTGTCTGTTGCTCGACGGACCAGCTTTGCAATTGGCTGAACAAACTGCTCAATTGGTTTAGCTACTTCGATTCAAGGGAGAGAGTGATGGATCTGCGATACCCAATAGGACCATTCAAGTTTGAATGCACTCCGACCGACGAAGACGTGCAGCGCGCGATTGACGAAATAGCCGAAGCGCCCGCGAAGCTTCGAGCCGCGGTTGAAGGCTTAACACCTGAGCAACTCGATACGCCTTATCGTCCCGCCGGGTGGACTGTTCGACAAGTCGTGCATCATGTGCCCGACAGTCACTTGAACAGCTACTGCCGGTTCAAGCTCGCGCTCACTGAAGATGAGCCGACCATAAAACCTTATCACGAAGATCGATGGGCCGAGCTTGAGGATTCGCGCGCCACGCCGACAGAAGTTTCGCTTGCATTGCTTGAATCGCTTCACAAGCGATGGGTGCTGTTATTGAACTCGCTTGGGCCCGATGATTTCAAGCGCACGTTTCGGCATCCCGAGCTTGGAGTCGTCAGCCTCGCGCAGAACGTTTGTCTGTATGGTTGGCATGGCCGCCACCACGTCGCGCACATAACATCGCTCCGCGAGCGAATGGGATGGCTTTGAAAGACCGTCACCCCTCTTACATTTCTTTGGTGCTTGCGCTTTTGCTGCTTCTCCCCTGTGCAGGGTCGAACGACGCGGCAAGGCGCGAGAGAACGCCTCGAGCGGAGCATCCCAACATCCTGTTTATTATGTCCGACGATCACGGAGCGCAAGCGATCAGCGCTTACGGTAGTCGACTAATAAAAACTCCGAACATTGATCGGATAGCAAACGAAGGGATGCGACTCGAAAACTGTTTCGTCACCAACTCAATCTGCACGCCGAGTCGCGCGACGATCCTGACCGGCAAGTATTCGCACCTAAACGGCGTTCCCGTCTTCAATCACATCGATAACTCTCAGCCGATGCTCCAGAAGTATCTGCGAGCCGGAGGCTATTACACCGGCATCGTAGGGAAGTGGCACCTCGGCGCGGGGAATCGCACAACCGAAGGCAAGCCGACGGGGTTCGATTACTGGAATATCCTGCCTGGCCAGGGAGTCTACTTCGATCCCGTACTGATTGAGAACGGTCAGCGGAAGACGCACTCCGGCTACGTGACGGACATCCTCACCGATCTGGCGATCGATTTTCTCAAGAGCCGCCCTCAAGACAAGCCGTTCTTTTTGATGTGTCATCACAAGGCTCCGCATCGCAATTGGCAGCCGGACGAGAAACACAGGATGAAGTTCGAGAGCGTCACGGTGCCCGAGCCCGAGACATTCAACGATGATTATGCTACCCGGTCGGATGCGGCGCGCATGGCGACGATGCGTGTTGATAGAGATCTGAATGAGAATGATCTCAAGATGAAACCTCCCGAAGGACTAAGCGCCCAAGAGTTGAAGAGATGGAAGTATCAGCGTTTTATGCGCGACTACCTTGCGTGCGTGGCGTCCGTCGACGACAACGTGGGACGATTGCTAGACTGGCTCGATCAGAATGGGCTTGCCCAGAACACGATTGTCATCTACACATCAGACCAGGGCTTCTTCCTAGGCGAACACAACTTTTTCGACAAACGCTTTATGTACGAAGAGTCCTTGCGGATGCCCTTTCTGATTCGCTGGCCGGGCCGCATCAAGGCGGGTTCGGTGAATAACAACATCATCCTAAACGTGGACTTCGCGCCAACGTTCTTGACTGCAGCGGGTCTGGCGACGCCTTCGGACATGCAAGGCCGAAGCTTTCTGCCGTTACTTGAGGGCAAACGGGTGAGGGATTGGCGCACGTCGATGTATTACCGCTACTATCATCCCGGCGATCATAACGTTGCGGCGCATTATGGAATTCGCACTGTGCGATATAAGTTGATTTACTTCAACAAGCTCGACCAGTGGGAGCTGTTCGATCTGAAGGGCGATCCGCATGAGATCAGGAACCTCTATGCTGACCCGGCTCATACTGGCATCGTCAAAAGGTTGAAGAGTGAGTTGTATCGGCTGAAAAGACAATTGAACGATAAAGACCAGTTTGCGGACAACCTGCCGAAAGATGACACCTGATGAGTGCCTTTCAGAACCAAACCTGGAAAGAGATCGGCGACGCGCTAAAACGCGGCGCGGTGATGATCCTTCCCATCGGCTCAACCGAAGCCCACGGACCGCATCTGCCTCTCGGGACTGATGTGATCATCTCCGAAGAGATGTCGCGTCGCGCGGGTGACAAACTAAAAGAAAGAGGCATCGAGACATTCGTGCTGCCTGCTATTGCCTACAGCGTCACTGATTTCAGCGGCGACTTTCCCGGCACAATCTCAATCAGGAAAGAAACGGCAACGGCGTTGATCCAAGACATCTGCGTCTCGCTCTCCAATCAAGGCGCCAGATTGGTCGCGATAGCCAACTCGCACCTCGAGCCTGAGCACATCGCGTCGATCAACGATGCGATCGCGAATGTGAAATCGAAAACGGGTTGCGCGGTTGTGTTCCCCGACAAGCGCAAGCGGCGCTGGGCTGAGAGGCTCACTGAAGAGTTTCGCCGGGGCGATTGTCACGCCGGATCCTACGAGACTTCATTGGTTATGGCGGCTCGGCCTGAGCTTTTGCGAGAGGAGATCCGCAAGTCACTTGAACACGTGCCGATCTCGATTGCGGAAAAGATCAAGCAAGGCGCAACGAGCTTCGCTGAAGCGGGTGGAACTGAGGCTTACTTCGGCGATCCACGCGCTGCCTCGGCAGAGGAGGGAAACGCCAGCTACGAGGCGTTGTCAAATATGATCGTTACTGCAGTGCTCGAAGGGCTCGAGGAAACAAAGCGATCGCCAGTTAATTCGAAGCACCCTCTCGAATAAGCGCGCGGCCGATCACCATCCGCTGGATCTGGTTCGTCCCTTCGTATATCTGCGTGATCTTCGCGTCGCGCATGAACTTCTCGATCGGGTAATCTCGACAGTAACCGTACCCGCCGAATAACTGAACCGCGTCGGTCGCGACTTTCATCGCCGTGTCAGTCGCGAAGACTTTGCACATAGCAGACAGCTTGGAGACATCTTTCACGCCCGCGTCAACCGCCCGCGCTGCGGTGTAGACTAAATGTCTTGCCGCTTCGACCTGAGTTGCCATGTCAGCGAGCATAAATTGAATTCCCTGAAACGAAGCGATCGACTGTCCGAATTGCTGCCGCTGTTTGGTATATTCCAGCGCAAGATCGAGCGCGCCCTGCGCGATCCCCAATCCTTGAGCCGCAACGAACGGGCGAGCTACGTCAAGCGTCATCATCGCGTGCTTGAAGCCTCGCCCTTCCTCGCCACCGAGCAATTGAGAAGCCGGCACGCGACAGTTTCTAAAATGCGTCTCATTAACCGGGACACAACGAATGCCCATCAGGTCTTCGCGCTTGCCCAACTCAAAACCCTCCGCGTCGCGCTCGACGATGAACGCCGTCACGCCTCGCGTCCCTCGCTCGGGATTCACCGTCGCGAAGACGGTGTAGATAGTCGCTGCCGCACCATTGGTCGTCCACTTCTTATCGCCGTTGATCACGTAGTGGTCACCGTCGCGTTCGGCGTGAGCCTTCAAGCTTCCGGCGTCCGAACCCGCTGTTTTCTCCGAGAGGCAGAAGGCGATCAGCTTTTTGCCCGCGGCGATGTCGGGCAGGTAATTCTTCTTTTGCTCTTCGGTGCCGGCTAGAACGATCGGCAGCGAGCCCAGCGCATTCACAACGTAAGTACATCCGATGCCGCCACACACACGAGATATCTCTTCCACAACTATGCAGAGGTTCAGCAACCCCGCTCCCGCGCCGCCGTAGTCCTTTGGAATCCACACGCCCATCATTCCCTGTTCTTGAAGCGCTTCGATCACGCTCCACGGATACTCGCCCGAGCGGTCGAGCTCTGCGGCAATGGGCTTGACGTATTTTTGACCGATGCTGCGCGCCCGATCGCGATAATATAGATTCTCTTTGGTTAGGAGTTCGTCCACAACGTATCCTCCTCGGCGTGCGACAAGTTTGGGCCAGCGTGATGGATGGCGGATTGTATAAGCGCCGAGCTTGCGCAGTCAAATGTAGCCTGAGATCAAAAATTGAAGCGGTCCATCTTCAGGTATAGTCCCTTGCGCGAAAGGCCAAGCTCTTTAGCGGCGCGAGCGATGTTGCCCGAATGCCGCCGAAGTGCAACCTGGATCATTCGGCGCTCGAGCTCTTCCACTGCTGCTGCCAACGTCGACGATCCATTCGCGGGAAGAATTTGCTCGGGTTGTTTCATTTCGCCTGCGGGCGCGTACTCGAGATCGCGGCTGGCTCGTATGATCTCCGGCGATAAGGCATCAGGGGTGACGATTGCTCCAGATTCGCTGTACGTCACAATCCTGCGAACTTCATTGCACAATTGCCTGACATTGCCGGGCCAATCGTACACTACCATCAAGTCGACAGTTTCCTCCGAGAGCCTTATGTCGCTCTTGGCAGAGTCTTGCTGGTACTCGTTGAGGTAGTGATTAATCAGCGCTGGGATCTCCTCACGCCGCTGGCGCAATGGCGGCACCTGGATCCTAATGACGTTCAAACGGTGAAAAAGGTCTTCGCGAAACCTGCCTTCGGAGACCGCGCGCTCGAGTTCGGTGTTAGTGGCGGCAAGCACTCGCACATCGACGTGCTGGGGCTGGCTTTCGCCGATTGGATGAATCTCGCCCTCCTGCAGAAACCGCAGCAGCTTCGGTTGAAGGCTCAGCGGAAGATCGCCGATCTCATCGAGAAAGAGCGTGCCGTGCTCGGCCGCGCGAATTATTCCCTCGCTGTTTGCAACCGCGCCGGTGAACGCCCCACGCCGGAAGCCAAACAACTGGCTTTCGATCATCTCATTTGGTGCAGCAGAGCAATTGAACGGCAGAAAAACCTTCATCCGTCGCGAGCTGCCAGAATGCACCGCCCGGGCGATCAACTCTTTGCCTGTTCCCGACTCGCCCGTGATTAACACCGTCACATCCGACGATCGGATCTTGTAAATCTGCTCGAGCACTTGACTCATGGCGCGACTCGCGCAGATGAACCCGGGCAGCTCAGCCTGCGCAAGCACACGCGCCGTATCGAAGACATGAGTCCGTCGATGCTTGGTTTTGAGTACCTGAGTTTCCAACCCTTGCTCGACAATATGGAGCAAAGGCCTAATGCTGACCGCGCCGGTCAAATAACGCTCGGCCGAGGGAGCGACGATGTGAAGCAAATAGTCTGACTGTTGATTGTCTGTGAGCCGATATACAAAATGTTGCTGGTATCGTTCGCGGGGCAGCGTGCTCAGAAACTTCAGCTCTTCAGCTTGTTCTGTCTGGCTCAGCCCAATCGAAGCTGTCACTCTCAGCTTCAGCGGCTCCTTATCGTTCGGCTCGTCGGTGAGGAGCTCGGCTATTATCGCGCCTCGGCCGCGCGACTGTTCGGTCACAACCGAGACAAGCTCGTGAAGCAAGAGGTCGCGGGAGACCGACGCGTCGACCATGCGCTGCGCGAGGAAACCGTCCATGGCAGAGACGAGTGTCTGGTCAAGCGCCGTCGCAGTCTCGGCGTGCGAAGCCGTGTCGACCGATGACGCTGCATCTGATTTTTCTTTCAGGGATTGGATATAAAGCTTTGCGTTTCGAGCGTCGATCGTCGCTCCCAGCCGATCAAACACCTCCAATGCCAATTCCGCTTCGCGAGTTGCTTGCTCGACGTTGCCCTGTTTCTCCAGCATTTCTGCAAGCAATATTCGATTGACCGCGCTGTGATAAGGGCTTCGCCTTAGTGTGTACGTCGAAGTGCTCTGTGCTAGAGACTGGATAGCACCGGCGATGTGGCCGTCGGCCGCTTCGATCTTGGCAACCATCCGCATCATCAGTCCCCAGACCAGCAGGTTGGGTGCTGCGCGAAAATAAGATCGAACGTTTTCAACGAGCTCGCGCGCCTCCTCCAACCGGCCATTTTGAAGCAGCGCCTCGGCCAGCCAGAGCTTTGCCTCAGGCAGATCGTGGTGTTCGCCTCGACGCGCTGCGATGTCGACCGCGCGTTTGAGGGGCGCAACCGCAAGCTGTGGGTTCCCTTTTATCAGGTAGCTTCGCCCGATCGTGGTTTGCGTGCTGGCCTCGGGCCACTCGCCATCCTTGATCGACCTCAAAATCTCCAAGGACTTGTCAAGCAAACGGTCGGCTTCGTCGAGCCTTCCCATCAACAAATAGAGCTGCGCAAGCGTGTCGTGCGCCCCGCCATGCACCGCGATACTGTTTGACTCGCGCAGAGCTTCAATCGCCGAACGCGTTAGCTCCTCCGCGCGGGACCACTCCCCTAACCGAATTAACTGCATCGCATAGTTGTTCTGGTTTACGGCCAGCAAACTGCGATTGTCCGCTCGCGCAAAGGTCGAAATGGACTTCTCCCACGAGGAAAGCGACTTGTCTATTTCTCCCAGGTTGTCGTAGACGACAGCCAGATACCAATGCGCTTTGCCGATCAAGTCGGGCTCGTCGCGATCGCCAATGAGGGTGAGCGCTTGCTTGACTGAGTGCAGCGCGTCTCTAAAATCGCCTTCACGCGCGTTGATGCTGGCAATGTTTATGTATGACTCGGCGAGTTTCTTCCAGTTCCCGACTTGCCTGAAGTGTTCGAGTGCCGACATGTAGTGGTCGCGTGCTATGCGGAGCTCAGAGAACAAGCTATAACTGCGGGCCATCCCGAAGTAACACTCTCCGATAGCCGAATGGTCCGGGGCCTCGCGGGCCAGTCGCAGCGCCTGGTTGAAAAGGGCAATTGCGCGCGGAAGATCGTTGTTGAAATGATATCCCCAGCCAAGACGAACCAGCGCCGAGGTTTGTGATGGCTGTGACAGTCGGGCGAACTCCGTTGGCTTCTCGAACCTGGCGACGGCTTCGAGTTGCTCACGTCGTAGGCCGCGCTTCTCAAGCGCGATGCTCATCAGGCAGCGGATCTCGGCTTCATCGTCGTTTGATCGCGCGCCCGCCCGGAGAGCAGACTTGAAATGATTAACGGCTTCCTCGAAACGACTCTGTTCGAGCGCAGCCTTGCCCGCTGCGACCGCCTCATCCATACGCAAGCTGCCAGGTGAGTCTTTAGTAGCCATAACGCACCAGCAAAAACCGGTCTTGCTTCCTTGCAGTTTGCAAGTTGCTTCGGGGCGAGAACCTGCGCTCGAAAACAAGGCGATTTTAGGGGCAGGCGGCGGCAAAGTCAAGCAGGCTTCATTTGCATGTAATCTACATCTTAGAGTTACGAGGGAACGGATGAAGCGTTCATCCCGCCATCTGATTTGTTACTTCATTACGTTGGTCTATAATGTCGGACAGGCCAACTCGGAGGCTGAACCGGCAAATGAGCACGCGCAACGTTTCAGCTTTGACGGTGTTACTCCTGCTGCCGATCGTCGGATACGCCCAGAACAGCATGGTTCGCGGGAAGGTTCGCGCCAGCGACGGAACCGCCCTCAACAACGCTATCGTTGAATTGAGAGAATCGGGCGGTGCCCTCGTGGGCCAAGTCCTTACCGGTAACGATGGGGATTTTACCTTCGGGCGACTTGGCTCGGGTGCGTATGAGGTGATTGTTACAATGTCAGGCTATCTGCCGGGAAGGGAAGTTGTCGAGATACGTGGCAGCCGAAGGCAGCTTCCGCCGGATGTGGTGAACGAAACGGTGACGGTTGAAGTAATTCTGCGGCCCCGTCCCGATGCTCCTCTTGCGCCACCTGGAACAAAGTTTGTTCAGGACGTTCCTAAGGCTGCCAGCGCGGCATACTCAAAGGGAATCGCGAAGATCCGTGAAGGCAAATCTGGGGAAGGCATTGCTTCGTTACGCGAGGCAATAGTCGAGTTCGAAGATTACTTTGACGCGCATTTTGCTCTTGGCGCGGAGTATTATCGGATCGGTAAAGACGCCGAGGCTTTGGAAGAACTGGAACGGTCCCGGCGGATCAACGACCGCGAGGCGGCGGTGTATTACGTTTTCGGGATGGTGATGCTCAAGCAGCAAAAGTTCCGCGCTGCGGAGTATGCCTTTGGAAGAGCTGTTGAGTTCAACGATACTCACGTCGGCGCTCACTTCAACCACGCGGTGGCGCTTATCGAGTTGGCTACGCGCGCTTCAGACGTCAGTCAGAAAAATAGGAACCTTGCGGACGCAGACCGGGAGTTGAACCGTACTTGGGAACTTAGCAGCAAGCGCTTGAGCTCCGTGTATCTTCAAAGAGCCCGAATTAACCAGGAGCGGGGCGACCGAGAGGCCGCCGCTCGCGAGTTGGAGAGTTATCTGAAAGCGGAGCCGGGTCTTAGGAACGCGCCGGCGATCAAAGAGGCGATACGGAAACTTCGTGAGAAGAAGTAAGCGCAGCGGGGAAGACTGAGTTACAGAATAACCGCCTCTGCCTCTATCTCGACAAGCATATCCGGGTCTATCAAGCGGCTCACCTCGACCATGCTGGTCGCGGGTCGAATGTCGCGAAACACCTCAGCGTGAGCACGAGCTACCTTCTCCCATTCGTCGATGTCGGTCACATAAACTCGCGTTCGAACGACGTCCTTCAGACTCGCTCCAGCAGATCGGAGCGCGGTTTCTATGTTCTTCAATGCCTGTGCGCTCTGCGCATAAGCGTCGCCTTTGCCGACGATGTTGCCGGCTTTATCGGTCGCAGTTGTTCCGGACACGTAAACGGCTGATCCTACTCGAACCGCGCGCGAATAACCGACGATCGGCTCCCAGCGAGTGCCGCTGGCGATGTTCGTTCTCTGCATAGATTGCCTCCACAATTATCGGTGGAATGCGCAGCACGACGTCAGGCCTTGTCGTCGAGCTGAAACGCCGCAAAGCAGCCTATGAGAATAACCTTTGTATCGGGCAGATAGAAAGCCGTTCCTATGAAAGCGGCTTCTTGCGCCTGAACTCGAACGCGGGCGATATCTGCCCGGTCCGGGGAATCCTGACGTCAATCTTAACCCAGGTTCGATCCGGCACCCGCTTGTTCAGCTTCTTATCCAGGCTGGTGATGTGCTTGTAAGTGCCGTTGCCGCTGAAGTACTTGTCAGAGTATTGAATCCTGCCCACCCAGACGCCGTCCACCCAAATCTCGGTTTCGTCGGCTCGGAAGTACCTGCCCGCCAGGTCAAGCTGGGGTCTGTTTCCTTCGGTAAAGGTCACGTCGTTGATTATGGGCATCGGCCATACCTCGAAGTTGTCTCGAGAGGCCGCTGTAGCGGAACTGCCCGCACCGTCATAAACCGTGATCCGCACCTTCGCTTTGCCGGTCCATAGGTCCGCCGGGACTTGCCAGTCGTAGGTTTGAGTGTCTCCGCTGAGAGGTCCGGTCAGAGAGGCAATTTGCTGGAACGAGTTGCCGTTGTCGTCTGAGATTTCTATTACTCGCCGCACGACGCCAACGTTGTCGGATTCTTTCCACTTGATCGAGCTTGGCAGTCCGCCGCCTACAGGATCGGTGCCGTTGTGTGAAAGCAGAGTAACCGACGGCGGAGTTGTATCAGGCGGGCCGTTCTCGATTGCGAATGGGTTTGGATTGATCGACGAGACCGGTAGATTGACGCCGTCGAGAACGGTGACTCTGATCCGAGCAGCCGTCGTGATCAGCTGGGGAACCTTCCAGTCGAGGCTGCGAGCCTTGCCGTCCAGCGCCGCGATCAAGGTGAAAGAATTGCCGTCAGGCGAGAACTCGACTCGCTGGCTTTGGAGCCCTTTATCGTCCGATGCGGTCCATTGAATTCTCACGGTGCTGCCGACCAGAAAGCGTTCGCCGCCTGTCGGAGCGATCAAGCTTAGAGTCGGAGGCAGATCTACCGGGCCCCCACCCCCGCCCGTCTGCGATCCGGCGTTGTAAACTACCAACGCGAAGTCTTGATCGGTTGTGTCGGTGTTGCCCGGCACGCCGTCTCCGGCGATGTTGGCAGCGACAACGCGGACTGTGAAATCGCCCGTCAATCCGGCGGGCAACCATACGGATTCTAGGTTGTTGTGGCGATCGGGTGACCCTCCCGAAACTG
This sequence comes from Blastocatellia bacterium, assembly GCA_036505875.1. Taxonomy (GTDB): domain Bacteria; phylum Acidobacteriota; class Blastocatellia; order UBA7656; family UBA7656; genus Onstottus_A. The sequence continues at coordinate 19,537 of DASXSR010000263.1, read as the reverse complement.
ATGCGCTACCGGCGAAGACATTTCCGAGATACGTCTTGCCGCCGACGTCGACTTGAAGGTCGAGGTCATTGACCGAGGGATCGGCAGCCGGGTTTCCCGGCGCGTCGGTCCAGGCGAGCGTTACGCGAAACGGCTTCGAGGCGTCAGCAATCTTGCCCTTCACGGTTATGACTTGCCCGGTGTTCGATAGCACTTGGTCCTGATCGATCAGAATCCTGGGAACGCCGTCCAGCACGCGCCCCACATTCATCAAGCCCCATCCCTGATTGTTGCCCGGCAAGGTATCTCCCGCCATAAATCCCGTTAGATAAGTTGTCGAGTTTGTGAGGTACGCCTTGACCATCGCAGAGCTGGGCGCATGTCCGACGGATTGCTGGAAGAACTGTCGGACTAAAGCAGCGCCGCCGGCTACGGCGGGAGCCGAATGGCTCGTTCCGGATGACCAGGTGTAGAGCGTTTGGCCGGCCGGGTAGTTAAGCGCACAGACGCTTTTGCCGGTGTAGGCGGGTGATTGTGACCTGGCGCCCTCAATGTGAGTTCCGGGCGCAACTATGTCGGGTTTGACTCGTCCGTCGGCAGTCGGTCCGCCCGATGAGAAAAAGATGAGCGAGTTTATGTCGTCGGCGCCATTGGTTCCTATTTGGCATCCATCGGTGCCGGGCCTGAGGCTCTCGCTTGCGCCAACTGTGATTACGTTCTTGGCGGTGCCCGGCGAGCTCAAATTGCCGCCCGGTCCTTTATTGCCAGACGAAAAGACAACCGTCATCTCTTGATTGCCCTGAACCGACGGCTGCGAATCTCTCACCAGTGAATCGTACAATTGGCATTCCGGTGTATAGCCGTTGTTATATGAGCCCCAACTGTTGCTCGAGATGCGCGCGCCGTCTTTGTACATCCGGTCGATCATTGAGGCCAGAGGCGGGTTTGTGAAATCAGGCGCGAATATCTGAGTAGCGCCAATCTTTGCGTAAGGATGAATACCAAGTCCAAATCGATAACCGTCGGCATCTACATACGGGAAGCTTGAGCCGACATTGTAGCCTCCGACAATCGCAGCGTTGATCGTCCCGTGCCCGGTAGTGTCGGCAGGTAGGGCATCCGAATCGGCGGCTCCAACATAGCGCGCATAGACGACGCGAGCCAGGCCAGCCGCGTTCAAAAAGTCTTTGTGTATGACTTGAGGATCAAGCACGCCGCGATCGATCCCGGTGTCCGCCACGTCAACGATGAAATCCGGCGTCGCGGTTATTCCTTTTGACTGGAGCCACGCCAGATAACTAGAAGCGGACGTCTCGGCGCCGGTTAACTTTCCTGCGACGATCAACCCCTGCTTCTCATCGTGGAGCGCCGGCTGCTGCCACTGCTCGATCCAGACGACGTTGCTCATCCGCGCGATGGCGTCCAGCATTTGCGCGCGGACCTTTATGCGGACATTGGTGAAATTCAGCACGGTTATTGGCGGCTCGATCATCGAAGCTGACGAGCGCAGGAACAAGTCTTCGATTTCGTTGGTGGTGTTGGCGCTAGACGCCAGTTGCACCGTAACGTTGATTTCTTCGCTTGGGTCGAGTGCGATCTCAGGGGCGATCTTATAGCTGGGCCTGAAAGGGCCCGTCCACTGAATTGAACTAAGCTCTTTGTTCCTGAGTCGCTCGATCTCGGCGAGACCCTGCCCATTGGCGCGAATTAGGTATGCATTGTTCGGAATGTAAGATACGATTTCGGCTGCTGAAGCTAGCTGGTTGACCCATCGCTTTTTGATCGGCCCGACGAATTGCACCAGGTAGAGACCCTCGTTCGCAGAAGACGATTCGACGAGCGAGTTGGCCGAAGCATCCTCTTCGCTTGTATCCAAAGCGCCTGCCCGAAGTAATAAAACGTTCATATCGTCTCGAACGCTAGATCTCGAATCGGACCCGGCTGCGACACGCTCGGCTGCTGCAGCCGAAACGCTCATCAAAACAAACGCACCATATTCCTCGATTATCGAGGCTCCTTCGGCGCTGAGTGACTCGCGCAAGTCCCGGTCGCTCTCTTGAACCAGCACTTTATGATTTGATGACCGGCTTCGGTAAGAAGCGTTGTAGATCGGCTGCTTTGCGTGCAAAACAGACGAGTCGGAATGCGCGGAAAGCTTACCGATTGAGATGAAAACCGAAACAAGCAGTAGAATCGGGACTATGCGAAGGACGTGTCGGGCCATTAGTCGAGTGCTCCTGCAAGACCACGGCAGAGTCGTGGATGATAAGACGAGTTAAGGGGCAAACTGAGAAATCGCTTCTTGGGAGGGCAACGACAGCAGGGGCGTCGCTGATCTGTTGCGATGGTAAGTTAGGGAAAAAGCGGTGTCAATAGTTTTGCCCACCTCAGTGGTCTTTGAACGACGCACGCTGCGGTGATACGGTTAAGAGCGAATGCCGCTGTTGTTATGACGAGCTTGTTACAGGATATTGCCTCTCATCTATCTTTTCCGGTCGAGAAGCGGTTATTCGCCGAATACGGTGCAATGTTTGTAACTACGGCGACGCCGCCGCCGGTGATTGTCTTCCCGGACGCCGCCCAAGTGGAAACGTTTCAAGCTTCGCTCTCGGTCAGTCGCGCGGTCTTAGGCGAGCACCAGATTGAGCTTCAAAGCGAGGCGCTGGGTGCGCTTGTCTCAGCCGCTGGCATGATCACGGCAAAAGGCAACAGCTTCAGCGCGCGGGCAGCCGATGCGGGACGACGCTCTTATCAGGATACGGAGAAGCTGTGGATGCGAAACGTGACGCGCGGACTCGATCACTGGCGGAGCCTCGGGCGCATTTCCCCCGAACGCGCCGAGTCAATTCGCCAGCTGCCCGTCGAACAGCAAGTCCGGCAGATACTCGAACTGGAAGAGACCGGGGAGCTGTTCTTCGGTACATTCTTTGACAAGTCAATTCTGTATTCAGTCGCGGCCCCAGGGGCTTCCCAACACTTATCAATGCTCGCCTTTGACGTGGCCGAGTACGAGGATCCACAGGTCGAGGAAGCACTCGGTCGACACGGTTGGTACCGGACCGTTCCGGCTGACTTGCCGCATTTCACTTACCTCGGTCACGAGCGGGAAGCATTGCGGCGGCTTGGGCTGACTCGAGCCAAGCGCTCCTCTGGGGAGCGAGTCTACGATTTCTGGGTGCCAGATCTCTCCCGATTGGTGACGGACTAGGTTCATTCCTGTCTCATCGTTGAGATGTTAATGTGTCTGTCGGGGCGATTGGGCAAAATCTAAGGCAATCGCAATTGGTGCTGTTTATCGCGCTATCATTGAAGAATTGCGGCATGCCGGGGGTCGCGAGCGATTTGGCACGATTGTTGTAGTTACTCCAAACCGAGTTCGGATATTAATCTCGAACACTCACAAGCGTCCACAGCTCGCACGCTCGCTTATTGAAAAAACTTTTACACAAGACGCGTGGCAGCTAAAGACGGTTGTTTGAGGGAGAGGGAGTTTTTGCAAAGACTCCCTCTTTTTCCTTTTGAGGCTGAGTCGAGCCAGTGATAATCTTCTTATTGGTTGCGCGAAGCTAGATCGGGTCCTACCGAATGACTCACTGGTTGCGCCGTTTTTCGCCGCGTCGATGGATAGTGGTTAGAAAACACGAGCGGAGGAAAAAGTGCGATGAAGAGACCGAAAGGAACCCGTAAGACCGGACGAGGGAAGATCCTGGTTGTCGAGGACAACGAAGACTCGCGGGAGATACTAGCGAAACTCCTTCGTATGAGCGGTTATGAGGTTTCTTCGGCGCCGGACGGCGAAAGCGCCTACGCCGCCGCGATGTCGCAGATGCCCGACTTGATCATCACTGATATCAACATGCCGGGAATGGATGGGATTGATTTGCTGAAGAAGATGCGACTACAGAGTTTATTCGACCGAACAGCGATTCTTGTGGTAACAGCCTTCGGAGGCGAAGCGGCGCGCGAGGCGATCGAAGCTGGAGCGGATGCCGCCGCGGCGAAGCCATTCGACTTCGAGGCTTTTGTTGAGACAGTGCAGAATCTGATATTCAGCCGGACGCAACCCGCAAACGGCTGACTCACCGTTGTGGCGTAAAGATGATCCTCGCCTGTTGAACTTGTTTAACAATGTCGAAAAGGAGCGCTGACTGCTCCTTACTGCCGCGCGTTATCTCGCCGGCTTCCGCGGTGAGCTTGCCGTTGGGCGCGATTAATGATACGTAGAATTTGCTCGTATTGCCTACCTTGGCTACATCGACGAAGAGCGACCACTCATGCTGATCCATGAGTCGCGTGATGATCGGAGCACCATAACCGACTTTTTCGTCTGTGAGCGCGAACGCTTTTGCCGCTAACAGCACGGCTTCGAAGACTTCGACCTGGGCAGGAGTGAACGTTCCCGTAACGACCTTGCCGCTGCCGTCAGTAAGTGTAACGGTAAATTGTCCGATGCTCGCAATCGGACCGATTTGAAAGCTGGCGCCCGAGCCGGCTATCGTCGGGCGCCTATCGGCTTCGGTTGCTTCCCTCTCTGTGAGCTTCTTGGGTTTTTTCTTGTGTTCCTGCCCTGACGATATGCTCGGAGCCAACAACGCAATCAGACAGAACCCAATCAAACGAGTATACTTCATCGCTTCCCTTTCCTGGTGCTTTGCCTTCGCTATGATTGCGTCATATGGTTGACATTGGTTTTTCGTCCGGCAGCGCACGACTCTCCGGGAGCATCGAGCCATCGGTCATCGGCGCGCTCTTTCCCGCCCCGCGCATAATATAAACTACTCCACCCGGCAAGCTCGTCAATACAATTACGCACAACCACAACAACGCTAGCGTCGCCGCCTGGTGAGCTTCCGCGCCGACCGACTGAAAGAGCAGGATGTAAGAGGCCTCGCGCCAGCCCGCGCCATTCACCGATAGAGGGATCATCCCAGTTAACCCGATCGCAGGGATAAAAACCATGTAATCTATCCAGCCGTGCTGCGTGCGCAGGCCAATCGAGGTTGCTGCAAGCATGTTCACAACCGCGCATCCAATTTGCACTCCGAGCGAGATCAGCAGTGTCACCGCCATCAAGCGCCACTTGCCTCGATATGAATTAACAGAACCAAAGAGCCGTTCTACTTTCTCGTCGGCCTTGTTCATCCTGAACAAGCTCAATGTCCGATGAAGCAGATTGTATGTTGGCCGATAAAACAGAGCGAGGTTTGCCGCCACGAAAATGATCCCGATAAGGGCAAATACCGGGGCCAGCAGCACCCCATTCTCCGGCGGGATTCGCGTTCGTCCGTAAGCGGCAACTGCCGTTGCTGCCAACAGCAGCCCGGCCATGCCGATGTCTCGGTCAACAAATACAGACGCAGTGGACGCGCTCAGTCTGCGAGTCTCCTTGTTGAGATAGTAGACCTTAACGACATCTCCTCCAATCGCGGACGGCAGGAAAAAGTTGAAATACATTCCCAGATAATAAAGCGCCAGAGTTCTGCGAAAGCTCATCCGGATGTCGAGCGGCTTCAGCAAAAGGTACCAGCGATAGGCACTGACCGTTTGAACCAAAAGATAGACGACGATTGCTGCGACCATGTAAGAAACATCGACCTCTTTCAGGTTGGCCCACAGATCGCCTATTCGCACGACTCTGGTGAATATGTAAACCAGAATTCCGACGCTGAAGACGATCTTTAGAAGCAGCAGGACGCTCTTTCTCATTGTGCGCCGTTCGTTCCGCCTTTGTTGGAGATCAGCACCACTTGAGGAGGCTCGACTCGATCAAGAATGCGTTTTAACTTTACTTTAAATATCGGATAGCTCGCAAGCACCCGCACCGTCGGGGGAAGCTGTTCTTTTAATGTTTCGTAATCGCTTTCAGCCATCAAGCAGAACACTTCCTTCCCTGAAGCGAACGTGTTTTCGAGGTCTTTCTGCTCCTTGTATTCGAAAATGGGTCTCTTGAGATAGAAGGCCATGCTCGGATAAGCCGCCTTGTAATAACCGACCAACGCATCAGGCCGGGCCTCCGAAGAAATCAGCTCACAAACCCGAGTAACTGGCTTGTAGCGCTCAAAGTCCGGCAGCGTGACCAACACGAAGACGTAGTTGGAGGCGATCATCGTCAGCGCCGATATCACGATGGCCGTGCGTATCCTTTTGAAGGCTCCTGCGCCGAGAGCACACAGCCCTCCGATAATAGCCACCCAAGCGATCAAATTGACGCCCGAAATGTCGTAAGCTTGACTGAAGCGATAAGAGAAATACAAGCTCGCGACTCCAACCGCGCCCAGGGCGGCTGCCATCACGACTGTTGCGCGGCGCAGTAGTCCCTCCTTTTCGGCAACGCCCCTGGCAAACCAACCCCCAACAATCGCAGCAGCAGCAGGATAAACCGGCAATATATACAAGTCCTCTTTGCTCTTAGACAAAGAAAAGAACAGCACGATCACCGCTATCCATATTGCCAGCAGGCCGGTAACCTCGCTTTCGGTCTGCTCGCGACTTCTACCCCGTAGGAGGCACCACAACCGCTGTGCCGCAACCCATCCCAGCGGAACCAGGAAAAGCGACCACGGAAAGAAATCTCCTATGATCACCGGCAGATAAAACCAAGCTCCACGTCGCGGACCGAAAACCTGTTGCGCATATCGCGACACGTTGTCGCTGAGTAAAAACGTCTCAATATAGCCCCAGCCATGTTGGAAATAGATCACGACGTACCATGGCAATACGACAGCCACGATGATGATGAGGCCAGCCGGAAGCATCAGCTCCCGAACCCTGAGCCGGCGATAGAGCGCGATGTAGGTCACGAGCACTATCGCCATCAAGACTGCCGCAACTGGGCCTTTGGTTATTACAGCAAGACCTGTGAACGCATACATCAGGATCAGAAAGAGCCGTCGTCGCTCGGGCTGCCTCTGTGCAAGCACTAACATCAAGAGCGCAAGCGACATGAACGTCGCCAGATAAAGATCAATCATTATCCGCCTCGAAAACATCACGAACCTTATAGCTATAGCCAGACCCAAGGCGGCAAACAGACCCGCATCCAACGAGAAGAGAAGCCGACCCAATCCAAACGCCGCGGCAATCATCACCATCGCTGCGAGTGCTATCGGCAACCGCTCGACAGTCTCCGATACTCCGAAGAGCTTATAGAACGGGACCACGATCCAGTAGCTGAGAGGCGGCTTGTTGAGGCGTGGACGATAGCTGAAAGTGGGATTGACGTAGTCGCCGGATGCAATCATTTCACGGGGCGTCTCGGCGTAAAACGCTTCGTTACTATCCCACAACGAGGAAGCGCCGAGACGAAGGAAGTAAGGCGCCAAGGCAAGGGTCAAAGCGAGGATCAGCGTCCACTGTGCGCGAGTGAGCGAAATATTCACGAATGAACGTAAGTATCACAGCCAAGGCAAAAGGGCAAAGCAAGTTCGAGAATCGAGGATGGATGATGAAGGATGGAGGATAGAGGATGTTAGCTATCGCGATCTTCGGTTCTCTATCCCTCTATCCTCTATCCTCTATTCTCAATCTTCTATCTGTTGCCCTTTTACTGAAGATTGAGACTTATAAACGTATTAGTCTCGCGGCGAATTACTTTCAGGATCACCACACCGCGGTGCGCCGCTAGAAACGACTGAAGCTGAGCTGGGGTGGTAAGCGTCTGGTCTTGTGCGCCTACGATAACATCGCCGGTTTTGAGCCCCGCGCGATCGGCAGCGCTATTCCTGGCAACTTCTGATACCAAAACGCCGCTATTGGTCTGAAACGCTGCCGCGAGTTGAGGTGTGAGCTCGCGCGCCGAGAATCCGGCCTCAAATCGCTCGTCTGGGACGGGCGTTCCAGCATTAAAGTCGGCGAGTGGATACGGACCAGCAGATGACGGGTAAGGATTCGGATGCACGGGTCCGAGCGCTCGAATGCTCTCGAAGACTTGCCTGAGTTCGAGATCTAATTCGCGCAGCGCTTCGCTTCTTTCTCTTGAAGGCGGACTCTGCTGGTAGCTGCGGTATCGAGCCCGCAGCTCCTCGAGCCGCGCATTGAGTTCATCGCGCTGGGCTGCCTGGTCGAAGGGAAGCAACGAACCGGTCTCGCCGGATGGCCGCGGACCCAACGTAGCTTTGATCTCTAGGGGCGTGCGATCTCTAACCGCTCGCAGCGTCACGGTTCGTCCGGCGGGCAACGACGACAGCAGCGCCTTGAGATCGGCTGTTCCCGCAATATCAAAATCGTCCACGCCGATGATTATGTCGCTCGCCTTGATGCCGGCGAGAGCCGCCCCAGTTTCGGGAGTCACCTCGCTTACGATCACGCCTGCCTTCCGTTGAAGGCCCAATGCTGCTGCGTCAGGATCGGAGAGCAGGGCGACGTTCTCGCCTTTGACCCCGAGCCAACCGGCCGGCACGTTGCCGTTTTTCTCGATCACGCGTTTGGCGATTGTGTCTCGAATGAAGTCGATCGGAAAGAGGTAGGCTCGCCCGAATCCTGCATATTGAGCTATTCCCACGAGCTGGTCTTCAGGCGTAACGACGACGCTGCCGTCGCTTCGGGCCAAGAAGCCGTCTGAAAGCATCGTCAGTGCGCCGCGCGCCCTCGAGTAGATGCTGTCGGCAACGACCCGCCCTTGCGAGACGTTTATAGAGGTCGACAAGTAAACTTTATTCGTTACCGATTTGGGAACGACATCACTGCTCAATATTTTCACCGTCGAGCCGTTTGCGAGTCTGCCGGCAGCTGCGATCTTTGGCATCGCGTGTTTTAGCGATGCCACGTCGAGCACCGCGAACCCGGTCGCGAGATCGACGCCGATCAACTTTGCTGCGAGAGTAGTTCCGGCGGTGGTTGTGATCGTAAGCTGGTGCTCACTGTCTTGCGGGTCCAGGTTCGAGAGCCTTGTCACCACATGGCCCTCGTCGTCGATGACTAGTCCTGTCGTTACGTTATAAACGTAACGCGGCGCAGCTCCAGCGACGCCGACCCTAAGGTTTTGGCGCTGGCGCATAATCTCGACCATTCGCTGAAGATCGATTGCGTGAACAACCGATACGCAGAGTACATTCGGTTCAGGCCGTGGCGTCTGTGCCAACGCGCTTGAAGCTAAGGTCAAAGTTATGATTGCTATTGCACTTCTAATCATTGAAAACCCTGTCTCGCTAAAATGAAGTCCTCCCGCCGCTCGGCGTGACGCGGCGGCCGGCGCCTACAAGTAGCAGTGGTTGCGCTCCGACGCTCACGGTCGGCATCTGAATGTCCATTTCGCCATTTTGCCCGCGCACGATCACAACCCCGCCATCATCGGTCGCGAGAACAGCGGGAGGCGCGATTCTCTTGCCGAGTGCGACCTCACGTCGCCTTATTCTCTTCTCCGGCGGGGCGCTCGAATTATCTCCTCGCTCGTTCGTGGAAGGGACCATATCGCGCTTTTGGGCTGCTTTAGGGGCAGGCGGCTGCGGACCGGTTGCTATCGCTCCGGTTTGCGACGCGGGCTCCGATGGTTTTGAAAACAACCCGATATAATGGGCTGCGAATAACATAACCACAACGCCGGCCGTTGCTGCGCCGAGTCTCAGGTAGCCCGGTGCGCTGAGCCACCACAACGAGCGTCGTGCCTTGACCTCAGCCAGACGCGCGTTCAGGGCTGCATCGAAGTTCACCGGCGCGCTCACGCGGACGGGCGACGCCAGCAGCTTCCTCAATCCGGCTCGCTCGCTCGAGAAGCGCTCACAATCGCTGCAGCGTTCAATGTGTTCGGTTACGTCGAACGCGAGCAGGTCCGGTTTCTCCGACTGGTCAATGAGTTTTCTTACTTCCCTACAGCTATTCATGGTTCACCTGCGTTTAGATATACGCGCTCAACTTCTCCTTCAGGAGATTTCGCGCGCGGTTGATTCGTGACTTCACAGTTCCCTCGGACAAACTCAGCGTGTGAGCTATCTGGTCGTAGCTCAATCCCTCAACGTCGCGCAGAACGATGGCAGCTCGATACTTTTGGGGCAACGATGTGATCGCGCGGGCGACGGCCTTGCGGCGCTCATTGGCGATCAACGTCTCGTCCTGAAGCATATTCAAATCAGGCGGATCAAGCTCGACTGGATCGCCGTCGTCATTCGTGAAGGGCGAAAACAGCGACACCACTTTCCGGCGCTTGCGCTTTCGAAGCTCGCTGATCGCCAGGTTGGTCGCGATACGATAAATGTAGGTCGAGAAGCTGTAGTTCGCCTGGTAGCGCGACGCGCTTGTGTACACTCGTATGAAGGTTTCCTGTGCCAACTCCACGGACCTGTCGTAATCGTCCAGCATACGGTAGACGAAGTTGGTAATAGGGTTCCGGTAGCGGCGCACTATCTCCTGAAACGCGACCTCGTCACCGTCGCGAATCGCAGCCAGCAAATCGTGATCGCTTGCCGCATCTGCCGACCGACTGCCGCTCAGTTCAATCGCTTGCGCCTGGTGAGTGACTGCTGCCATTCGGCCCGTGTCTTCCTCTTTAGGGGTCTCGCTACTCCATAATTATACCCAGAGTTAGCACGCTTGAGTAACCATAAAGTTTCAAAATGTTTACAAAGAGTTGAGTCCTTGACGGGGACAAACTCGCGGTGGTTGACAACACAGTCCTCAAACATATAATGAACTTCTTTTGCGACGAACGGATTTTTCTGTGATGATGGCAGGAAGGATCCAGATTCGCGGATGAACATCGTTGTATCTCAGATTGGTGAGGATGAGGGACTCGATGTCCATCATCTCTACCCGGAAGGGGAACCGAGACTGTTAGGCGGAGAAGGCCATCTGATCGGGCAGTGCGAGGTTAATCTGCGCGCGACTCGCGCCGCCGAGAAGGTCGAGTTGATAGGCGGCGTGATCGCGGAGGTGGAATTCGAGTGCGACCGGTGCCTTGCGCCGGTGGCGGTTCCCATCGAGCAGTCTTTTGAGTTGCTCTATGTTCCGCCTCTCCAAAGCGGAGAGGAAAGGGAGTTGGGCGAACAGGATCTTTCGATAGGCTTCTATCGGTGCGATGTAATCAACGTCGACGATCTCGCCCGCGAGCAGATAGAGCTTGCGCTGCCGATGGCCCGATTGTGCAGCGATCGGTGTCGAGGACTCTGCCCCGGGTGCGGAGCGAATCTGAACGAGGGCCAGTGCTCTTGCGCAACGCGGCAAGTCGACCAGCGTTGGGCGGCGCTTGATGAATTGAAATCTAGACTGAGTTGATAATGGGGAGTATGTAATGCCAAATCCTAAACGTAAGCATTCAAAATCGAGGACCGGCAAGCGCCGCGCGCACGATCGTCTCGTCCCGTCCGCGCTTGGAAATTGTCCGAATTGCGGAGAGCCTCGCCAGCCTCATCACGTGTGCCCAAAGTGTGGATTCTATCGCGGGCGCATCGCCGTCGAGATAAAGGAAGAAGAATAAGTAATGTAGATCCTATTGGTAGTATAGCCAGGTAGACATGCTTAAGATCGCTGTGGACGCAATGGGTGGCGATTACGCTCCCGCGAGCGAGGTCGAAGGCGCGATTGAAGCCGCGCGCGACCTCGGGGTCGGCGTAATCCTGGTCGGACGCTCCGAGCTGATCCAAGCCGAAATCGACAAGCATCGTCGCGGCCGGGCCCTTGGCGCAGGGCATCGTTCCTGGCGAAACTCAAGCATCGAGATAGTCGACGCGCAAGAAGTCATAACGATGGACGACCCGGTCGCAGTCGCCGTCCGCCGGAAGAGGAACAGCTCGATCCGGGTTGCTGCAAAGCTTGTGCGCGACGGGCAAGCCCAAGCACTGGTTAGCGCAGGCAACACGGGCGCAGTGATGATGACCGCGAAACTGGTGATTGGCGCGCTTCCCAAGGTTGACCGTCCAGCTCTCGCCGCGGTGCTTCCAACTCTCACCGGTCACGGGACGGTCATACTTGACGTGGGTGCAAATGCGGAATGTAAGCCTGCGCACCTTTATGATTTTGCGGTGATGGGGTCGCTCTACTCTAGCGTTGTCGTCGGAGTGAGCAACCCGCGAGTAGGGTTGCTCTCTATCGGCGAAGAGGAGATCAAAGGAAACGACCTGACGAAAGAAGCCTTCAAGCTGCTCAAGAATTCGTCGCTGAATTTCGTCGGCAACGTCGAAGGGCGCGATATGTATACAGGACAGCTCGACGTGGTCGTGTGCGACGGGTTCACTGGCAATGTTGCGCTCAAAGTGAGCGAAGGCGTATTCGAGTTCATAATGCGATTGCTCAAGCATGAGCTTAAAGGGTCTCTTCAGACAAAGGCCGGAGCAGTGCTCACCCGACCTGCGTTTCAGAGGTTCAAAGAGAAGCTCGATTATGCGGAATATGGCGGCGCGCCGCTGCTGGGTATCAAAGGGGTCGCGGTAATTTGCCATGGCAGGTCCAACGCAAAGGCCATCCGAAATGCAATCGCGGTCGCGCGAACTTACTGTTTGGGCGAGGTCAATGGAAGAATCGAAGCTCAGTTAGGCGCGGCGATGGTGGCCAGCCGCGACGGACATCGTTAGTCCTCAGTCCTTTAGTCAGTAGTCCGTAGTCGGTAGAGAAGGACGGACTACGGGCTACGGACTAAGGACTACAGACTTTGGACTATGAAGACCGCTTTTCTTTTTCCGGGCCAAGGCTCACAGCAGGTCGGCATGGGCAAGGACCTGTCCGACGAATGGCCGGTCGCCCGGCAGGTCTTTGAAGAGGCGGACCGTGTGCTTGGGATGCGGCTCTCGAGCCTGTGTTTTGAAGGGCCGGACGAAGAGCTCAGGCTGACAGTCAACACTCAGCCGGCAATGCTCACCGCGTCGATTGCTGCTCTTAAAGTTCTCGAAAAGCGAGGAGCACGAGCGGATTTCCTGGCTGGCCACTCGCTTGGAGAGTACAGCGCGCTGGTGGCGGCAGAGTCGTTGAAGTTCGACGACGCGCTTAGAGCGGTGCGAAAGCGCGGTCTGTATATGCAAGAGGCCGTACCGGCGGGCGAAGGGGCAATGGCGGCGCTGATAGGCCTGGATACCCACGACGTCAACTCAATCTGCACGGAGGCTTCGAGGCTCGGCGTCTGCTCCCCGGCGAATCTGAATTCACCGACCCAGACCGTCGTGGCGGGGCACAGACCGGCGGTCGAACGGGCAGTTGAGTTGGCGAAAGCCAGGGGAGCAAAGCGTGCTGTGATGCTTGCGGTCAGCGCGCCGTTCCATAGCGCGCTTATGAAGCCCGCCGCCGAGAGACTTAAGTCGGTATTCGCAGAGATTTCGTTTGCAAACTTGAAAGTACCGATCATTACGAACGTCGACGCGAAGTTGATAAACCGCGGAGTCGAGGCGCGAGACGCCCTGCTTTGCCAGGTCGCGTCGCCGGTTCGGTGGAACGAATCGATCAGAAGGCTGCTCGATGAGGGCGTGACGCGGTTTATCGAGGTCGGCCCGGGCAAGGTCCTGTCGGGACTGGTCCGGCAGATTGATCGGCAGTGTCAGGTGCTCAATGTTGAGGATGCGGCGTCACTTGAAGCTACGGCCGCCGCCTTAGTCATTTGAAGGGAAACTGAATGGTGAGCTTGGGCATTTCTGATTCATCGGTCATAATCTTCGTTTGGAAAATTGCGGCAGCGGTGTCCGACAAAGCTGTGATTTGTCGTCGCGTCGTCGAGTGACCCGCGCCGAAGTTCCCGACAGACTAAGGTTTGTCGGACATTCTTGAGGGAGGGGCTAGCAAATGGCTGAAGGTTCGATTGAAGAAAGAGTGAAGCAGATAATCGTCGACGAACTCGGTGTGGACGAAGGCGAGGTGACCGCAAACGCTCGGTTCATTGACGATCTGGGCGCCGACTCGCTGGACACCGTTGAGCTTGTTATGAGATTCGAAGAAGAGTTCAACATCGAGATCCCAGACGAAGACGCCGAGAAGATTCAAAGCGTGAGAGACGCGATCGATTACATAGAGAAGCATTCCAAGTAAGGGTTGCGTCGCAGCTTCTCGTCCTGGAGGTTTAGGGATTGAATCGTCGTGTCGTAATTACAGGCATGGGCCTCGTCTGCGGCTCCGGCAACACCAAGGAAGAAGTGTGGTCGAACTTGCTGGCAGGCCGCAGTGCGGTGGGTCCCGTCACTCGCTTCGACATTTCCGCTTTTCCTGTGCGCATCGCCAGCGAAGTCAAGAACTTCGATCCGTTGAGGTTCATCGAGAAAAAAGAAGTCAAGAAGATGGATCCGTTCATCCATTACGCAGTGGCTGCGGCCCAGGAAGCGATGGACGACTCCGGACTGCGAGTGAACGGGGAGAATGCCACTCGAGTCGGAACGTACATCGGCTCGGGAATCGGAGGATTCGGAGTTATCGAACGAGAGCACGAGAAGTTTCTCAGAGGCGGGCCTGGCAAGATATCGCCGTTTTTTATTCCGGCGGCGATCGTCAATCTGGCGGCGGGACAGGTGTCGATCCGGTTCGGGCTGAAAGGGCCGAACTCGGCTACATGCACCGCTTGTTCGACTGGCGCTCACGCGGTTGGCGATAGCTTCAAGATCATCCAGCGAGGCGACGCCGACGCGATGGTGTGCGGAGGTGCTGAAGCGGCGATCACGCCGATGGGTATCGGCGGGTTCGCGGCGATGCGCGCGCTGTCGACCCGCAATGCCGATCCCGAGCACGCAAGCCGTCCGTTTGACGCCGACCGCGACGGCTTCGTAATCGGCGAAGGCGCCGGCGTTTTGGTTCTCGAAGAGCTTGAACATGCTCGCGCACGCGGCGCGAAGATCTATGCGGAAATGATCGGCTACGGAATGTCCAGCGATGCGTTTCACATCACTCAGCCCTCGGAAGACGGCGACGGCGCGGTTCGGGTAATGACCAACGCGATCAAGGACGCGGAAATTCAGCCTCACGAGGTCGATTACATCAATGCGCACGGAACGTCGACTTATTACAACGACAAGCTTGAGACGATGGCGATCAAACGGGTTTTTGGCGATTCGGCGTACTCAATTCCGGTCAGCTCAACCAAGTCGATGATGGGGCACCTGCTTGGAGCGGCGGGCGGGGTTGAAGCGGGCATCATTGCGCTGGCTTTGCACGATCAGGTCGCGCCGCCGACCGCGAATTACGAGAAGCCCGATCCTGACTGCGATCTCGATTATGTTCCGAACACTGCGCGCCGTCGGCCGATTCGGTACGCGTTGTCGAACTCATTCGGTTTTGGCGGGACAAACGCCGCGCTGTTGATGAAGCGATACGACGGTGACTAGGCCTCTTCAGATTTCCGATTTTGGATTTTAGATTTTGGATTCTCAACTTTGAATTTAGTTGGCGATGAGCGCATAACCCCTCGGGTCTTTAATCCAAAATCCAAGATCATAAATCCAAAATCGTAGAAGGACTCTTATGAACATAGTTGTTTGCTTGAAGCAGGTGCCGAAGAAAGATTCGATCTTGCGAATCGCGGCCGATCAGAAATGGATAGATGAGCGAGATATCAGCTACGAGATGAGCGAGGCGGATGCTTATGCGCTCGAAGAAGCTCTTCGCCAGAAGGAGAAGCTGGGCGGCGAGGTCATCGTAATCTCGCTTGGCCCCGAACGAGCTCGACAGTCCATCAAAGAGGCGCTGGCAAAAGGGGCGGACCGCGCGATTCATCTTCACGATGCAGCCTTTGACTCGGCGACCGACGGGGCCGCAGTAGCTCGGGCCTTGGCGGGGGCGCTGAAAGATGAGAAGTTCGATCTGATATTCACCGGCTTGCAATCGGATGATTACGGCTTCGCGCAAGTCGGGTTGATCCTGGCCGAACGGTTGGGATTGCCCACCGCAACGATCGTGATGGAAGTGCAACCCGAGGAAAGCGCGGTGCGGGTGAAGCGCGAGCTTGAAAGCGGTTGGTTTCAATGGGTCCGGCTGCCGATGCCGGCCTTGCTGACGATTCAATCGGGAATCAATCAACTTCGCTATGCAACTCTCAAAGGGATTATGGCGGCGAAGAAGAAAGAGATTCGCGAGGTGAAAGCGGCTGACCTCGGGCTGACGGCTGATGATTTGAATCCGGCCCAGGTGATCGAACGAGCCTATCTGCCGGAGAAGACAAAACAGACCGAGTTCATCGAAGGCAAACCAGCCGAAGCCGCAGCCAAGCTGGTCGAAAAACTGCGCTTCGACGCGAGAGTCATATGAGACTGTATGGGCGGCCCTCCGTGGCCGCCCCTTAGTGAAGTGCGAGCTTCTGCCAACGAGAGGCGGCCACGGAGGGCAGCCCATACAGGCTAGCGAGGAAGACATGAGCCAGGGAATTCTTCTTTTTGTAGAGCAACGAGACGGCGTGATCAACAAGACTTCCTTTGAGGCGATGGTTGCCGCTCAGGGAATAGCTGCTGCCGCTGGAGAAAAGTTGTCAGCGGTCGTCCTTGGAGACTCTGTCCAAGGCGTAGCCGGCGACGTCGCGGCCAAGAAACTCGAAGAGGTTTACACGGTCGAAGATGAAAAGCTCGCCGAATACACGCCCGACGGGTACGTCGCCGCGTTGAAACAAGTCATCGAAAAACTCGATCCGCGGTTTCTAATACTAAGCCACACTTATCAGGTTCGCGATTTCGCTCCGAAGCTGGCGGCATCGCTCGGCAAGACGTTCGTCACCGACTGCGTGGGCTTCCGCGCAGAAGGAAGCGAGCTCTTTTTCACCCGACAAGTCTTCCAGGGTAAGATCAGCACAGATGTTCGAGTGACTGGTGAGCCGCCGATTCTGGTTTCGTTTCAAGCCGGTTCCTATCGCGCCGACAAAGCTGAAGCCGGAGACGCTCCAGCGAGAGTCACGGCGCTTGAGGTCGATCTCACTGATGTGAAGATCAGGACGCAGACCGAGCCGAAATTCCAGGAGGCCAAGCAGGCGGTCGATCTCAGCCAGGCACCACTCATAGTCGCCGTCGGTCGCGGCATCAAGAGTCAGGAAAACATCGAGATGGTTCAGAAACTGGCCGATGCAATGGGAGCAGAGATCGCAGCGTCGAGGCCGATTTGTGACAACGAGTGGCTGCCGATGGACCGGCAGATCGGAAGCTCGGGACAAACCGTCTCGCCCAAGTTGTACCTCGCGGTCGGAATCTCCGGTGCGATTCAGCACGTCGTCGGCATGAAGAATTCGCAAACGATCGTCGCAATCAACAAAGACGCGGAAGCCCCGATCTTCGACATTGCAGACTACGGCATCGTTGGCGACCTGTTCGAGATCGTTCCCGCGCTGACTGCAGAGATCGAAAAGGCGAAGAGCGAAGGTTGATCTCCTGATTGCAATGGCGGTCGAACGTGAAACTCTCGAAATGGATGTTCTGCTCGTCGGAGCAGGGCCGGCCAGTCTTGCTTGCGCACTCCAACTCACAAAGCTAATTGAAGCATACAACCGACGAGCGAGTGAATCGGGCGACAAGCCACTCGATGAGATCAACATCGCCGTAATCGAGAAGGCCTCCGAGATTGGCGCGCATCAACTCTCGGGCGCTGTGCTTGATCCGATAAGTATGCGCGAGCTGCTACCCGATTTCGAAAGCAAAGGCGCGCCACTCGAAGCGCCAGTCGGTGAAGAGGACGTCTACTTCTTGTCTGGTCGCGGCAAAATCGCGCTGCCGATCCTTCCGCCGCCGCTTCGAAATCACGGCAACTACGTCGTGTCGCTTAACAAGCTCACCCGCTGGCTTGGCGAGAAGTGCGAACAAGCGGGGATTAATATCTTCCCGGAGTTTCCCGGCGCGGAGATGCTTTATGACGGAGACACTGTGATCGGTGTTCGCACCGGCGACAAAGGAATCGACAAGATCGGAAACGCGAAGCCGAATTTCGAACCGGGCGTCGACATCGTTTCAAAGATCACGGTGCTGGGGGAAGGCGTTCGCGGCTCGCTCGCCAAACAATTGATCAATCGACTGAACCTCGACCGCGACAGCGATCCGCAGGTTTACTCCGTTGGAATCAAGGAACTCTGGGAAGTGCCCGACGATCGGTTCGCGCCGGGCTCGGTCATTCACACGATGGGCTGGCCGCTTGACTCGCATACGTTTGGCGGGTCTTGGGTTTACGGCATGCGCGACCGCATCATTGACATAGGACTTGCGGTCGGACTCGATTATCGCGATCCGGCGATCGATCCTCATCACGAGTTTCAACGATTCAAGACTCATCGGCTGATCGCCGATTTGTTGAAGGGCGGCAAGATGATTCGCTACGGCGCAAAGGCGATGCCGGTCGGCGGCTGGTACACGATGCCCCAGTTGACCGCAGACGGAGTGATGATAATCGGCGATTCGGCGGCAATGCTAAACGGTGAGCGCTTAAAAGGGATTCACACCGCGATCAAGGCCGGGATGCTTGCAGCCGAGACGATATTGGGCGCGCTGATTAAGAATGATTACAGTCGAAAGACTCTTGGCGCTTTCGACAAGAAGCTGAAAGAGAGCTATGTCGGTCGCGAGCTATACAAATCTCGCAATTTCCATCAATCATTTGATCGTGGGCGAATGGTTGGGTTGATGACTGAAGGGGTCTCGATCATTACCGGGGGGCGACTGCCTTCGCGGCTTGCGATCAAGGCCGGACATCAGCATATGCAGAAATTAAATGCCGATGGTCGGCCAGACCGCTACCGGGATCTGAAGTACGACGGCCAACTCACGTTCGATAAGCTTACCGACGTCTATTATTCGAGCACGCATCACGATGAAGACCAGCCTCCGCATTTGAAGGTTGTTGACACAAACATTTGCGTTGAACGCTGCACACGCGAGTACGGCAATCCATGCGAGAGCTTCTGTCCGGCGAACGTCTATGAGATGGTTGAGTCGGGCGACGGCCGAAGGCTGCAGATTAACTTCTCAAATTGCGTCCACTGCAAGACCTGCGACATCATGGATCCGTATCAAATAATCAACTGGGTGCCTCCAGAGGGAGGGGGCGGTCCCAATTACAGAAATATGTGATGACCAGTGCATCGTCGTTCATCCAAGCACTCCTGTCCGACGACGCTTACGAACACAACCCGGTCCGACAACCCCGCCTGCGTGTTTTCTCCCAAGTCTTATGGGGAAGTTTGCGCAAAATCGTTTCCACAAAGCCGTTTCCATCATTAATTTCCATTGGTGAGTTCGGCACCGTCGTTGCTCTTTGAACCGCTCCAGACATTCTAAAACAGCCACGACCGATCCTGCCGGCAACGGTCGCCTGGCTTCTGGCCGGAGCACTGAAGATGAAAAAACTCGGCACACTCAAGCTCGTAGTCTTTTTCACCTTCCTCACCGTGGTCCTCACCTGGGCCGTGATCTTCACATACGAGCAGCTTCTTCGCCAACCCTTTTACACCTGGGTGGAAGCTCGCTTTCCGGACGATAAGAGCTTTCAAGACCGAATTGAACAGCGCGTCGAGCACTTTTGCATCTCGACTACGGTTGACGTAATCGTAGTAACTCTTCTGCTCGGGCTTGTGAACAGTCAACAGCGCAGGCTTCGAACCAGCGAGGAGCGCTATCGGGCGCTGTTCGAACACGCGACTGACGGCATAGCAGTGTCAACAGCGGAGGATCATCGGCTGGTTGATGTCAATCTTAAGTTC
>DASXSR010000262.1:0-5494 GCA_036505875.1 Blastocatellia bacterium | reverse complement strand
GGCGCGCGACGAAACGGATCAGGAGTTTGACACATTTGACCCCATCAAGGTTGACGGCGAACCGCTGTCCGAGACGATCATTCGCGAACGCCGATAATGCCAGCATTCTTCTTTGACAGCAGCGCATTGGTGAAGCGTTTTGCTCAAGAGCCGGGCAGCGCGTTCGTCTTGAGTTTGTTGCGCCCGTCGGCAAAGAATCGACTTTATGCAGCAAGGATCACAGAGGTTGAAGTTTGCTCGGTTTTGGCGAGACGGCAAAAAGGAAACACCATCACTGCCAGCCAGGTAAGCATCAAAAGATCCAGATCCGGCCACTGAAACCTTTTTCCTAGGACCGTCACTAACCGTCGTGCCCGGGGTCTATCCGCGCCATCCGGGCGGTCGACTCAGTTTCTCTGCACCCGGTATCGATCCGGGAACGTTAGTTAAGTCGAAAGCTGTTTACATTAAAAGGCTGAAGAACGAGCGCCGTGATTAACCAGGTCAACTCGTGCGCTCATTAACGAAAGGATCAGGAGAAATAGGATGATGAGTTCATCGGATCAACCGCTGTTGCGACTCGAGGGAGTGACCAAGGTCTTTCTTACTGACGAAGTGGAGACCCACGCGCTCTCGGGTGTGCATCTGGAAATCAACAGAGGCGAGTACGTTTCGATCGCCGGACCTTCGGGCTGCGGCAAATCGACGTTGCTGTCAATTCTCGGATTGTTGGATTCGCCGTCGGACGGGGACTACTGGCTCGCGGGCAAGTCAGTCGCAGACCTCCCGCTCTCCGAACGCGCGCGCATACGCAATCGCGAAGTGGGATTCATTTTCCAGAGCTTCAATCTGATTGGCGATCTTACGGTGTTCGAGAATGTCGAGCTGCCTTTGACCTATCGAGGGCTCAGGTCGTCCGAACGTAAAACCCGAGTGTTCGGAGCCCTGGAACGCGTTGGCATGGCACATCGAGCGAAGCATCTTCCAAGCCAACTCTCGGGCGGCCAGCAGCAACGTGTGGCGGTCGCGCGAGCCGTTGGCGGCGATCCGCTGATACTGCTCGCCGACGAGCCAACCGGGAATCTCGATTCTTCAAACGGGGAGGCGGTGATGGAGTTGCTCCAAGAACTCCACGCCCAGGGAGCGACTATATGCATGGTCACTCACGACCAGCGCTACGCCGCCCACGCAGATCGAAGCGTTCATCTTTTCGATGGCCAAGTCATTCAAGAAGAAGGATCGAGAGAGAAGGCTCTCGCTACGCACTGAGAAATCTCTGGGAGCCTGTTTCGTGCCAGCGCGCCGTGCGACCAGAGTCGATCCGATGATCGCGCTGCGATACGAATAAGAATTGATAGATGGTCGAAGATCGAACGACGATGGCAGCGGTCGCGATCCTCTATCCTCGACCTCGTATCATCAATTTTCCGCAAGGTATCCAATGGACACTTTTCTTCAAGATCTCCGTTACGGAATTCGCACGCTGGTGAAGTCTCCCGGTTTCACCGTGGTCGCGGTGGTCGCGCTTGCCCTGGGCATCGGCGCCAACAGCGCGATCTTCAGCGTGGTCAACGCGCTACTTCTGAAGCCGCTTCCGTACAAAGAAGCGGATAGGCTGGTAATGATCTGGCACACCTATCCCAAATTGAAGCTCGACCAGGCTTCCGTTTCCGCGCCCAGTTATATCGAGTACCGCGATATGACCGGCTCGTTCGAGGAGGTTGCAACAGCTACCCAATGGAGCGTGAATCTGACGGGCGTTGGCGAACCCGAGCGCCTCCAAGGCGCCCGCGTTTCTTACAATCTTTTTGCCACGCTTGGCGTTCAGCCAGTTGCAGGCCGAAGCTTTTTCCCGGAAGAAGATCAACCGGGCAAGAATCAAGTTGTAATTTTGAGCTACGGACTGTGGCAGCGAAGATTTGGCGGCGAGGAGAGTCTCATCGGTCAGACTATTTCTCTGGACGGAGCGAGCTACGATGTCGTGGGGGTCTTGCCGAAAGGCTTCGCCTTTCTGATCGACGTCGATTTGTTCACGCCGATCGCTTTTACACCCGAGCAACTGGCCGCGACAAATCACGGCAATGAATATCTCATTTGCGTTGCGCGGCTGAAACCCGGCATCACGTTCCAGCAAGCTGCAGCCGAGATGGATTTGTTGGCCGATCAGTTGCGGCAGCAATTCTATGGTCCGAATTGGGGAATCACTGTTGTGCGTTTGCGAGACCAGTTGGTCGGAAGCTTTCGATCCGCTCTCTTCATACTCCTTGGCGCGGTCGGTTGCGTGTTGTTGATCGCGTGCGCAAACGTCGCAAATCTGTTGCTGGCTCGCGGCTCTGACCGCCAAAAAGAGATCGCGGTGCGAACGGCGTTAGGCGCGGGCCGCACGAGAATTGTCCGCCAACTTCTGACCGAAGCCATCGTGCTCGCGGCTCTCGGAGGAGGCTTCGGCCTGCTGCTGGCATTCATCGGCATTCGTCTTCTGGTAACCGGAGTGCCGGAAGACATCACTGGATTTCTGGTCGGATGGAAAGACATCGGAATCAACACGCAAGTCCTTGGTTTCACGTTTGGGGTATCGATGCTGACGGGTGTGGTCTTCGGACTCGTGCCCGCGCTTCACGCTTCAAAGCCTGATCTGAACGAATCGCTCAAGGAGGGCGGAAGAGGCGGCGCTGAAGGTAGTCACCGCAATCGGATTCGCGCGACGCTTGTCGTGTTCGAAGTTGCTATAGCTTTGGTTCTACTGATAAGCGCGGGCCTGTTGATCAGGAGCTTCTTGCGACTCCAGCAAGTCAGCCCCGGATTCAATCCCAGCAATGTCCTGACGATGCAGCTCTCTCTGCCACGATCCAAGTATGCCGAGAAACCACAGATCGCTGCGTTCTTCGAGCAAGTCGTCGAGCGGGTTCAAAGCTTGCCCGGCGTCGCGAACGCAGCAGTCGGCAACAACCTGCCGATGAGCAACAACAACTGGAACTCATCGTTCGCCGTCGAAGGCTTGCAAGTGCCGCCCGGCGAGCCCAGCCCTCACGGCGACCCGCATATGATCAGCCCCGATTATTTCTCCGCGATGGGAATTCCGCTCTTTAGAGGACGTTTCTTCTCGGAGTCCGATTCGAAGGATTCGCTTCCGGTCGCGATCGTCGATCAGACGCTCGCGGATGAGTACTGGCCGGATCAGGATCCAATCGGCAAGCGCATCGCCGCCTTCTTCGAGGGCACGAGAGGGCAGCCACACTGGCGACAGGTAGTCGGAGTGGTCGGCCACGTCAAGCAATACGGATTAGACGGCAAGACAAAGGTGCAGTACTACTTTCCGCAAACGCAAAGTCCGCAACGCGACATGTATTTGATCGTGCGGAGCGCGTCTTCACAGGCCGGATTCGTCGCGGCCATCCGCGGAGCCATAGATTCGATCGACAGAGATCAACCCATCTATCGAGTCATGTCGATGGACAAGATCGTGTCGGACTCGGCTTTGCAGAAGCGATTCTCGATGTTCCTGCTCGGCATCTTCGCGGCGGTCGCCTTGCTGTTAGCGGCGGTCGGGATCTATGGCGTGATGTCTTACTCAGTTACGCAACGAACGCACGAGATTGGGATAAGAATGGCTCTGGGCGCCGAACCGAAGGACGTGGTCGCGCTGGTCGTCAGGCAAGGAATGATTATGACCTTGATTGGGGTAGGCGTTGGACTTGCCGGAGCGTTTGCAGCTACGCGCGTGATGTCGAGCCTTTTGTTCGGAGTGAGCGCGCACGATCCGTTGACGTTCGCGGGAATCTCGTTGTTGCTTGGAGCCGTCGCTTTTATGGCGAGTTTTGTGCCGGCTCGACGAGCGACCAGAGTCGATCCAATGATTGCGCTCCGGTATGAATAGGTTGTTAGTAGTCGGGCCATTAGGCGGAAGTTTGTAACATCGCCAAATCAAAAATACGAACTTCCGCCTAAAGGCCGGACTACGAACTCTCTCTAGCCCCTCGCCCCCAGCCCATCTATAATCGTCTTCATGGCGACCGCCCTGATCTACGACCCCGCTTATCTTAAACACGAGACCGGGCACCATCCAGAGAATTCGGACAGGCTGAAGGTCATCATCTCGGCATTGAAAGGCGACGAATCGCTGTGGACGAGGCTCGAGCACCTGGCGCCCCGACCGGTCTCCGATGACGACATAATGCGATGTCATAGCCACCGGCTGATCGAGCAGATCAGAAATCTTTGCGAGCAAGGCGTGCGATTCGTTGATATCGACACGGTGATCTCTCCGGAGTCATTCGAGGTCGCGCGGCTCGCAGCGGGGGCGGCCATTGTTGCAGTCGATCATGTTTTCCGCGGCGACGAGAATAATGCCATCGCGCTAGTAAGACCCCCTGGACATCACGCAACTTCAAACCGCGCGATGGGATTTTGCCTGTTCAACAATGCAGCCATAGCCGCGCGTTATGCGCAGGTCCATTATGGCGCCGACCGCGTGTTGATAATCGACTGGGACGTTCATCACGGAAACGGCACCCAGGAGATTTTCTATCGCGACCCGTCCGTGTTTTACTTCTCAACACATCAATATCCTTATTATCCGGGAACGGGAGCGGCTGACGAGCGGGGCTTGGACAAGGGCGAGGGGACGACGCTGAACATTCCTCTGTCGGCCGCGACGTCGGCAAGCGCGCACCGCGAAGCTTTTACCGATGCGCTCAAGTTGATCGAAAAGAAATTCCCACCCGATCTGATAATCATCTCCGCTGGTTTTGATGCGCATCGCGGCGATCCGCTCGGCGGACTCATGCTTGAGGATGCCGACTTCGCGGAGATGACAAAGCAGGTAATGGAGATTGCCGATCGCGAGGCTTCGTGTCGAGTGCTCTCAGTTCTGGAAGGCGGCTACAACTTGGATACGTTGGGCGAGACGGTGAGGGCTCACGTCGTCTGCCTTTCAGGCTAGTGGGAACCAGACACTCCTCTCAGGTCATACCTCGATTCGAATACTCCCGCGACTTGATACAAAACATCGATTACCTTATTTTACTCTGGCGTGATGCCCGGCCGGTTCTATTGCCGCTGCGGAGAAGAAGAGTGACGGACCTCTATTTTGGGACAACCGATGCTTTCGAGGTGAAGCTGTTCCACGAGCGACGCGTCATCGATGAGATCGAAATGGTGATGTCGGCGTTCGAATGCGTGCTGCCGGATGATGCAGGCATTTACTGCAGCAGTGAGGTCACAACAGGCCGGCGGTTCTACTTCGAGCTATTGCCGTCATACGGCGTCTCCTCCGAGTATGAGTTGAAGCGAACACTTGGAGAGAAAGACTACAAGCTCGTGTCGGTTAAATTAATTCGATCCAACATCGCTCGGAGCATTCAGTTCACCGAGAAGCTTCGAGAGCGAGGCCTGCACAACCTTGTTAATCCCGGCCCGTTCTTCGCTCGCGGCTTCGACCAACAGCACTATCTCTTTCTTTGGGAATGGGTGATTATCAAGAAAATCTATGAAATCTATTTCAACCAGGGCTGGG
>DASXSR010000261.1:0-23205 GCA_036505875.1 Blastocatellia bacterium | reverse complement strand
GTAGATACCGTCTGCCGTATCGTCATAATAAATGTTGCTTGGTCGTTATCATCCAGAGTGTTTACCTTACAGCGTCCGCATCTCATCGACTTGCAGGTGCTCACTCGCCTCGCCTCTTTTTGTCGAATGTGTCCTCGAAAGTGTCGGCAGATGATTAGGGCCACCCCGCCGGTGGCCCTAATATGTTGATTTTGTTAATGAGCCGTGCAGGGCTCGAACCTGCGACCCGCTGATTAAGAGTCAGCTGCTCTACCAACTGAGCTAACGGCCCACGAGATTTGAATTTTACTGAGCGCCATGTTCCGCTGTCAATCGCCCTCGCCAAATAGCAACCATATCGTGTGTTCATCAACATCGTGTGTTCATTCAACCAGCAAACCATATCGTGTGCTCAGCGTCGAGATGGTTCAGTTATGGAGCACCGGATTCCATTTAGTCGCGAGCGACGCGAAAATGAGCGGCCTGTCTGCGTGGCATCCGGCTTGCACCCAGTTACCTTCGATTAACTAGAAACAAGCAGTTACGACAAAACTGGAACGGGAGGCATGTATTATGTACGTACAAACAGGTAAGACTTTCATTGCAACCCTGATAGCTGTCGTGATGGCGCTGGGCGGCATAGCATGGCTTTCAAGCGGCAGTCACAAGAACGAGCCAACCGCGCTCGCCGAGTCGGCTAAGACTTCGCAGGCGGCAGTCGCGCAATCGGACACCGCATACGCATCGACTGCTGACACTAACGCGGCTGCATCGTCGAGCGGAAGCCAGCCCTATGAAGAAGGCTACAAAGCGGGTTACCGCGATGGTCATCAGGATTGCCTGAGCAGCCGCTCGAGTTATCGGAGAACATCTTACATTGGACGCAGGTACTACGCGCCGCGCGCGCGAGTTGCCGGCGCAAGGTATTACGCCGAGCCCCGCCGCGGGCACTCGACCAGGAACATGCTTTTGACCATAGCCGGCCCGGCGGCCGTCGGCGCGGGCATCGGCGCAATCGCCAAGGGCGGTAAAGGCGCGGGCATCGGTGCTCTGCTTGGCGGCGGCGGTGGTGCTCTGTACTACTTGTACAAACACAGAAACCGGTAGACTAAGTAGATTGTTGATATCCGAAGGGCCATCGAAAGGTGGCCCTTCGCAGTTTGTGTGAATTCCCGCCTCAAGCGTTGAACCGACCGATTAGAACAAACAGCCGCTACGCTGGTATAGTTACGCTTACAAGATGGCGCAACAGAACACATTCGACGTCGTCTCGAAAGTTGATATGGCTGAGGTCAAGAACGCCGTCAACCAGGCTACCAAAGAGATCAATCAGCGATACGACTTCAAAGGCACGAACTCCAGCATCGACCTGAACGAGAAGGAGCACACGTTGGTTTTGGCGACAGCCAGCGAGTTCACGCTTCGCTCACTCAACGACGTGCTCCAACAAAAACTTGTGCGACGCGGCGTTTCATTGAAGGCCCTCTCTTACGGAAAGATCGAGCCTGCGGCCAAAGACAGCGTGCGACAATCCGTTACGCTCCAGCAAGGAATTCCTATCGAGAAGGCGCGAGAGATTGTCAAGTTCATCAAAGACACAAGACTCAAGGTTCAGCCTTCGATCAACGGGGACTATGTGCGCGTCGCAGGAAAAGACCGCGACTCTCTCCAGCAAGTGATCGCGTCGCTGAAGCAGAAAGACTTTGGGATCGATATGCAATTCACCAACTATCGATCTCTGTAAGGCCCGCTATCCTCCGATAAGCTTTAGCTTGTCGGATTGTTTCTGCCAGTTATCCCGACAAGCTAAAGCTTATCGGACAAGTGCCGGATTGTTTCTCCAGTTATCCGACAAGCTAAAGCTTATAGGACAACGGAACAATCAAACGAAATCGCGTGCCGCGAGAATCTTCAACAGGGCTCGTCAGCTCGATCGAGCCGCCCAGCTCCGTAACTCGACGCTGCACGATAGCAAGCCCAAGCCCCGTCCCGCGGGACTTTGTGGAGTAGAACGGCTCAAAGACCCGCTGCTGCAAGTCTGTCGGTATGCCAGCTCCGGCATCGGTAACGGCCAGATTGAGACTGGTACGCGTGCCGGTTGCTCCATTAACTATACTGGCATGAATCGCTACTTTGCCGCCCGCGTCTGAAGCTTGCACAGCATTAAGAACAACATTGCTCAACGCTTCTCGTAGTGCCGCAGCATGCGCACCGCCAAGGGTCACATCGCATCGAGAATCAACAATCAATTCGACACCACGCTCCTTGGCTTCGGTGCTTGCGAGAGTGACGGTCGCATCCAACAAATCAGACAGCTTGACCGGGTGTGACTCGGCGCGGCTTGGTCGCGAAAACGCAAGCAACTGCGACACGGTTCGATTAAGACGATCAATCTCATTGACTATCAAGCTCAGGTCGCGATCGTACTCCGAGAGCGCGTCTTGTTCACGCATCACCTGCGCGATCGATTTAATCGACGAAAGAGGGTTCTTGACTTCGTGCGCGACCTGCGCGGCCATCTGCCCGAGCGTCGCGAGGCGTTCGCGACTGGCCAACTCCCGTTCCAATCGGACCTTTTCTTCCACGAGCCGGCAGGTTTCGACTTCGACCGCCACTTGCGAAGCCAGGACGTCAAGGATCGCACGTTTTTCCGACGTCAAAGTGTGGGGCTCGGCCGTGATCAGCATCAAGCCGATGAGATCACTCTCGCGTCGGAGAGCGTAGGCGATCGTCGCTGTGGTCGCTTCAAGGTCGTCGCCGCTCTCGATCAGATCGGCGCCCCATTCGATCATCTTTTCAGCAAGTCGATGCTCCGGGGTAAGCGCGGCCGTCGGATCGAAAGGCAAGATGCGAACGGCACTTAACTCTAGCCCGCGTCTTATGGTCTCTTCGGTGTAGCGAACCAGCGAAGCAAGCTCTCCGAATCCTTCGGCGCCAGAAGACACTTGTCTCACCACGTCGCGATACAAACCGATCTCGCTCGCAAACAGCCGGTGTACCATTCGATCAATAATTCGAACGACCGGCCCGGCTAGCGCCACCATTCCGAGAATCAGGATGACCTCAACTACTCCGGGCGTGATCGAGAAACGATCGACCAAAAGCTGATCCAGCCGACGCACACCGTAGGTATAGACTGCGATGAACACTACTGCGAACATCGCGTAAACAAGGCTGTCCTTGACGACAACATCGACAAGCTTGTAACGGTAAACGTGATAGGCGACGAAAAAGATCGGCAGCAGCGATGACAGGATGAACAACGCCCACGGCACGTCGTCGGGACCTGAACGCAGGATTGCAACAACGACGAATTCGAGCAGGCCGTTCAACACCAGCAACACCGCGAGCCGCTTGAACATCACTCGCTCTCGCAGCGCGCGTGCGTCGAGGCGGTCCTTGATCGATAGGTCCAGCAACGCTGAAAAAACCATCGACAGGAGGTACCAGATTGAATATGGAATCAGCAATAGATGCAGCTTGAGCAGGTACGGACGATAGTCGCCGGCGTTTACGCGGTAGATCGCGTACGGGAGAAAAACCATTGGCAGATAAAGCAATGCCCCGATCAGCCTGACCGCGCGCAAGCTTATCTTTCTATAGTTGTCGAGTGCGGCCCAGAACCCGACGTGAGCGTGAAGCAACGCCGCCGGCAACAGGGCAACTCCAGTCATAGCCAGGGTGTCCCACACGCGCAACAGCACGGCGAGGCGGTCGCTGCCAAGCAACAGCTCGTGAAATGTGATGAACAGATTGCCGAGGAACCAAACTCCGAGACATAGGTTGAGTACGGTTATCAGTCGAACGGGCTGGGTGAGCGACTTGCGCGAGCCGAGCCTTCGATGCCAAATTAGCCACGTGATGTACAGGTGGAGTGTTGCGCCGGTGGCGAACCCTACCAGCTTGACTATTTGGACAGGAGACATAGACCAGCAGGAGCGTCGATATCAGATTCTGCCAGCCCCCACAATCTCGCCGCAAGATTGGAGACTGCGCAAGAAAGCGCAGTCGATCCGACGACCTTTGTCCTGACTTCCGCGATACTGGTGTTGGTAGCATTGATCGCGAGCTACTATCCGGGGCGAAAAGTTTCAAAGGTGGTCCCGATAATCTTGCTGAGGTACGAATGACAAATGATGCGTGATGCGTGACCGGATCAAGCTGCTGATCACGAATCACGTATCACGTTTCACGGATCACGAACCATTGGCATCACTTAACTATGGAGAATCTGTGGAAGGATCTTCTTTACGGCGCTCGCATGTTGGCGAAGCAACCCGCGTTCACCATCGTGGTGGTCGCTGCGCTCGCGCTGGGCATCGGCGCCAACACCGCGATCTTCAGCGTCGTCAACTCCATTCTGCTTCGCCCCCTTCCATACCGTGATCCTGACCGTCTGGTGATGGTATGGATGGACAATCGGCGCATAAACGTCGATCAAGACATTCACTCCTACGCCAACTACTCTGACTATCGCGATCAGAATCAGTCGTTCGAACAACTGGCGGCATTCAACGGCATCAGCGTAAACCTGATCGGCGTCGGCGAGCCCGAGCGAATCATCGGGACGATGGCTTCGCCTTCTTTGTTCGACGTTCTGGGTGTCGAGCCGCTCGTCGGCCGCACGTTCTCAGCGGAAGAAGAAGTGCCCGGCCACGATAAGGTCGTGATACTGAGCTTCGGACTGTGGCAGCGGCGATTCGGCGGGGACCCGGACATTCTCGGCCACGAGATTTCGCTCAGCGATGTGAAACGCACGGTGATCGGAGTGATGCCGCCGGGCTTCAGGTTCCCGCACAAGGACGCCGAGCTTTGGGCGCCGCTTGCGACCGACGCGAATCGGAAGAATTCTCGCTATGGGTTCTCGTATCAGGTGATCGGCCGTTTGAAGAAAGGCGTCGCGCTTGCGCAAGCGAGAGTAGACATGGGCGCGATCGCCTCGCGCCTGGTCGAGCAATTTCCTGATCTGGAAGGCTACGGCGTGAATCTCGTGCCGCTTCATCAGCAGGTCGTGGGGGGAGTTCGCCCGGCGCTCCTGGTGCTACTCGGAACGGTCGCATTTGTATTATTGATTGCTTGTGCGAATGTAGCTAATCTCTTGCTCGCTCGCGCTGCGGCGCGCGAGCGTGAGATAGCCATTCGAACTGCTCTTGGCTCGGGACGCTTGCGATTGATAAGGCAGTTGTTGACAGAAAGCGTATTGCTTGCGACCCTGGGCGGCGCGGCAGGATTGCTGATCGCGAATTGGGGATTGAAAGCGCTGGTCGCTCTCAGTCCCGAAGACATTCCGCGACGCGATCAGATCGGAATCGATTTCAGAGTACTCGGCTTCACCCTGCTGATCTCATTGCTGACCGGGTTGTTGTTCGGGCTCGCCCCGGCGCTTCAGGCTTCGAAGCTCGACCTGAACGAATCGCTCAAAGAAGGTGGGCGCGGCGCTTCGGGAGGCGTCGCAGGCCGTCGCATTCGAAACACGCTGGTTGTATTCGAGGTCGCGCTCTCGCTTGTGTTGTTGATCGGCGCGGGCCTGATGATTAAGAGCTTCGTTCGGCTTCAAAAGGTCGATCTCGGTTTCAATCCGGATCGCCTGTTGATCATGAATATTCAGCTCTCTCGTTCGAAGTATCAGGGCGGGTCGAGCGCCGCGTTTTTCAGGCAGCTCATCGAACGGGTCGAGGCGTTACCTGGTGTGGAGTCGGCCGGGGCCATCACTTCGGTCTTCATCGAAGGATTGCCAGACTCTTCTTCCTTCACGATTGAAGGAAGACCGCCCGTGCCCGCTGCAGAACAGGACGAGGCGCCGATCGACTTTGTCACGCCGGGTTACTTTAGAACGATGGGCATTCCGCTGCTGAAGGGCCGCGAGCTGACTGAACAGGACGGCCCGAATTCGCCAAGGGTCCTGGTGATTAACGATACCTTCGCTCGACGTTTCTGGCCCGGGGAAGATCCGTTGGGCAAGCGCTTGAAGTTCGGACCTCCGGCCTCAGACGCGCCGTGGTGGACAATTGTCGGCGTGGTGAACGATATGCGTCGCACGGGACTGGATTCCGCTGTGCGGTGCGAGACCTTTATACCCTATACCCAGAGACCGTTCATCGGCTTCTTGTCCCTCGTGGTCAGGACGGCGCCTGATCCGCGAAGCATGGCGACCACCGTCCGGGACGTGGTCTGGTCGATGGACCGCGATCAGCCCGTCTCCCATATCGGCACTGTTGAGCAACTGCTCGGCGGGATGATGGCGCAGCGGCGACTGAACACGGTGCTGTTCGGCATTTTTGCCGGCCTGGCTTTGGTGCTGGCGGCGCTAGGGATCTACGGTGTGATTTCGTATTCAGTCACTCAACGCACTCATGAGATCGGGATTCGCATGGCGCTCGGAGCGAGCTGGCCCGAAGTGTTGAAGCTGGTGATTGGCAATGGCATGAAGCTCGTCGGCGCCGGCATCCTGATCGGTTTGATTTCGGCGGCGGGGTTGACCAGATTGATGACGACGCTGCTGTATGGCGTGAGCGCAACGGACCCGGCAACCTTCGTCCTGATTGCAGTGCTTCTGGCAGGAGTGGCTCTGGGAGCCTGTTTCGTGCCAGCTCGCCGCGCGATGAAAGTGGACCCGATGGTGGCGCTGCGATACGAGTGAGGCGCTCTCAGAGAGGAGGTGAAGCGTCCGGCTGATGCCTTGCCGATCTGATTTCCACGCGCGTCGAGCGTCGGCCATCCTCTACTCAAATAGCCGTCTGCACCGCAAGGTTTGTGGACGTTCGGGATGCTGGCTGCAAAGATCAAAAAGGCCGGAAGGGACCCGTACGTTCGGGTTAACGACCTGTGGCTGGCGGCACAGGCTATCCAACGCGACTTCCGATTACTTACGTCGAATGCTAAGGACTTCGCCGACATTCCCGGACTCAAGATGGTCGTCTTGTAAAACAAGGTCAAATCTAGCGTCACCAAACGGCATGTGTACTCGGGAGGCTTAATGAAAATTCGACTGCTCGTCACCTTCTTCCTTGTTGGATTGCTTTCAGCCGACGCGTCGCAAGGGCAGACCCAAATCCGACGAAGCTTGACTGCCGGGTGCTGGAAGTGTCGGGTACATACCGCGGGAGCGAGAAGGAACTGTCGCAAGTCCACTATGCCATCGTTCATCATAAGAACGCTGCGGATCGCCAACGATTCTCTCAGTTGTTGAAGACCGAGAGCGGAAGCGATGTGATGTTCACGCGTGACGATGGGCGTTCATACCGCGGAGCACTCAGGAGACTGCGGATGTGCTTTGGGCGTGGGCTTCTGGTGTTCACGGGAGCGGTTGAGCTCAGAGAGGGAGAAGTTCTAACGCTGGAATTTCGGCCGACGAAGAAATGATCCGTCGGGCGTCTGGGGCAAACGCTTGCACAGGGGGCGTGCAAGTGTCGTTGGTCATATCTTTATCAGTGATCCTGTACTTGGCGTTGTTGGGCGGGAGTTGAACAAATGCTGCTGCCCGCGCCCTTGCCGCCGTTCGCAGTCGTGTCCCACGAGATCAAGACTCTGCGATCCCCCTTGTGGTGCTCGACGGTTCCGATGCACGACTTGAGGATCAGCGTTCCTCTACCTGTCGCGACGACTACGCCGTTACAAGCGAACAGGTACTCGCCGGTAATCGCGTTGACCAGCACAGAGTTGCCGGGATTCGTTTCATCCTGCAGACAGAAGCTGTAAAAGGTTATTGATAACGCAATGTGTTCTCGCCCTGAGAATCGCTGAAACGCTTCTACCAGAGAAGTCCTTACCGACCCGCTCGGGCGGCGATGCCAAAGTACAAAAAGTTTTTCTTCAGAGTCTCGATAGAAGTGCCAATGACCTTATTGCCGTGGAATACGTCGCATACCTCTTCGCGTAATCGCAAGAGTTCCCGGAGCCGTCGTCCCTTTCGCCACTTCGGATCTTCGACGGTCAGGTCGACCAGCTCGAGCATTCGCTCAAACGCCTTCTCGAATTGTTCATGGTCTCCGCGCTCGAACGCGCGTGCCGCGCGCTCGAATTCGCTCCCAACGTTGCCAAGCTGCTCGTAAATCGAGAATGTGAACCAGCGTCCGTCGGCGAGTTCTTTATGGATCAACGGTTTCATAGTATCAGCGAATCAACGATCTCTTGAATCAGTCCTCGCGTTCCGGCGTCCTCTACGACGCGCGAGCGATTATTTTGTCTTGGCCTGATGTTGATCAGAGAATCAAACTCTATCCATTCGGACCTCGGCTTGTCAGGGTAGATGTTGATGCCCCAAAGATCAGTCTGCGCGGAGCCCTGCTCCAAGAGCACAGCCTCCTCATCAGAGTGCATGCCACCTCCGATCGCGAGCATTCGGCGATTGATGTCGACGACGGCCTTTACCATGTCGCCAAACCGCTCGGCGGCAATCTCGGTCAATTGCTCAGCGTTGATCGGCTCGCTGATGACGACAATCTCGCTGTGTTGATCTTCAGGCATGGTCCGCTCGCTTTCACCGAGTGAGTTGTGGAGTGCTAGAATATCTTCGGCAGCGATCAGAATCAAATACTTCGACCGACGAACGCGCGGCTCGCCGCAGCCGTATTAACTATCGCCGGCATCTAAACGAGCTATGGATCTCAAGTTCGGCTACGTCTGTGATCGAGGGCTAAACCCCAAGCGCCCCGTGAACCAGGACCGGTTTCTGGCGGTGGCAAAGCACGGGCTGTTCGCCGTATTCGACGGTGTGGGCGGCCAGCGCGCGGGCGAGGTGGCAAGCCAGACCGCTGCCGACACGATCGAGGAAGCCTTGACCCACCGCTCGCCTGACGGCTCGTCAGCCGAGTTGATACGCCGGGCGATTGACTTCGCCAACCGCGACATCTTTGAAATGGCTGAGAGCGATCCCGCCTATAAAACCATGGCGACCACCGTCGCGTTGATTCACATCGACGGCAGGCAAGTTACCATCGCTCACGTCGGGGACAGTCGCGTTTATCGTCTCGAAGGCGGGAGGTTTAGCAGAGAGACGATCGATCACACCGATCTCAACGACGCCCTGCGGGCCGGTCGGGTTGGGCCGGAACAGGCAGCCGAACTCGCGAGCCGCAATGTAATCAACCGGGCGCTGGGAGTCGAAGACAGGGTCGAAGTGGAGATCAAATCGATAGACGCGCGCGACGGCGCGCGATTCCTTCTGTGCAGCGACGGCATCTATCGGCATATGTCCGACGAAGAAATCGCCCGAGTCCTAGCCGAGAACAAAGACACGCAGCGGGCCGCGGACGAGCTGAAACGAATCGTTACCCAGCGCGGCGCCGACGACAACCTAACAGCAGTGGTCGTACAAATGGGACGCGCCCGGCAGACTCCGATCATCGCGATTGATGACGGAATGCCCAAGCCTCGCACGAGACGCGAGGTCACCACACAGATCGCCGCTGCTTCGGCGGTCTCGCGATCACCCGAGCGCAGCGGGCGCATTCACGTCGAGTTCGATCAACAGCGACCCGAGGCAGATGAAGTCATACGGCCACTCGACCGGCAAACTTCAACAGTCGAGAGCGACAAGCGAGCATCGCGAGTGTTTATGTACGCCCTGCTGGTTTTGGTGGTGATGGCGGGGTCTTTTTATGGAGGCTTGCGCGCTTCGGAGTTTATGAACAAAAAAGCCCCTGGCTCGAGCGCCGCGGCTGCCGATTCACTGCAGCGCGGACGGGACGCTTTCGAAAGAGGTGACTACCGGGCCGCTGCAATAGAGTTCGATTCCTTATCGAAGAGGGACCCGTCAAACGCGGTGTCGTCGTATTGGCTCGGACGTTCCCTGCTGGAGCAAGGCGACTACGCCGCCGCCGTGAAGAGCTTCGACGAGGCGATCGCCCGGCAGCCGTCCATGCGAGATGCATACGTTCATCAGGCCGCAGCGTACGAGGCCATGGGCGAGAAGGCAAAAGCAGCAACGGCGCTCTCTCGATACGCCGAGGAGCGTCGCAAGGATGAACACGGAATCACAAGTGGTAAGGAGGATCGAAGATAGCTTGTATGGGCGGCCCTCCGTGGCCGCCCCTCTTTGCTAAAAGCAGGCACCTGCCAAGAGGGGCGGCCACAGAGAGCCGCCCATACAGGAAGCCCAATTCTTCGACGCCCAGACGTGCCGGAGCTCAGACTAGAAAGCAGCCTGGTTGATGATCGTTACCTGGTGGAGCGCTGCCTGGGGCGAGGAAGTTACGCCGAAATCTTTCTCGCCTACGATCAACTGACCGAGGGCGAACCGGTGATAATCAAATCGCTGAACACCTCGCTTCAGGGAACGCCCGATCCGGAGCTTGAACAGACGCTGGTTGAGAACTTCCAGAACGAGGCAATGGCGCTCGATCGGGTCCGGCATACTCACATAATCCAGAGACTCGGGCACGGGACCGCCGCTGATCTTGAAGGTGTGCCGTTCCACTATTTGGTGATCGAGTACATGCCCGGCGGCGATTTGTGGTCGTTGTGCCGTAAGCAACCGCTCGCCCTCGAGGCTGTGTTGTTCTATTTCGAGCAAGTCGCCGAGGCCCTCGCTTACGCGCACAGCCAGCAGGTAATCCATCGAGACATCAAGCCTAACAACCTGCTGCTGTCGGCCGATCAGCAGGTAATAAAAGTCGCAGACTTTGGCGTCGCCAAAATGTCGCTGGACGACGCGTGCGAGATAACTCGCGTCGGAACAAATGTCTACGCTCCGCCCGAACACCATCCTGACGTCAAGGCGGGAGAGCAGAATGAAAGGCTCACGCCGTCGGCTGACGTCTACTCGATGGCAAAGACTATTTATACCGCCCTGACGGGTCGCGCGCCGCGGCAGTTCTCGCGCGAGCCGATAACCGAGCTTCCGTTCGAACTGGACCCTGAACCGTGGTCGGGGCCGATGGTGAAGGTATTGGCGAAGGCAACCGCATCGCGAGTTGCGGATCGCTATCAGACCGTGGACGAGTTTTGGGGAGACTTCGCTCGAGTGCGTTTGCTTGGCGCCGCCGGCAACGAATTTGATGACGAAGCCACAGTAGTGCGTCCGCGTTTGAGCCCTACAAGCACAGTCGAGCGCGCTGCCCCGCGGCCGAACTTTCAAGTGTTGGCGAATCCGCCTCGCGAAATTTCCGGTCCGCACAAAGCGAAAATCGTAGTCGAACTTCCGGGCTACGTGGAGGCGGCGAGCGTGCACGAGAGCGGAGGAGCAGAGGCGCAGAGGAGCAGAGGTGAAGAAAAAACTAGCGCATTCGGCTCTGTGGAACACCCGCCTAACCAAGTTGAGGCTCAAACGATCGTCGTCAGAGACCAAAACGAGGCGGCTCTCCGTCAGAGAGCAATCATACAAGCCTTTCGCGCTGAGCGAGGATTTTTTGATCGAATGCGCGGGTTCATGACCTCGGACTGGTTGCGCCGCGTTTTCATCATCTTCCTCGTCGTTGCTCTCATTGGGCTCGCTGCATCAACCTATTACCATTTCGCCGATCAGAAAGCCGGACTGCCCCTCCCCTGGCAAGCAAAGGAGGGTCGAATCGCGGGGGCGCTGAAGGTCAATCTTCGCAGTGATCCTTTTGGACGAGTGCTGGCGGAACTGCCTGAGGATACACGAGTTAGACTCGTCGAAGAACGCGGGGGATGGGTGAGAGTGAAAGTGTTAGAGTGGGCAGACGGCGCTCCCGATAACGCGCCCGACGGCGGATGGGTTGATGGAAGATACGTGAGATCGGATTGAGAATAGAACCACGGAGAACACGGGGAGCACGGACCATTTGGAAAGAAAATTCCGGTGCTCCCCGTGTTCCCCGTGGTTGGTCTCTTGGAGGAAATGATGCCAGGATGGTTTGAGAGTCTAAGAAAATGGATCGACGGCGAGGAAGACTTCGACGAACAGGGCCAGCCTCGCCCGCGCTCTAAGTGGGATGATTTTCTCGTGGCCGTCGCGCGCGAGATAGAAGCTTGCATGCAGCGCGAGATGTTCACGCCGCCGGGCGGACCGACCTACGTGCCGCGCGAGTACGTAGTTTTCCTGAGCCCGGGCGATGACGCTGAATGGCAGGGCGAGAAGCGCGAAGGTCTCGAGCGCGGCCTTCATCACGTCTTGTCGCAACGCGCGAAGGAACTGGCGGGCGAAAATGAGTTTCAAACGCGCACGTTGACCGTTGAGCTTCGAGTTGATCCGGCGCTCGAGGCTGGCCGC
The DNA here is from genome assembly GCA_036505875.1 of Blastocatellia bacterium. Classification (GTDB taxonomy): domain Bacteria; phylum Acidobacteriota; class Blastocatellia; order UBA7656; family UBA7656; genus Onstottus_A. The sequence goes on along the minus strand of DASXSR010000261.1, from coordinate 11,054 downwards.
TTTCGCGTGCAGCACGTGTGGGACACCGAAGCGCAGAAGACGATGGTAAACCCTCGCAAGCGAGCCGAACGCGCGGACGACCTTGTGACTGTTTCAGACCGGATCGACGACGAAGCGACCATCGTGCGTCAACGCAAGCCGCTCGCCCCGCTCGTGCCAAACTTCTCGGTGCGCGTTTACCGCAGAGTTCCCGGCGCTGACGCCGCACCGCCCGATGTGCGCGAGTTTTTCAAGGACGAGATCACCATCGGACGAGGCTCGCGTCATGTCGCAGTAGACTTGCGGCTCGAAGGTGATCTCGAAGTCAGCCGGCAGCACGCGACTATCTCGAAAAAAGGCGACGGGTACACGCTCACTTGCAGAGGCGCTAACGCAATTGTCTTGAACGATGAAAAGGAAGTAGCGATGGGTGAAAGCGCAGCGGTGGGGCCGGGCGATAAAATCACAGTCTGCAGCTACGATCTCACGATTCAATCCGCCTCTTCGGCATCTTAACGATCGCGAGAGATGACGACCAGACCGGCGGTAATCAAAACGAGGTTCTTCGCCAAAAACTCCCCGTCCATTGTCAGCACGGGAAATGCCGGCGCGAAGACGACAGTCGGCGCGATTATCGCAACGCTCAACGTGCAAAACAGATGAAGTATCATCAATGTCGCGGCTTGGTTGGCAAGCCGTTCGATCACCAACCCGATCGCTATTATGATCTCCGCTAGACCAAGCAGCTCTATATAGGGTGATCCCGACAGAAACGGAACCGAGTTGCGCAGCAGGCTGACGACGGGGCTGACTCCTGCAAGTTTCAACATCCCAAACCAGAAAAAGATCGCAGCCAGACTGAACCTCAGAAGCAGTGTTACTCTATTCACTCGCGCGAATCCGGCTACGTTGCCGCGTGTCCGCAGCCTTCTAATCGCGATTGGCTGCATTGGAAAGAGTTCTCTTTGTTCGACCATAATGCTCTTCTTTCATTTCACCCCATCACAGCTTATTTGACGCTGCCAGAATGGACAGGGTTTGAAAAAGACGGCTGGAGAGCGCGCGGGCGCAAAGGAGGGGGTTAACACTGCGCGGCCCATCGTGTTAGGGTGAGCAGAATGACGATCACCGACGCTATCAAGAAAGCCGTCGACCGCGCGGACCTCTCGGTTGGAGAAGCCGAGTCGGTGCTCGAACAGATAATGACCGGGCAGTGCACCGATGCGCAGATCGCCTCGCTGCTGACCGCGCTTCGAATGAAAGGCGAGACCGTAGCCGAGCTTACCGGTTTCGCCCGAGTGATGCGGCGCAAAGCCTCGCGCGTCCGCCCGCGGGGAGCGGTGAGCGCCGAACTTGGGGGAACCGGACGCGAGGCTCTCATCGACACTTGCGGGACCGGCGGCGACGTCAGCGGAAGCTTTAACGTATCAACCGCAACGGCGTTCGTCGTCGCAGGTGCAGGTGTGCGCGTAGCCAAGCACGGCAATCGGTCGGTGTCCAGTCAGTGTGGCAGCGCCGACGTAATGGAAGCGCTGGGCGTGAAGATTGAACTTTCCCCCGATCGAATCGCCCGATGCGTTGATGAGGTCGGCATTGGCTTTCTTCACGCCCCGCTGCTTCACGACGCAATGAAGTACGTAGCGTTAGCTCGAAGACAAATGGGGATTCGAACGATCTTCAACATGCTCGGGCCGCTTACGAACCCGGCCCGCGCGAACACGCAAGTCGCCGGAGTTTACGCTGCACATCTGACGGAGTTGCTGGCCAGCGTGCTAAGCGAGCTTGGCGCGATACGAGCGCTCGTCGTCCACGGGAGCGACGGGCTCGACGAGATCACAATCACTGCCGAGACGAAGATTACCGAATTGAAAGACGATGAATTGACGACTTACTTTGTCGCGCCCGAGGACTTCGGCCTCTCGCGAGCAACCCTTACAGAAATTCAAGGAGGTGACGCTCGCCAGAACCGCGAGATTATTCTTGAAGTCCTACGCGGCGCGCGCGGGCCGCGGCGCGACATCGTATTGTTGAACGCGGCGGCGGCCTTTGTTGCGGCGAGTAGAGCAACTGATTTGAAAGAAGGGGTGTCGCTCGCCGCAGAATCGATCGACAACGGGAAAGCGCTTAACAAGCTGGAGCAGTTGGTTGAATTTTCTAATCGGTGAGCCGCTCCACAGATGCCGAGCAGATCTGAGATCTCGAATCTGAAATTTGAGATTGGAACGTTTGAATTTCGAGATTTGATCGCGTCCGCTTCATTTTCGTCCAAACAACGACCATTTCTTTTTCTTCTGCGGCACGGTGGGATTCGGGCGACTTGAGATTGGTTTTCCCTCTACGACCGCCAAGGGATTGGCTTCGGCCATCGCGCGGGCATATTCTTCACCCACTATCTGCGCAGTGGCAGCTACCGCAGGCGACATTCCCGGCAGACGATTTCGCATGTTGTGGCAGTCGCTTGCAATGAAATGTATCAACCGGTTTTCGAGCATCACTCGCGATGCGTGCTCGACCTTCTTCCCGAACTGGCCCGCGATCGAGCCAGTGTCCATCTGACCAAGCACGCCCGCTGAGACCATCTCGTAGAATCGCTCAGGCTCCGACATCAACATAAAGTTGCGCTCCGGATGCGCAATGATCGGCGTAATTCCGTTGCCCATAAGCTCGAACAGCAGGCGCTCGCTTCCTGCCGGAACGACCGCGTGAGGAAACTCGACGAGCGCGTAAGGCCCACTGGCAATGGTCGGCGCGCTGCGAGTCTCGCAAATTTGTTTGACGAGTTCGTGCGTGAACCGAAGCTCGCATCCGAGCATTATCTTCGGATCGCCATTCAGCAGCTTGTTTAGCTCATCTACTTTATGCCGCAAAAAATCGGGGGCATGCGTGTGGTGTACGCCATCATAAGCGTGAGGTGTTGCGACCATCACACTGACGCCGTCGGCGGCCGACGCGCGGCACATTTCAATCGATTCGTCCAGACTGCGTGCTCCGTCGTCGACCTCGGGCAAGATATGAGTGTGAATATCAATCATGAAGCCCTTACCGAATACTACGATGGGGAGAGAAGCTCTACAACGGCTTGACTTCAAAGCACAGGCGAGGAATTCGAGCGAGACAGCGGAAGCACAGGCCTCAAGACTTATTTCTTGAACATCGACGATGCCGGCCTCGGACAGCAGCGATTTCAACCGTAGCTGATTGATTGGTGGGGGCGAGCTTCTTCAGTTTCTGGTTTCCCAGATAACACCGCGACAGACTCTTGGATTTTCCATATAGAGTAGTACCTCCTTCTGTAAACGCGACGAGCACGGCAACGACGAGTCGAAAGCTGTGTCTCGTCGGGTAGTTATACAATCGCGGTGCCTGCATAGGAGGCGCTGTTAACTCTCAATTCTATCGACGTTTGCCGGATCGTCCGAAATGTGAGTTCCGCGTTGGTCGATCATTTTGATATGCCGGGATCGGTCAGATTGATTTTGCAGCGAAACCTTTTGGGACTTGATGTCACTGACAGTTTAGCGTGGCAGAGTCTTCGGTCGCGCGTGAAGCCTTTTACAAGTCAACGAATAAGGAGATCACATCGATGAAAAGAACCGCATTCTTGGTTGCGATATTGTTTGCAGGTCTGTTTTCGGCAACGTCCCTGGCTCAGGACAAGTTCAAGGGCGGATGGATGGGCGAGTTTGAAAACGACAGGTTTAGGATTTCTTTAAAGGGCATCCCGGGAACGGTCGATTCGAACTTCGATTGGTCTTTTGGCTTCGATCTGGAAGACGTGAAGGAACTCTCTGCCGCGAGGGCAAACTCGGCGGCCGCTCCGGTGCACTTCGAGATCAGAAGAGACGCCGGAACGATTGTATTCGACGGCACGATGAAGGACGGGCGCGGAATTGGAGATTATCAGTTCACGGCAAACCACGATTATCTCGCGTCTCTAAAGGCGATGGGTTACGACAACTTGTTGCCGGAGCAGCTATTGAGGCTGACGATCCGCGATGTCAATCGGGGCTTTATCGGTGAGATGAGAGCGTCGGGCTACGACACCGCGACAGTCGATCAACTTATTCGAATGCGAAACCACAGCATCACTTCCGGTTTCATAACGGAGATGAAAGCCCTGGGGTTAGACAAGCTTTCGGTCGAAGACCTGATTCGCGCGCACAATCACAATATCAATGCGGCCTTTATTCAGGAAATGAAGGCGGCGGGATTGGAGGACTTGTCGGTAGATCGACTCGTCCGATTGCGCAATCACAAAATCGACGCGACGTACATCAGATCGCTCGGTGAGGTTGGATACAAGTCGCTAACGGCCGACCAGCTTATTCGGCTCCGAAATCACGACGTCAACGCGGCATTCATAAAGAAGGTCAACGATGCGGGGTACAAGGCCCTGTCCGCTGAGGACTTAATCTACATTCGGAGTCACGGGCTCGACGCATACTCAACGAGACGCGCGCGTGTTCGATAGAATCGCGAGATCTAGATCGACCCTATCACGGAATGGCTACGTCAACCACGATCGGATCGTGATCCGAGAGCGGCAATCCGTTATGCGTGAGCCCGATAAACGTTTGAGCGTCGACGCTCGCGACGCCGGTCTGCTCGTCAACGATCTCCGCGGCTTTCAGCGCTTTCAATCCACGCGCCGCCAACCAATCGAGCCGAAACTCGAGGAGCAACCCTTGAGGGCCGATTCGTTTCTTGACCCACCATTTCATGGGCCGAGGCAAGTCTTGCGGGTCGTCGAGATTAGAGACGATCCCGCGGCTGGTTGAATTCCTGTCGTTGAAGCCCTCAGTCTCATAGCCGAACCGCGCGAACTCGCGGATGGCAGGCTCTTTCAGCGCGGGATTTAGAAGTCTTCTACTCAGCCTAGGGCGATTGGTTGTCAGCACCCTTACCGTGTTCTTCATTGCTTCCAGCCGAGTGCCTCGGGCGAAGGTGTGAGTATTTAAATCTCCGCCAACGATTGCCGCGCCATTTGAATCTTGGGTTCGCGCCTCTATTGCTTTAAGCATCGCACGCAATTGGCTTGCGCGACAGCGTGGCGAGTTGACGACGTCCAGATGAGTGTTCCCGATCGCCAACGTCGCATCGCCGATATGCAAGTCGACCAGGATGCCGATGCGCCCGCCGAGTCGCTTTTCGCGGCTTTCGAAATTGTTTTCACAACGGGGAAGCCGCACGATCTCGGGATGAGAGAACTCGTGGCGGGTGAGGATCGCGTTTCCGTGGAGCGCTGCCATGTTCTCGCCTTCTAGCGATAGCTCAGCACCGACGCCTTTCGTGAGTTCGAGATACTCGACGCCAAACACTGCGTGCGTCTCGAGGGCGCGGCTCAGCTTCAGCGCGACATTCACGTTGCCCGAGCGAAGCATCCCATCATCAAGCTCGTTGATTAGAAGCAGATCGGCAAATCGCAACGCTGGATGCGAATTCAAGACCTCGATTATCCCATCGAGCCGCGAGCCGCGTTCGATGTTCCATTCAACCACCCGAAGGAAAGACCGCAGCCTTGGCTTGAGGCCGCCAGGAGTGTAGACGCGCGGGTCATCGAGCAAGTGTTTCAACTCGGCCTTGTGTGCGCGATAGAACCCTGAGTGCCGAAGGTCTGAAAAGTTTGCGAAGCGCCGCAACTCGGCCACTAGGTTTTGACTGCTTGGAGAGGTGTGTTCGGGAGTTTTCCGTTCTGTCACTCGAGCGTATCCGGCAATGGATGTGCGATAGATCAGGGTAGCCTGAAACTCGTGCTTGAGCAACCAAGGCGCTTGTCGCCGACTCTAACGCGCTGCGCGTTTTAATGTCGTTTTTGATATGCTCTGTCGAACCAAAAGAGGAACAGAATGGCCGGCATCGCAGTCGCTCAAGCAAGGAACGCTACGCTTAGATCGGTCGAGTTTTACGCTTTCTGTGTCACCAGCTTCAGCTTAAAGTCGCTGTTGCTTATCGGTCTTCCATATCGCGAGTGGCCAGTCAACGCCGTTTACACGGTGTCCCTTCTAGTGTTCTTCTATTGCTTTTTCAGATTTCGGCAGGGCTTGCGAGCGCCGGTCCTGGTGATCATATCCCTCGCCATCGCGGTGGCAGTGGACGTGTTGGGAAACAAGTTTGGATTCTACGGACACCCGTTCGGTCCACTGCGAGACTACGACGAGTTCGCGCATTTCTTCGGATCGGGCTTCTCGTCGGTCGCCGCGTTCTGGCTGCTGCGAGCCGGAACGCAGCGGATGGGTTTCAAGCTTTCTAACAAACTGTTGGGATTTCTCGCGGCCTCAATAGCATTCGCATATTGCGGCTGGTACGAGATCCTCGAGTTATGGGATGAGTACTGGTGGAGTCACTTCGAACGCATTCATTGGTGGTACGATACTGCAAACGACTTGCTTTACGATTTCCTGGGAGTGATCGTCTTCATCGCGTGCTTGTCTTTCTTCTTCAGCCTGAAGCAGCGACGTCAGCGCAGTGATCTCATTCCCGTCGGCTGGAAGAACCTGTTCTCAGCTTTTCCGAAACCTTTTCTCGCCTTCTTGATCGGGACAGTGACGTTCGGGTTGTGCTGTTGGTTCGAGATCTTCAGATATCTCGACCAGTTGTGGTTCGGCAGGATTCATCTTGTCGGTAATCGCGACACGCCGATCAATCTTGAATGGGAGCTTGCAGCCTGCGTAGTGATTGCGATCGCAGTGGCAAGCATGGCGAAACTGCAAAGCCCGCGACAAACCGCTTGACTCAAATGGAACGCGCTCTTTTGCTGGAGGAACTACTTATCGTCGTCGCCACCACGCGCTTGGTCGAGCCCCTGAATCAAGTCGCGGCGATTGATGCTTAGCCATGTCGCGCGCTCGGCCTCGGTATGCAACTTGCGCTCAGCTCCATCTGAAGCAAGAGGCGCGAGTCGCAGGTGCGTCCACGCGAATCGAAATTGGCTCGGAAATTCGGTGGGACAACTCCAGCTCTTGTTCAACCAGCCTGCGCGCGTCGTTCACTCAGTACGAATCGCCTCCAGCGGATCGAGCTTCATCGCCCGCCTCGCCGGCAAGTAGCAAGCCGCCAGCGCCACCACTAGAAGGACCAAGGCTATGACGGCGAATGTAGGCGGATCGGTTGGGTGCACGCCGAAAAGCATCTGACTCATAAGACGAGTCAAACCTAGCGCAGCCAAGACCCCCAAACCGATTCCACAGATCGCCATCCTCATTCCGTGGCTGATGACCAGCCGGAAAATGTCACCGCGTCCGGCTCCCAGCGCGACGCGAATGCCCAGTTCGTGTTTACGCTGCCCAACAAGGTATGAAATCACTCCATAGATGCCGATGCTCGCAAGCAGCAACGATACCGAGGCAAACCCGCCGAGCAAAATCATCGAGAACCGCTGCCGCGCCAGCGTATCGGATATCACTTGATTCATTGTCTGGACCGCGGATATTACGTTCTCGCCGCTCTGCCTCTGCACGGCCTCGCGAATCGACTCGATGTTGCCTTTTGATAGTCCTTCGGTGCGCACTACGACTCCAATCCCGGATACCCGGATTTCGCTGTCGGACATCGAGCGAAAAGGAACGTACAGCTGAGACTGCAGAGACAACGCGTCGTCTGAACCGAGACTCCATTGCCTGACGTGTCCGACCACACCGACGATCTGCAAAGGCGGATCGTCGTCGCCGACATAGATTCGCTTGCCTATCGGATCATCGTTCGCGAAATTCTTTTCGGCAAATGCCTCGTCGATCACGGCGACTCTGGGAGCTCTTTCATCGTCCTGCTCGGTGAAGAAGCGCCCGCGTTTTAGCGGAATCCCCATAGCTGTCAAATAGCCAGGCTCAACACCATAGATGAGGGCCATCTTCATCTCGCTTTGGGTTGCAGGCCTGGGCTGGCCCTCGATCCAGTAAAAGAGGTCGTCTTCGTTTACCAGTGGGAGCGCCCCGGCGGAGAATGATACTCCGCGCACGCCGGGCGTGTTCGCAATGTTGTCATTGAGTTGGCGCAGCGTATTGCGAATCGCAGCGGGGCTGGCGCTTCGCATCGACGGGGAGAGATCCAACTGGAAAGCCAGGACGTTTTCCGAGCGGAAACCCGGATCAACTCTCCATAGAGCATTCAAGCTTCTTATCATCAGGCCCGCCCCAATCAGCAGCACAAGCGCAAGCGCCATCTCGACAGCGACGAGCACTCCCTGGGCGCGCACTCCGCGTCCGATCACGGCGCGGCCGCCTTCTTTGAGCATCTCAGACACGTGCCGCTGCGAGGTCTTAAATGCTGGAGCCAGGCCCGAGAGAATTCCGGTGATTAGCGAAATCCCAATCGTGAATGCCAAGACTCGAGCATCCAAGCCAACTTCCTCGGCGCGGGGGAGCGCGGTCGGCAACAAACTGAGCGCCGCCCGCGTTCCCCAACCGGCGATTGCCAACCCTAACGCTCCTCCCGCTACGGCAAGCAGTATGCTTTCGGTCAGAGATTGCCGCACGAGCCGCATCCGGCCCGCTCCTAACGCTCGGCGAATCGCGAATTCGCGCGTCCTCGCGGTCGAGCGCGCAAGCAGCAGGTTGCTGACATTCACGCAAGCGATAAGAAGCACGAATCCGACGGCGCATAACAACATCACCAGAATCTGCTGAACGCCGCCGACCATTCTTGCTTTCAACGAAATCAACTTCGCGCCGTTGCCTTTGTTCGTTGCAGGATACGCGATGGCGAGACCGGCCATAATTCTGTTCAGATCTTGTTCGGCTTGTTCGATTGTTGCGCCCGGCTTGAGCCGTCCAATCCCATGCAGACCCAAGGCAGCGCTGCGGCTCTGCAGAGCAGGACTCCGCCATTGGTCGATTGGCACGTACACATCGACGTCTCGAAGCAAACCGAAACTCGAAGGCAAAACTCCGATGACGGAATAACTTTTGTCGTCGAGGATGACGTCCTTCTCGAGCACGTCAACAGAAGAGCCGAACTTGCGCTGCCAGAGCCTATGACTTATGACGACTTGCGGAGCGGCGCCGGGCTGATCTTCATCCGGCGCAAAAGTCCTTCCCTGCTCCGGCTTAATTTCGAGGACTGAAAAGAAGTCGGCGGTGACAAGTCTGGCGTTCACGCGTTCGGGTTCGCCGGCGCCGATAAGGGTAAAGCCGTATCCGCGTGAAATGGCCATCGCGGAAAACGTTTGATTCTCTCGCTGCAAGTCCAGAAAGTTCGGATAGGGCATCGCTCCCGTTTCGAAATTCGGTTTGCTCTGATGAAGCGTCACGAGCTGATCCGAATTGGGATACGGCAAGGGATTCAGGAGCACGCCGTTGACTACGGAAAAGAGCGCCGCGTTTGCGCCAATGCCAAGACCGAGGGTCAGGACGAGCACCGCAGTGAATCCTGGATTCTTGAGCGCCATTCGAATGCCGTAACGCACATCTTGAAACATTTCGTCCTCCATCCTCTTTGGTTGTAACCGCAGCGCATCCCAAAACGCGCCAAACGCGCGAACGAACAAATCCAGCTTGTGACGCCAGTCTAGCGCGTCCCAATCCGCGAGCAGCAGCTCGCGATATCGCAGCTCGGCTTCCCATTCCTGTCGCCAATCGCGGCGAAGTGCCTTCGGTACAATCACGCCGATCAACGCGATCAGCCGGATATAGGGCCTGAGTCTAGGAGTTGCTCTTGTTTCGGGATCGCGCATTGCCCTATCTACCCGCGCTGCGGAGTAGGTTTGACAGTCTGGGGCACACGAGGAGTTAGTCCCTCGAGAAGTCGATAGCGCTTCAGCGCCTCGGCGAGCGCTTCCTTCCCTTCTCGCGTAAGCTCGTAATACTTGCGAGCTGGGCGCCCGTCTCGTTGCGCCACGCCTTCTTTCTCCCAGCGCGAGGCAACCAGCCCGCTCTCTTCAAGTCTTCTCAGCGCGGGATAGACCGTTCCACTTGGAAGTCCGGTGATATCCATAATATCGAAGCCATACTTGTAGCTGCTTGCAATAGCCTGCAGTATGACCGACTCGGAATGTGATAGATACGACTTCTTGCCCATAACTCTATGTCGATTTCTTCTTATATAGATATCTACATAGTCTGTCAAGGGAAGCAGAGCAAGATAATTGCTCCTCTGGTGTGATCAATTCGCACATCGGCGATCAACTCCGATAGCTTGTCATCTGTAACCTCATGGGTTACGCTGAATTTGTTGATCCGCGGTTTCAAGCACAAAGGATTAGCCAAGTTCTTTGAGACCGGCTCGAAGTCGGGAATTCAGGCTCAACACGCCGATCGACTTAGACTCATCTTAGGCCGCCTCGGCGCCGCAACCAGTCCGCTGGACATGGGGCTTCCGGGGCTTGGGCTTCATCAACTCAAAGGTGAGCGCAAGGGCACGTGGGCGGTGTCGGTCAGCGGCAACTGGCGCGTGACCTTCAAGTTCGTTGGCAAGGATGCTGACTCGGTTGATTACGAGGATTATCATTGAGAGGAACGACTATGCGCATGCACAACCCACCTCACCCGGGAGAGATCATCAGGGCTCTTTGTCTTGAGCCTCTCGGCCTCACGGTCACGCAAGCGGCAGAAGCTCTTGGGGTGAGTCGAAAGACGCTTTCGGCGATTTTGAATGGCCGAGCCGGGATTACCCCTGAGATGGCAGTGCGGCTTTCGATCGCTTTTGGTACTTCTTCTGAGAGCTGGCTGAACCAGCAAACGCAGTACGATCTCTGGCACGCGGAGCGGCGTCGTAAAGAACTTCGGGTCGCAAGGCTTGCGCCGGCTTAGGACAAGTCCGAAAGTCTATTTTCAGTGCTCCCCAAACCGTTGCTGGCTTTAATGATTGCGATTCGTCGTGTTCGCCTTACGCGAGTGGTTCGAGATATTCAGGTATCTCGATCAACTTGGTTCGAAAGGTTCACGTGATCGGACGGGGACACAGCGATCAAACTTCAGCAAGAGCTTGCTGCGTATGTTGTTGCCGTTACAATGGCACCATTTTACGACCTTCACGAGCTGTTCCTGGTCGAAGGGTTCACTTGAACGGGCAATCGACAAGCTCACCTTGATGAGGAACGATGATCAGCGGAAGATGGAAAACGGACCTTCGCTTCTACTTGA
>DASXSR010000260.1:0-7823 GCA_036505875.1 Blastocatellia bacterium | reverse complement strand
TCCGATTCATCGGCCTCTTCGAGCAGAAGCTCGACTGCCTCCTGAATCATCGCTTCCGCCTCTTCGAGGGTTCTGCCCTGGCTTGCGACTCCGAGTTCCGGGCAGGTGGCCACGTACCATTTTCCTTCCTTCTCGATTACTGCTGTCAGCTTTGGTAGCTTCACTCTTTTCTCCTATCGGGCTGCTCTGTTCCAAGTATGTTCATTCGCAGTACACTTTGTCTGCGATGGGCTTGGCGAACTCGAGTTCCCCGGATTGAAGCGCGCCGCAAGAATGCTAGCAGAACGATGTCATGCGATGAAGTATAGCGCAGAGAGGGAGATTCCGAACGCAGAATTTTTTGTAACCGACCTGAGACTTTTTGAGTCTTAACCGTCAGGCGGGCGCGCTCGTGGCCGTGCTTCCACTGGCGCGGACGCGAGCACGCTCTGCCAGCTTCTCAGATTTAGACAGGATTGACAGGATGCACGTGGCGATCGAGGTTCAGAGTACCGACTTTAGTCGGCAGCTCGATGATCGGTTCCTGGCTTTCCGTGCAGCTGTAGTTTGAATTATCCTTTCTGCACAATTTCAGCACTAAAAGATTCTTTATGGAGGACACCATGAACCGAGGACGTTTGTTTGCTCTCAGGCAATCGTGCGCGCTAGTGCTTGCTTGCGCGATGCTCGCGATGTTTACGACCGCCGGCCGAGCCGCTCCCACGCCGCAGAAGAAGGACAAAGCCAAAACCGCGGCCGGCGCTTCGAAGATCAACGAAGATTACACGGCCAAAATCAAAGAGTACACCACCGAGAAATACTTCTTGACCGAGCTTGTCGATCACCTGCCCGCATCGGACAAAGTGCCGTCGCCCGACAAGGTGCTCGGCTACGCCATCGGCACGCCTAACAAGCTTACTTACACCAAGGATATGTATCGCTACTATCGCGAGCTTGAGAAGGCGACGCCGCGGGTTCGTGTGTTCTCTGCGCCCGAGCGGACCGAGGAAGGCAAGGAGCAGATGCTCGTCGTTGTCAGCGACGAAGCCAACATCGCCAGGCTCGACCGCTACAAAGAGATCAACGCCAGGCTCGCCGACCCGCGCAAGATTACCGACGCCGAAGCGCAGCAACTGATCGGCGAAGATAAGATCATGTATTGGGCGTCCGGCTCGATACATTCGCCCGAGCAAGGCTCCTGCGAAATGCTGATGGAACTCGCATATCGCTTAGCGGTGGAGGACACGCCGTTCATCGATGCGATTCGCAAGAACGTCGTCGTGTTGATCACGCCGGCGCTTGAGGTCGATGGCCGCGACCGCTCGGTTGACGTCTACAACTATCGCAAAGCTAATCCTGGAAAGCAGGCGCCGCCGCTGCTGTACTGGGGCAAGTACGTCGCGCACGACAACAACCGCGACGGATTGGGGATGGCGCTCGCGCTTTCGCGAAATCAGATGAGAACGTTCCTCGAATATCATCCGGCGATACTTCACGACCTGCACGAGTCGGTTCCGTTCCTGTACACGTCGACTGGCACGGGTCCTTACAACGCGTGGCTCGATCCGCTGGTGATCGACGAATGGCACGTGCTTGCGTATCACGAAATCGAAGAGATGACCAAACGCGGAGTGCCTGGTGTGTGGACTCACGGGTTCTACGACGGCTGGGCGCCGAATTACATGTTCTACGTCGCGAACGGCCACAATGCGATTGGGCGGTTTTACGAAACGTTCGGCGGGCAAGGCGCTGACACAAGCGTGCGCAACGTGGGCCCGCAATCTCAGCGCGATTGGTTTCGACCGAATCCTCCGCTGCCGTGGGTGAAGTGGTCGATCCGCAATAACATCAACCTCCAGCAGTCGGCGATCCTGTTCGCCATGAACTATGTTGCGAGTCAGAAGGACCGCTTCCTGAACAACTTTTATGTGAAGAGCAAGCGCTCGATTCTCAAAGCCGCGAATGAAGGCCCTGCGGCGTGGGTGATTCCTGGCGACACTCCCCGTCCGGTTGAAGCCGCGGACACGGTTAACCTGCTTCGCTTGATGGGTGTCGAGGTTCAAACCGCAACCAAAGAGTTCTCCGTCAAAGACCAGAAGTTTCCCGTTGGTTCGTACATCGTTCGGATGGATCAGCCTTATTCGCGAATGGCCGACATGCTCTTCGACACCCAGTACTACAACGTGAACGACCCGCGACCTTATGACGACACGGGCTGGACGCTTGGCGCGCTTCGCAACGTCAAGACCGTTCGCGTGACAGACAAGAGCGTGCTTGACGCGCCGATGGTGCTGTTGACCAGCGACGCAAAGGTTCGTGGCAAAGTCACAGGATCGGCTTCCACGGCGGGTTTCGTGATCAATCACAACACCGACAACACGCTTGCGACGCTGCGATTCAAGCTCAAGGACGTGAAGATGAACGCGGCAGAGGATTCATTCAAGATCGGCGATCAGGCTTTCAGCGCCGGTTCGTTCATCATCAAGGCCGATGGCAATCCAGCCGACCTGAGACAGAAGCTTGATGCGGCGGTGACTGAACTTGGTTTGACAGCGGTTGCGGTAGACAAGCTTCCCGAGGTGAAGACTCACGAGATCGTTGTCCCGCGAATCGCGATCGTTCACACCTGGACCAATACCCAGAACGAAGGCTGGTTTAGAATCGAGTTCGACAAACTTCAGATTCCGTACTCGTACATCTCTGTTCACGTCCTTCGCGAGACGCCAAACCTCAAAGACAAGTACGACGTGATTCTGTTCCCGCCGGTGGGCGGTTCCGCTCAATCGATCGTCAACGGCACACCCAAGCGCGGCGACCCGATTCCGTGGAAGCAATCTGATATCACGCCCAATCTGGGTTCCTCGCCCGACTGGACCGACGACATGCGTGGAGGCATTGAGCTTCGCGGGATGGGAAACCTTCAAAAGTTCATCGAAGACGGAGGATTGTTCATCACAATCGCCGGCGTCTCGCAGATACCAATCGACTACGGCATCACAACCGGGGTGTCGATTCAAGAGGGCCGCCAGCTTCAGGCACGAGGTTCAGTCTTTAGCGCCACGTTTGCAGACAAGAAGAGCCCGATCGCGTATGGCTACGGTGACACTCTGCCGGTGTATTTCAACCAAGCACCGCTGTTGAATGTTAGCGCGCTTCCTGGCGGTTTTGGCGGCGGCGGTGGCGGTGGCGGTGGTGGAGGCTTCGGCGGCGGCGGAGGCGCGGCGGGTCAAAGACCTTCGGGTCGCGGCACGCTAACCGATCCCGACATTGTCCAATCAATGCCGCAAGCCGGCCAGCGCCCGCAGCAGCAGACTCGTCCGGGCGAAGAAGCCATCCCCGAAGAGTTGCGCCAGTTCGCGGCGGCTTTGATTCCGCCGCCGAACATGAGGCCCCGAGTCGTGTTGCGATTCAACTCGAATGAGAAGGACTTGTTGATCAGCGGAATGCTCGCGGGTGGATCAGAGCTTGCGGGCAAGCCCGCTGTGCTCGATGTACCAGTCGGCAAAGGTCACGTGGTGATGTTTGCCAACAACCCGATGTGGCGGCATCAGACGCAGGGAAGCTTTTTCCTGTTGTTCAACGCGGCGTTGAACTACAACAATCTCGGGGCGGGAAGACCTGAGCCTCCCGCGCGTCGCCAGGACGCTGCCAGCACCGGCGACGCTCGGTGATTTAATCGCGGCGCCATAATCAATACGGAGCGAGGTCCATGCGGCCTCGCCCCGTGATTCCGCGAGCGTGCGGAAGGCGAAAAGCTCGTAGCGCTCATCGCGGCGAAAGGCCCATGCGGCCTAGCACCATCTGATAACGCGGTTCTGATCGTAGCGTGGCAAACCTCGAATCCACCAATAGCGCGGGGGCAGTAGGAGAGCGCTCGTCGTACGCTTTTTCAATCCAGTGCAGCGCCTCATCCTTGGCGCCGATCGCTGCGTATAGACCAGCGATCCACATCGGATCCACATATTCTGTTTTGGAGCGCTTCTTTAGTGTCTTGAGAAACTCGCGAGCCCTCCCCTTCTGACCGGCGAATCCGTAGCCGATTGCAAGCTGGATCATTCTCACAGATCCTTCGCCTTCCAGTTCAACCGCTCTTCGAAGAGGACCGAGCGCCTCTTTGTACATGCCCTTTGCCAAGTACGTGAACCCGAGATGGGCATGCGCCATAGAAAAATTCGGGTCCAGTTCGAGGGTCTTGTGGCACTGCTCGATCGCTTCGTCGTAGCGGCCCGCAAAACGAAGGATCTCGGCAATGTCCGCACTGATTACCAGATTGAGCGGGTCGAAGTCGCTCGCTTTTTTGATCTCGGCGAGGGCCTCATCGAATCGGGCCTGTGTGACCAGGATGAATGCAAACAGATGATGTGCCCTTGCAGAACCCGGGCTCAGGCTGATCGCCAGTTGGCCTTCCTTCAGCGCTTCGTTCCAATCCCACTCCGCGTCGATGAGGATTGAGTGCAGGGCATGCGCTTCGCCAAGCGTTGCGTCAATCTCCAGCGCCTTACGCGCCATTGCCCTTCCTTTGGAAATAAGCTCATTCGGCGCGGTTGAAGTGAAATAGATACTCTGGAGATAACAATCGGCCAGACCGGAATAAGCCAGCGCATCGTTTTGGTCAAGCTCTACCGCTTGCTGGAAATACTCGATTGCTTTTTCAATGCCCTCCGCGGTCCTCTTGTTCAAGAAATAGCGTCCCTTCAGATAAAGCTGATAAGCTTCGGCGGTTTCAGTGTAGCGTTTGGTGAGCAACTTCCTCTCTTCACTCGTCAGTTCCAGGGCTAGCGCCCCTGCTACGCGCTCTGATATAACATCTTCCAACGCGAATATGTCCGTGCAGTACTCATCACATTTATACGCCCATAGCGACGCCCCATCTTGTACGTTAAGGAGTCTCACCGTCAGCCGTACCTTCTCGTCGAGCCTCTGAATGCTTCCTTCCAGCACCGCATCAACTCGCTGCTCCCGCCCAGCCGCAAGCGGGTCTTGGGCCGGCGCCATGTACTTGCGCACCGCGCCCGTGGGTCTAACTATGATTTGTCTCAGGTTGGTTAGCTCTGTTATTAACGTATCAGCCATCCCGAGCCCGAGGTATTCGTCGCCGCCATCCGCGTTTAACGGCTTAAAAGGAAGCACGGCAATCGATCTTATCTGTGTCCCCCCCGCTGTCCGTCTTGATTTATCTGAACGCCAGAAATAGAGAATCCCGACGACCACGCCCGCCAGCAGCAACGCAACCACCAGCACTAATAGAGCAGGTCTCCGCCGTATCCACATAGCCGGAGAGCGGGCAGGCAGGGCGAGTGCGTCGGCTTCGATCAGGCTGCGATTCCTCGTTCTCTCTTCATCTTCTTGTTCAATTACAATCCTGATACTTTCGACCTGCTCAGCATAGACTGCCTCGCCCGCAGCCGTATCGCCGGTCACTACAGCGTTGAATATGTATCCACGACGAGGCACAGTTTTGATGTATTGCTGTGCAGCATCACCAAGCGCACGGCGCAGCTCGACTAGACACTGCACGAGCGAGTCGTCGGTCACGAACGAGTCAGGCCAGACAGCTTGAATCAGCTCCGCTTTGCTGACAAGCCGATTGTTATTCTCGACGAGGAACTTGAGGGCCTCGAATACCTTTGGCCGCAGCTTCACCTCTTCGTCCGCGCGCAGCAGACACCCGCGCGCGAGGTCGAGCGTGAAGTTATCGAATGAGTAAGTAGGGTTGGAGAGCCTTTGCATACTTGCCTCCGGCATACTTACAAATCTCGCTGAGCATCTATCCCGACATTAGCTCAGGCCGACTCTCCGGAGCAGGTCTGTGAATCTGGGATCGGAACGAAGACGTTCAAACTTTGGCTCCACCTTCAGCCAAATCAAGTTGGTGGACTGCAGGTCATACCCTTTTTCAAGCCAGGCGAACGTTTGATCCTTCTTGCCAAGTCCGAAATAGACAAGAGCAATGTAGTACGGGTCGACGTACTCTCGCTTCGCTCGCTGCTCCAACTCACCGAGTATCTTCTGTGCCTCTGATCTCTTGCCCAACGCCGCATAGGCGTATCCTAGTTCGGCCATTACGCCCGGCCAGTGTCCTAGAAGAGTTCTCGCTTTGCTCAACTCGATGATCGCTTCTCGATACATCCCTTTCTGTGTATAAGACATTCCGATGGGCAAATATGCGAAGCCGAAGTCCGGATCCTTCTCAAGCGTATTCCGACATACTGTGATCGCCTGATCGTACCGGCGCGAGTTGTAATATGACCACCCCAATTCCGCGCCGAGCATCAGCGAGGGCGGATCAAGTTCCAAGGCCCGGTTGATCTCTGTGATAGCCTCATCGGGCCGGCCCACCGCATCCAGGTACTGACAGTAAAAGTGGTGACTGTCACCATAGTTGGTGTTGAGCTCTATTGCATTTGCATAGCTCGGGTTGAGTTCCTTTGCGCGATTGGCTTCGTGCTCAGCCCCCGACCAGTTCCATTCGTAGAACAGTTTGACAGCTCCCATCGAGATATGGGCTTCGGCGAGCGTCTCATCAAGAGCCAAGGCCTTCGTTGCTGCTTCCTTCGCTTTTGGCAAAACTTCTTTGGGAGGCATGAAATCGAATCCAAGTATGACGTAGGAGTCAGCTAATCCTGCATACGCTAATGCGTAGTGCGGATCTTTTTCGATCGCCAGATTATAGTACTCGATGCTCTTCTTTAACCCTGCCTCGGTCAATTGATTCCAGTAGAAGCGGCCCTTAAGATAAGACTGATAGGCTTGGATGTCCTCGGTATGGTGCTTATTGAGTCGCTCTATTTCATCGCTGGTCAGCCTCAGCGTCAATGCGCGTGCCACTTGCTCAGAGATTGAATCCTGCACCGCGAAAACGTCTGCGCACTGATCATCGCACTTATATGCCCAGAGCGGAGCACCATCCCTTACTCTTACAAGCTGCACCGTCACCCGAACCCGGTCCGATAGTTTCTGGACGCGTCCCTCCAGTAGCGCGTCCACTCTCAGATCTCGGCCAGTCGCCACGGAATCTTGCTCGCGACCGGCATACTTAAGCACTGAGCTAGTTGGACGAACAACTATCTCTTTCACATTGCTGAGCTTAGTTATTATGGCATCGGCCATGCCCAACCCAAGGTATTCGTCGCCAGGCTCTCCCCCGATCGGTTTGAACGGGAGCACTGCTATGGTTTTCACGGTTGCGCCCGGATTGGGTTTATTGCGAGTGAGAAAGTAAGCAACTGCCGCAACCCCAAATAAAGCTATGCAAGCGGCGAAGGCTACGGAGCGAATCTTGCGTCTCGATCTGTTCGCCTCATGTTGCGCTGTTTCCCTTTCATCCTCAATCACTATTCGTGATTGGCCGTGCTCTTCAACTATTAAGGCCGTGTCCTCATCCGTCACTTTCCTGACAACGGGCGCAAACCTGTATCCATAACCCGGTATAGTGAGAATGTACCGATGCTCGTCAGGGCTTTCGCCCAGTGCTTTTCTGAGCGTGGAGACGTTGCGGGTGAGATTGCCTTCTTCGACGAAGCTGTCCGGCCAAATGCGTTTCATCAACTCTTCTTTTTCCAGTAACTCTCCGCTGCTTTCGAGTAACACCAGAAGTATCTCGAATACTTTTGAAGTCAGCGGGACAACCTCTCCGTCGCGCAGCAGGAGACGATTCGCGGGGTCTACGCGGAAAGGGCCGAACTCGTAGAATCGCTTCGTTTTGGGTTGATTTCCTTGGCCGTGCATTACCGTTTTCTGAACCTTTCGATCTTTTTCCGAATTCTTTCCGAAGTTTTCCGAGCCCGCGAAGGACTTGTGAGTCGCTCCGGAAGTATCGTCTGCGTTGAGGCCAATTGGCAATA
>DASXSR010000259.1:0-13804 GCA_036505875.1 Blastocatellia bacterium | reverse complement strand
TGGAGATCGTTGGCAATCGCTTCAGCTTAATCTGCCGCCGTGCTCGGTGCGCGATCTTGTGATTCATGCAAACGACTTGATTGTGGCAACGCACGGGCGTGGATTTTGGGTGTTGGACGACATTACGTCGCTACGCCAGATCAACGACGACGTCGCCAAATCGAACGCGTATTTGTTCCGCCCTGCCAATGCATACAATGTCCCGCCGCCGAGCGAACATGGCACTCCCAAGCCACGCGACGAAGCGCTGGCGGAGAATGCTTCTTATGGCGCGCTGATTGATTACTACTTGAAGACTGCGGCAACCGGGCCGGTGACGCTGGAGATTCTCGATCCGTCAGGCGAGGTGATTCGCCGCTACTCGAGCGAAGACAAATCGCCCCCGGTGAATCCTGATGCGCTCAACATCCCGGTTTTTTGGGTTCGTAGACCGGAGCCGCTATCGACTGCGGCCGGGATGCATCGTTGGGTTTGGGATCTTCGCCCGCAGCCGACGGGAGAAGGTGGTCGCAGAGGAGGAGGCGGCGGTGGAGGCGGATTCGGTCGCGGCGGCGAAAGCAGGGTGCTTCCGGGCGTGTACACAGTCAAACTTTCGGTTGGCGGCAAGAGCTACATTCAGCAGCTCGTTGTGAAGCCGGATCCGCGTGCAAACGATAATACAAGGTGAGCGGACAAACAATCACTGGTAGGAAAGCAGGAGTTGTCCCCGCTGGCGAGATCGGCGCAACCATTCGACGGGTCGCCATCGCCAGCTTCATCGGCACGACCATCGAATGGTATGATTTCTTCCTTTACGGGACCGCCAGCGCGCTGATCTTTAACAGACTCTTCTTCCCGAACTACGATCCGCTCACCGGGACACTGGCTTCGTTTGGCACGTATGCGGTCGGGTTTGCAGCTCGGCCAATCGGCGGCATCGTCTGCGGACACTTCGGCGACAAGATCGGGCGTAAGTCGATGCTGATCATCACGCTGCTGATCATGGGGATCGCAACTTTCTTGATCGGCTGTCTTCCGACTTACAATCAAATCGGGATTTGGGCGCCAATATTGTTAGTGGTGCTGCGAATTGCTCAGGGATTCGGCGTAGGCGGCGAGTGGGGCGGCGCAGTGCTGATGGCGGTCGAGCACGCGCCAAAGGGGCGTCGCGGCTTTTACGGGAGTTGGCCTCAGATCGGCGTGCCTGCCGGGCTGTTGTTGTCGACGGTGATCTTCGCGCAGATATCGAAGATGCCCGAAGACGCGCTGTTCAGTTGGGGCTGGCGCATTGCATTTCTCTTGAGCATCGTGCTGGTCGGCGTAGGAGTGTTCATTCGTTTAGCCGTAACCGAGCCGCCATTGTTCGCCGAAATCAAGCAAGCAGGCGCCGAAGCGAGAGCTCCGGTGCTCGACGCCTTACGGGACCACCCGAAGAGCGTTTTGCTCGCGATGGGCGCCAGAATAGCCGAGAACGGCGCGTTTTACATTTACACGGTGTTCAGTTTGACCTATGCGACTCAACCTCGAATCGGGTTCTCGCGATCGTGGGTGCTTGCAGCGATATCGATCGCGGCGATTGTCGAGTTGTTCTCGATGCCGACTTTCGGCGCCCTCTCGGACCGCGTAGGGCGAAGACCGGTGTATTTGTTCGGCGCGATCTTCACAGGAATCTTCGCGTTTCCGTTTTTCTGGTTGATCGAAACATCGCGCACAGTTTTCATGGTTCTAGCGATAGTGATAGCGCTGGTGCTTGGGCATTCGGCGATGTACGGGCCGCAAGCGAGTTTCTTCTCGGAGCTATTCGGCACTCGTGTCAGATACAGCGGGGCGTCCTTGGGATACCAGCTCGCGTCGGTGATCGCCGGGGGGCTTTCGCCGCTGATCGCCACTGCGTTGCTGAGGCAATACGGCGCGTCGTGGCCGGTTGCGCTGCTGATAATTGCGTTTGCGACGATCACGGCGGCGTCGGTGTTCTTGGCTGCGGAAACGGCTCACTCAGAGATCGGCGCGACGGTCAGCACTCGTTCGACTCCTGAGTGAACAAACCGTGTATTGCTGTCGCCCATCCGTATGACAATGTTATTGTTCTCCGACTTGGGCAGATGCTAATCCTGATCGAGAGGAGCCACAAATGGAAAGATGGCTTGGGAAGTACTCAAACTTCTTTTACGCGTTGATGCGATTCTTCGCGGGCGCACTGTTCGCGTGTCACGGCGCGCAAAAGCTATTCGGCGTGCTGGGCGGTCAAAAGCAAACCGAAATCCTCCTGCAAATCGCCGGCGTCATCGAATTTGGCGGAGGAATCCTGATAGCCGTCGGACTGTTTGCGAGCTGCGCCGCGTTCATTGCGGCCGGCGAGATGGCAGTCGCCTATTTCAAGCAACACGCGCCGGGCGGGTTATGGCCGATCATCAATCGCGGCGAGCTTGCGGTGTTGTTTTGCTTCGTGTTCCTGTTCATCGCCTCGCGAGGCTCGGGCATTCTGAGCATCGACGCCCTGAGGGGAAAAGCGAGGCGCTAGATTGAAGAAGCAACCACGGGGAACACGGGGCTCTTTTTTCATCTCCGTGTTCCCCGTGCTCCCCGTGGTTTAATTCAGCTTTTCCCTCAACAGCACTTTCACGCCGTTGCGCCAGTCTTCGTTGATGCCCACTCGATAAACTGGCACGCGCTCGTGGATCGAACCGGCGAGAAGTTTCGTAGTTTCGTGAAACCTAAAGAGCGGCGCGACTAGATAAAGCAGCGGCGGCGCGTCGATTAACTCAAGCCCCTCGAAGTAACCACGCCGATGGAAATCGCCTCGCGCGCGATGCCACTCAACTCGCAACCAGTAGTCTAGTGCTTGAAACGGAAACTCTGTTTCTTCGGTCACTTTCAATTCCATCACGACCAATCGACCTTCGCGCGTAGCCGCCAGCAGGTCTATAAATGTGCGCTGCTCGCCTCGATAAGTCGGAACCTGTGAGTACGCAAACCGCGGATCGAGCGTCCAATCAAGCGCGGTCACATCACGGCTGATAATCGACTCCAGCCAGCGCTCGGGCTGATAGCGAAAGATCATGTCGTTTCGGAACTCGCCTTCCGGCCGCCGACGCATGATTGTTTGAGCGATCAGCTCTTCGAGTCCCCGTTCATTCGTTCGATCGAGTTTGACTCGCGCTTCGCCGATTCCAAACTCGACTCGCCGCCGACTTACGGACACCCGCGCGATTTCCAAGCCTCGAATCGAGAGCGAAACCGACGAGCCGCGTTGATGCGTTTCGATGTGATCGGGAGCGAGCCTTCTCACCGCGTCCACCAGCATCGCGGAGTCAGGCGGAAGCATGCCGGGACGCGGCCAATGCGCGCGACGAGCGGCTCTGCGAAATCGGTCATTCAGATCACCTTGATCGAAAGGCGAGACAGGCTCGATCGTGCCCTTCGTTTCGTCGATAAGGTAAAGCGAGACGGGCGCGGTCGGCGTCAATGCAGTCAAGCGAATCGCGATCGTGTCGCATCGAGGCGCGAAGATCATAAGGCCATTTAGCGCGCCGCGTCGTCGTCGAAGCTCTTCAACCCAGATCAGTCCTGCTGCGAGCGCCGCATCGACGTTTGGCTGCAATTCGGTTTCGCTAACGCCCAGGCCTGCGAACCGCCGGCCTCGATCTCGGATGATCAGCCGCGCGTGCACGCCCGACAGATGCCGGCGATCATTGCGCGCGCTCACGGCTTCCTCGACTTTGAGGCCGGGCTGAAACGCTTCAATCATTGCGGCCAGTTTGTGGGCGAATTCCTTTCGAGCCAGAGCCGCCTGTCGAATGCCGGCCCCTCGACTCAAGGTCAGTCCGCATCGCTTGAGTCCCATCTGCTTGGCGCATTCGAGGGTCAAGCGTTCGGGAGCAAGCTCGCAAGATATCACTCTCCAGGACCGCGACCAACCATCACCCCAGCACGAGAATATCAGCTTGCCGTAAGAAACTTCCCCCACTGCGTGCTCCGCTTCAAGCTTTGCAATCGAACGCTCATCCTCGAAGAGTTCGAATTCGCCCTCAAGCAGAAAGCGTTCGAGCTCGTACTTGATTCGGCTGAGATCGAAGATGATGGTGGGATGAATCACAGACGCGTTTTAGCAGGCTGAAAAGAGCGCGGTCAAGCCGCGGTTAGCCAGATAGGTTTGTACGACCGGCGCTCAGGTCATATAATGCGAACCCGCCGGATTAGACGAAGTTCGTAGTCCCGCCTTCAGGCGGAACTACAAACACAAGTTTGGAGGAATTCAAATGTGCGACATCACGCGTCGAGAAATGATGGTAGGAGCCGCCGCGCTTGCGGGCATTTCAATGAAAGAAGCAAAATCGTTAATCGCCACCCGACCTGAAGTCGGCAAGGTTGACCCGCTTGCGCCGGAGGTCTACTTCCACGAAGGCAATCTGGTCCGGGGCCACTGCAATAACGGCTGGATAATATTCGAAGACTATGTTTTGGTCGTTGACGCGAACTTCCCTTCGGGTGCGGCTGAGATATTGCCGAAGATTCGCACGCTGACCGACAAGCCGATTCGCTTCGCCTTCGACACACACCATCACGGAGATCACGCCTATGGTAACCAGGTGTGGGTCGACAACGGAGCGACGCCGGTTGCGCATACAGGCGTGATCGATGAGATGAAGCGCTACGAGACCGGTTATTACGCCGGTAAGCCGGGCCGCTGGGAAGATACGGCCAAGGCGAGGCCCGACGTTGCAGCGTCGAAGCTCAAGCCGCCTTCCGTTCTCTTCCCGCGCGAGATGGTTTTCGATGACGGAAAACATCGCGTCGAACTAATGCATCTTGGCATCGCGCACACGCACGGCGACGCGTTCGCGTGGTTGCCGAACGAACGAATCCTGTTTACCGGCGACGCTTGCGTGAACGGACCGTATAACTTTGTCGGCGATGGCGATACGGAAAAATGGGTGGCAACTTTGGATGCCGCGCGCAAGCTGGGCGCTCGTATCGTATGCCCCGGCCACGGTCCGCGCGGAGTCGAGACGGTGCTTGCCGATCAGCAGCGGTTCTTTGTCTCGCTGCGTGATCGAGTGGGCGCGCTTGTGAAAGCGAAGATGTCGGGACAGGAAGTGCGAGACTCGATTGATAAGATCAACACAGCGCTCGCCGCGGACTCACAGATCGCGCGGTACGTCGGCAAGGGGAGCGGCTTCGCGGCGCAAGTCGAGAAGGTTTATACAGAAATGACCGGTCAGCAACTGCCCGCCGCGAAGAAGATCGCCCAAGACGCGCGCGACCGTCACGCCATTTCTCACGGACTCGCGACCATTGCATGATGCCTGCCCATTTGCGAGTCTGACCTGCCGCGCTCGCTTTGCACGTCGGCAGGTTGGGCCGCTGACGCGACCAGATCGTTCAGCAAGCGGGCATCAAGCCAACAGCTATCTCCCAACCGACTCGGTGACCAAGCCTCGTTGCTGTACGTACACAGACTGGCAGGCCGAACAGGTTGCTCTTCCATATCCCTCAGGTTCGCTCGACAAATCGAGCTTCACGCCACACTGACACATCCAGCCCACGACTCTGCCCGGATTGCCGACAACAATCGCGAAGTCCGGAACGTCCCGCGTGACAACCGCGCCCGCTCCGATGAATGCGTAGCGGCCGATCGTGTTCCCGCAAACTACGGTAGCATTGGCTCCAATTGACGCCCCGCGCCTGACCAGAGTCTTTCTGTATTCGTCCCTGCGCGGCACGTGACTGCGCGGATTAGTCACGTTGGTGAAGACCATCGACGGCCCGCAGAAGACGTCGTCTTCGAGCTCGACTCCGGTGTAGACCGAGACGTTGTTTTGAATCTTCACGTTATCGCCGATCACGACTTGCGGCGAGATGACAACGTTTTGACCGATGTTGCAGCGTCGGCCGATCTTCGAGCCTGCCATCACGTGCGAGAAGTGCCATATCTTTGTCCCCTCGCCGATCTCGCACGGCTCGTCGACGTAGCTCGATTCGTGTACGAAGTAGTTCTCTTCCATTATTAGCGATTAAACCACAAAGTCACGAAGTCCCTAAGCAAAAAGAGTAGCTCTGTACTTGGCGTTTAGGTTACCTCGCGGCGTGAGCTGTTGGGACGCTGCACGCTTCCCGAATGGGCGCGATCAGGAGTACGATAATGCAGCTAATTTCGAAAGAAACGAAGAGTGATTCGAAGATGAAAGTCGAACCCGTCGTAAGTCGTGTTGCATTCGAAGAGCTAGTCGAAATGGCCGACCATGCCGGCGTAAAGCTGGAGATAACCGACGGAATTCCCACCTGGGAAGCTTTCCCCGGCATACGGCACCAGAAGACTATTTTTCGCATTCAGACCAGCCTGGAACGATTGCCCGACAGTAATTGCGGATGCTTTCAAGTATCTGACGCCTATATCAAATTCCCTGACGGCTCGCTTAAGCGTCCTGACCTGTCGATTTTTTGCGAAGAGCCGCCCGACATCGACGAAGCGTATCCACAAATTCCAGAAGCCGTCCTGGAAGTTTTGAGCAGGGACTTTGAGAAGAAGGATACCGAAATCGGAGCGCCGTTTTATCTGGCGCAGGGTGTAAAAGACGTCATCCTTTTCGATCCGCGCACCCTGGAAGTGACGCATCTCCGCCGCGATGTTACGACGCAGCTGATGTCACCAGTCACAATCCAACTTGAGTGCGGATGCCAGCTCACGGTCTGACTCTCGCGAAATTTCGACTATAAGCTCACGGGTGAGCCTCCCGATGCAAGCGATTGTTCGGCGGCGTGGAGCACTCTCAAGACGCGCAGTCCGCTTTCACCGTCCGTGAGCGGAGGCTTGCGCGTTTGGATGCACTCGAGGAATTCCAAGCACTGGAGACGAAGCGGCTCTGCAGATTCAATCGTCTCCGCGACTCCTTCGTTCTTTCGCGCGATCGGCTCGCCGTTTATGAACTCGACGCCTTGGTCGTAGACCACGAGCTTGCCTTCTTTGCGCACGTCGTCAAAGACCGCCATGCGTTTCGATCCTACAACGACCAGACGCTGCTCCTTGTAAGGGTGCAGCCAGCTAACGAATATGTGCGCGCGGATGCCCGATGGAAACTCAATGTTCGTTACGGTCACATCGGCAATCTGCGGTTGAAGATACGCGCCGCCGGTTGCAGCGACTCGGCTAGGCCATGCGCCGACCAATCTCAAGATGATTGCGATGTCGTGAGGCGCAAAGCTCCACAATATGTTCTCTTCACGCCGCACCTTTCCGAGGTTGAGCCGACTCGAATAGATGTATCGCAGCTCACCGAGCTCGCCCAGCTTTATCAACTCGCGAAGCCTCAGCACCGCCGGGTGGTATTCGAGCAGATGGCCGACCATTAGAATAGCGCCGCGATTGTGGGCGAGCTTAACGAGCCGTTCGCCTCCAGTCACATCCAGCGTAAGAGGTTTCTCAACCAACACGTCCTTTCCGGCTTCGATGGCGGCGCTAGCCATCTGATAATGCTTCTCGGCAGGCGTCGCAATGACCACCCCGCGAACGTCCGCGTCGTCGAGTACTCTGGCGAAGTCGCTTTCTGTTCTTACGCCTGGAAATCTCTCCGCCATCCTCTCGAGGGAAGATTGACTCGTGTCGCAAACCAAACGCAACGCGCCAAGCTCGTAAAGATTTCTCACATGGTTGACGCCCCAGTAGCCTGCGCCAATCACGGCTATTTGTGCTCTATGTTCAACCGTATTGCTCATCTGACGCTGGCGCCGCAGCGGAAACAGTACTGCGCTGTCGATGGCAAGGAAGCTTGACAGTTTGGACAGACGACCGATGGTTGGGTTGGAGGCGCTCCATAGCCCTGCTGCTGGGCTGAACTCGGCTGTGCGAAACTGCGAGCGCCCTCGACGCCAAAGCAATCACGATAGGCGACGGCAGTAATGGTGAACATCAACGGCCAGGTGACCAGCAGTCCAAGATAACAAGCATAACTTCCCACCGAGGCCAGGAACTGCACCACAAATGCGAAGAGAGTGAACATCAGAAGATTGCGCTGCGTAACATCGCGGCTGACACGCATAGCTTCAAAGACTCCGAGATCCCGCTCGACAATCAGCGGGGTTGTGAAGAACAAAAGTCCCCCAACGATGAAAGCAGGAATGATGCACACCATCGCGCCAATGAAGACGAGCACGGAGTGTATGAGCGTCGCCCCAAGCAAGCGCCAGTAACAATCTCGCGCGGAGAAAAGATCGCGGAACTCGACCCTCCCGCCTCGAAGTTGCTTGAACGCCGCGCGGTACGCGCCGGCTATCAAGAAAACCGTGAGTGGCAGCAGCACGACGATGAGGGCAAACATTCCAGCGTACAGCAGCAGAAATGCCGCTGCCGGCATTTCAGGTGGTCTCCCGGGTGAGGGTTGTTGGGCCATCAAGCTAGTTATGAACAGCGCATACCAACCAACGAGAAACGCGCCGATTGGCAAAACCACCACCACGAAGAAGCCAAGGGCGATCGTCACCCAGCCTTTCCACTGCTCGGTGAACATCTTCCAGCCTTCGCTTATCCAATCACCAAACCGAACCTGAATGGTGGAGTTACTGTTCATATCGATCAATGTAGTGTTCGGTTAGGATCGTCCATTCCGAACACATCTCGATGAGCAACTGCAGTCGACGAAATTATCCACGGCAGCGTCACGAACAGACCTATGCCGCAGGCGATTATGCCTCCGAATGAAATCGTGGCGAACACCAGCCCCACTACCCACCACATCAATGCGTCACGCGAAAAGACCAACCGCCAGACTTCGTTTATGGCCTTCAATACATCCAGACCCCGCTCCGTTATCAGCGACATCGACAATCCAAGCATAACCGTCAGAAACGGCGACACGATGAAGCTCAACAGCGCATTGATCGCACCGTTCCCAATACGAGTCACGCCGTGCACAACCGCGAAGATCAAGAAAGCCAGAAATGCTTGAAGGAAGCTCCCTTGCCAGTTGAACAGATCAGACATCCAGGGTCGCTCGCCTTTCATGGTCTTGAACGCCATTCGAAACATTCCCATCAGCAGCGGACCTGCGAGTACCCCGATCGAAACCACGCTCAATATTCCGCCAAGCAACGACGCGAGGGTCATCAATGCCCAGTTCTCTTTGTAAACTTGCCAGCCCCCGGATAACCAATCGCCAAGCGCGATGTGAGGCTGGTCTGTCTGCGCGGGCGCTTCATATTGCGTCGGAAGGGGCGGCTGGTAATAAGGCATCGGAGTCGGAGGAATGTAAGCCGCTCCAGTCGGAGGCTTGGCTGGTGAAGTGTCGGATTTGACGCGGGCAGTTGGATAGTTGGTTTCAGAAGTTGGCGGAGTAAGAATCCACGTCGTGGCCTCTTCGCCGGTGAGATGCTGGGGCATTCCACACTGGCGACAGAATTTCTCGTCTTCCTCAACCTGTCTTCCGCAGCTCGGACACCACTTTTCCATGCTTCTTTTCGTTTTTCGTTTTTGCCTGTCTTTATCACACGATTAATACCGACCGCCCGCCCTGAACGATCCGACCGATATCGTAATGCGCTTCGCCTCTCTCAGCCAAATGAGATCCCACGGCTTCGGCGTCGTCAGGGCCCACGACAACAACCATTCCGATTCCCATATTGAAAGTCCGAGACATCTCTCGCTCGGAGACGCTGCCAATTCGAGCGAGCAGCTTAAACACCGGCAGCACCGGCCACGAGCCGGCTGTGATCTCGGCCGCCGTATCCTCAGGCAAGACGCGCGGGATGTTTTCGAGCAAGCCCCCGCCTGTAATGTGAGCGAGCCCTTTGATCAAGCCTGATTCCAGCAATCCCTCGATCGCGGCGAGATAGCTGCGGTGAGGCTTCAGCAATTCCTGAGCAACCGTGCACCCCAATTCATCGACGTGCGAATTAGGCGCGTAACCAGCTACTTCGAACAGGAGCTTGCGAGCGAGACTGTAACCGTTCGTATGCAATCCTACTGACGGCAAGCCTATCAGCACATCGCCGGGACGGATGCGCGAGCCGTCGATGATCTTATCCCGATCGACAACGCCGACGATGAATCCCGCGACATCGTACTCGCCGTCTGCATAAAAGCCCGGCATCTCGGCAGTCTCGCCGCCGATCAACGCGCAGCCTGCTTCTTTGCATCCTCGCGCAAGGCCTTCGATCACCGATGCGACAGTCTCAGGCACAAGCCTTCCGGTTGCGATGTAGTCGAGAAAGAATAGAGGCCGCGCGCCTTGAACCAGAATGTCGTTTACGCAGTGGCAAGCCAGGTCGTAACCCACCGTGTTGTGGATGCCGGTCATGAAGGCCACGCGCAGTTTAGTGCCTACGCCGTCCGCCGACGATACCAGCACTGGCTCTCGCATCCCGGACAGATCAGCGCGAAACATTCCGCCGAATGAACCGATCTCCGAAATAACGTTGGGCGTGAATGTCTCGCGGGCCAGGCGCTTGATGCGTTCCTTGGCTGCGTTTGCGGCATCAATATCAACGCCAGCGTCCCGATAACTCAGCTGCTGTTTCATTTCTCCTTTCCGTCTTTGCGTGATCTTGACTCTTAGACTTCCAGATTTTGGAGCGCTAACGTGGATCATTCCTTCTTCAAGTCCTTCAACAACTCATCGATCCGCATTCCTTCCGATTCTCGCCCCGATAAATCCTTCACAAAGCTCATCTGAAAGTGGTCGCCTTCCCGGACCCCTTCAGGCAAGTACTGTAGCGGCAAGTTGAACTTCACCCGGTCGTCGTCATAAAGCACAACCACCGCCAGATCACCTTCGACGCGGTCGATCACCACCTTTGTTAAAGCTTCCGCCTTCACCGCGACCTCCTGCCTTCACGCCTGCTGTGCCGTTGCGCTTCCCTTCCGTCGCTGGCAACCGTACCCGCCACTTCATCACCAGTCAAGTAAAGGCGTTCGCGATCTACTTGCTTGTCCGTGCTCATCTCGATGTTGTTGCCGTCGCATTCGGCGGTAATCGTGCCTTCGAGGTCCGTGCGGTAAACCTTTATCTGATCGCGAGCTTCTTCCAACATTCGCATTACTTTCGGATGCGGATGATGATAGTCGTTTCCTGGAGCGCAACTGATCGTGAATATCGACGGCTTAACCGCATCCAGCACATCACGAGTAGTGCCGTTCGAGCTCCCGTGATGAGCGGCCTTAAGCAAATCGGCGCGCAGTTCGTCTTTCTCTGACGCGATCATCTGTCCCCAGGCAGGCGTCTCGGCATCGCCGGTGAACAAAAACCGCCTCGACCCGAACGTAAGTCTCACCACAACCGAAGCATTGTTAGGGTTTTCATCGACGAACTGTCCTGTTGGACTCAGCACCTCGAGCGAGACGTCTCCGAACTTGCGGAAGTCTCCGCGCCTGGGCGTCGCGAACTTGATGCCCCGATCCTTTATCTCTTGGAGCATATCGGCATAAGTCTTCGTCGGATGATTGAATCCCGAGTCCCAGAACTCCTGCACTTTGAACGAGCGCATCACGTCGCGCATTTCGCCGATGTGGTCCGAATGCGGATGCGTGGCGATCATCAAATCTATCTGTTTGACGCCGTATTTTTGGAGCAGATCAACCGTCGGGGCGCCGCGATCCCCAGAATCGATCAAAATCGTCTCGGCATCAGGCAACTCGATCAGCTCTGAATCGCCTTGACCGATGTCGAGGAAGTGAACGACAAGCTTTCCAGAAGTGGGGCCAGGCCGTGGCCGCTGGCGAAAGATCAAGATCAGCGCCGCAAGCACTACGGCCAGTAGCGCCACTATCAATGTCGCCTTTTGTGATCTCTTCATCGTTTCAACGAATAACCATCAGCGTGCAGCAGCTTCTCATTAACACCCAACTTCAGTTGGGTGTTCACGGGGCGGTTCGCGAACGCTCGCAACCGTTTCAACCGTTGCGCACTTTGAACTAGCAAAACTGTTGAAACAGTTGGCCAAATCCCGCCATCCTGCTCACCCAACTGAAGTTGGGTGTTAATGAAAAAGGTATTGCCGACCTCTTAACTCGTGCTTGTAGACGCTTTACTTCAGATTTAAGATCGAGGCCAAACCGCGTCGTGCAGAAGCGAACCCTCTTCTCTCTCAGTCTTGGTCATCGCATTAGAAGTGACCGGTATCGGATAATCATTCGTGTAACACGCCGTACAATGTCGATTTCCGAACGGATCTCCGCACGCCCGAAGCAAACCTTCGAGG
The DNA here is from genome assembly GCA_036505875.1 of Blastocatellia bacterium. Taxonomy (GTDB): domain Bacteria; phylum Acidobacteriota; class Blastocatellia; order UBA7656; family UBA7656; genus Onstottus_A. The sequence continues at coordinate 1,636 of DASXSR010000259.1, read as the reverse complement.
CTCAAGTAGCCCAGGCTGTCGGCGCCGATGTGACGCGCGATGTCTTCGACGGTCTGGTTCGCGGCGATCAGCTCTTCGCGAGTCGGCGTATCCACGCCGTAGAAGCACGGCGCTATCGTCGGCGGACAACTAATGCGAACGTGGACCTCACGCGCGCCGGCGTGCCGGACCATCTGCACGATCTTCTTGGAAGTCGTCCCCCGAACAATCGAATCGTCGATCAGCACGACCCGCAAACCTTCGATCAAATCGCGGACGGGATTCAGCTTGACCTTCACGCCGAAGTGACGAATCGATTGTTTAGGCTCGATAAACGTCCGGCCCACGTAATGATTGCGCACGAGTCCAAATCCAAATCTCAATCCGGATTCTGCTGAATATCCGATCGCCGCCGCGACGCCCGAGTCCGGCACCGGCACGACGATGTCGGCGTCGGCCGGTTGCTCGCGTGCAAGCTGGTGCCCCATTTCTTGGCGGCTCTCGTTCACCGAACGCGCGAAGACAATCGAGTCAGGCCGCGAAAAATAAACATGCTCGAAAATACAATGTGCGGGCTTGGCCTTCGCCCACGGATAACTCGAGTGGAGCCCGTCGGCGTCGATCACAAGGATCTCGCCCGGCTGAACGTCGCGCAGATAAACAGCGTCGATCAAATCAAACGCGCAAGTCTCGGACGCCACAACGTAAGAGTCGCCAAGTTGTCCGAGGCACAACGGTCGAAATCCTCGCGGGTCACGCACGGCGATCAAGCTGGCTTTGGTCAGAAAGAGCATCGAGTAAGCGCCTTCGACTTCGTTGAACGTATCGACGATGGCGCCGATCAGATCGACAGCTCGCGAGCGGGCGATTTTGTGCAGCACGACCTCGGTGTCCGACGTCGAGGAGAAGATCGCGCCGTCCAGTTCCAGCTCTCCGCGAACCTGGTTCGCATAAGGGAGATTGCCGTTGTGACATAAGGCGATCTGTCCTCGGTAACCGTCGACAAGAAACGGTTGAGCCTCCCTGAGCGAGACGCTGCCGGCGGTCGAGTACCGCACGTGGCCGATCGAAGAGCGACCGGGCAGATAAGAAAGTTCCTGCTGACGGAATATCTCGCTGACGTAACCCATCCCGCGATAGGCGTATAGCCGCTCGCCGTCAGATGAAACCATGCCTGCGGACTCTTGCCCGCGATGCTGCAGCGCGTACAGTCCGAGATAGGTCAGCCGCGCAGCGTCATCATGGGCGAATATACCAAATACGCCGCATTCGTCTTTGAACTTATCCAGCATGTTGTGGTTGGAAGTGTAGAAGGAATTCTAGCCGAATTCCGTTCGAAGTAGCAATCAGTTTTTCGCGGGCCGCTTTTTGCTTGTGACGCGTTTTCTTGTTGAAAATGTCACGGCTTTTGTTAGACTCGCGCAGCACCAAAGAGCACTTTTCCCTCCTGTACTTCCAACTGGTGGGTGATCAGTTCTTAGCCTGTGAAGCACTTGCTCATGGTGATTCCTTTGAAGGCTGTGTTTTGAAATGTGCCTTCTAGTCATTGTGAATCTTCTGAACCATAAGCGATAAGAAAGATTCTGCCAGTGCTTGAGTGGTTGATTCAAAGTGGTAGTGTCAAGCATTTTGGTTACATGAAAAGCGTCGCGGAGGT
>DASXSR010000258.1:0-8071 GCA_036505875.1 Blastocatellia bacterium | reverse complement strand
CATCTGGCGAACTTACCCCGCCGCGCGAATAATCTTCTGGACCCAGTTCCCTCACGAGATCTACATCAACGAGATTCGCAAGATCATCAGATCGGTCCAGCCGCCGCCCGCTTACGGCTTCATTCATAAGAACAATCCCGAATCCCGCTTTCTTCGGTTCGTCGCGGCGGTGCTCGAAGACGGTGCGGATATGATAGATCCGGCATTCAAAGACTCATTCAAGCGGCCTCTGCTCACAGAGTTTGAAGCTGAGGCGTTGTATTATCTCGCGCTCGGTTTGTCGAATTGGGCCATCGCTCGCAAGTGCAGCTTGAGCCTTCGCGGAGTCGAGAGCCGGCTGGCGACGCTCTACGAAAAACTGTTCGTGTCATCGCCTGAAGGCACGCCTCACGAAGCTTACGACAAGCTAGCTTATAACGTCAGGACTCGCGCATTCTTCGAAGCGCTGCGCCGAGGCTTGCTCAACAGCGACGAGCTCGAGAAAGCGGCATCGGAGTTGGAGAAGTGGATCGAACGCGATCGTAAGCGCTACGTTGATGAGCAAGTCCGTCATTGAGGACATGCAAGACGATCAAACGCTTAAACACAAAGACACTAAGGCACCAATGATAATCCTGCCCCCTTTGGGTCTTTGTGCCTTAGTGTTTTTATGCTTCTCAGCCCAAGCTCAGACTGGGTCTTCGGCTAATCTCCACCAATGGGGCGCGGTGACATTGTTTCACGGATTGCCTTCGGATCACGTTCGAGCCATCGCGCAAGACTCCAACGGAATGATGTGGTTTGGCACCGATGCCGGGCTCGTCAAATACGACGGACGCCGCGTTCAGCGAATTTCGGCGGAAGGAGTCGCATCGGGAAGAATACTTGCCCTGAAGCTCGACAGCCAACGCGTCTTATGGATCGGGAGCGATGCTGGCGCCACACGGCTGATCAACGGAGCGGTCAAGCAAATACCCGAAACGACGGGCAGCGCCGTGACCAGCATCATCGCTCCTGAAGCCGGACGCGCGCTGATGACAACAGCGCAAGGCGAGATCTTTGATTGCTCAGCCGCGGGTGATGGCTCAATCGTCGTTCACAAGATCAAGCCCACCGATCATCCGCTGCTCACCATCGAGTCGCGCGGAAACGCGCCGCTTCAACTCACCAGCCTGGTGTTGATCGAGAATATGTTGATCATCGGCACACGGAGCAGAGGCTTGCTTGAGATCGACGCAAGCGCGATGAAAGCAGATTCGGCGGCGAGATCAGATCTCGTCAAGGAAGTGCTCAGCAGACCGCGCGCGTTCTTCGTTGAGGCCATCGAAACTGACGCTGGCGGACATGCGTGGATTGGCGCTGAAACCTCCGCCGAGGATAGCGGCTTCTACAACGTAAGCGATTTGATGCGGCCACAAAAGATTGGCGCGGGCACTGGGACGGTGACCGCGATTAGGGCCGACGAACGTGGAAACGTCTGGGTTGGCACCGAGGCGCGCGGCGCGTTTCTCTATCGCGACGGCCGCAAGCTTGAGCAATTCACCTTCGAGAACACCGGCGGCGCGTTGCTCTCGAATCACATCTATTCGATCTTCATCGACCGCGAGGGCGTCGTGTGGTTCGGCACCGATCGCGGCGTCTGTCGTTACGATCCTCACAGCACTCGCGTGTTTGCGATTTCTTCCGACCCTGAGAGCAATTTTGCGCGCGTGCTGTTTCAATCGTCAGAAGGGAAGCTTTGGTGCGGCACCAACCGAGGCCTCTTCGCGCAGGAACGAGATTCGAGCTGGCAAGAAGTCCGAGAGCTAAAAGGCAGAGTCATTCATTCGATCGCGGAAGACGGGCAAGGCCAGTTGCTGGTTGGGACAGCAGGAAGTCTGTTCGCTGCTGTAAAGGCATCGTCGCGCCGCTACGAAACGCGACAAGGCTTCTCGCGCCTCGAGAATTCAACTGGAGCGACCGACAACATCCGCGCGATTCAAATCTTCAAGGGCGCAGTGTACGTCGCGAGCTTTGGGCGCGGTGTCGAGCGCCTCGATGGAACCGCGCACACGCTCGTCTGGCCTGATAATTCAGCGGAGGAGGGCCAGCGTCAGGTTGTGAGCTTGCACGCGGATAACGACCGGCTTTGGATCGGCACCGCCGAAGCAGGCGTGTTCCTGTTTGACGGCAAGCAAGGGAAGGTCGATCACGCGCTCGACGAACTGGCCGGCGCCAGCGTGTGGTCGATTGACGGCTCAAGCGAAGACGTGATCTGGCTGGCGACCGCTCGCGGACTTTTCGCGTTGAAGTCGGGGAAGCTTCTGCGAGTGATCGAGGGCGTGGACGCGCGCTGTGTCGTTACGGCGAGCACCAGCGCTTCAGAAAAGGCTGTCTGGTGCGCGACTGTCGGCGGCGGTTTGTATAAGGCGCTGCTTGAGCCCGGCCGCGCGGCCGACTCGCCGTTGATTTCTAGCATCGGGAGCGAACAGGGGCTGCCGTCTCAAAACGTCTTTGCCGTTTTGCCCGTACGCGGAGCATCAGGCGAGGAAGTGCTATGGATCGGCACGAGTCGCGGCGTTGCGCGGTACGAACCGAGCAGCGTCGCGCCAGTGCTGAACGTGACGCGAGTTATGGGCAAACATATTTACGCCGCTGACGAATTGGGCAGCGGATTAAATCTCGAATATCCGCAGAACAGCGTCGCGATTGATGTCGCAGCCACGAGCAGTCGAACCTTTCCCGAGCAGTTTCAATACTCGTTCACCGTGCTCGATGGTGGAGGCCGAGAGGTGATTGAGAGGCACTCGCGTGAATCTCAGTTGTCTGTCGAGGGCTTGCATCCCGGGCGTTATCGAGTGGTAGCTCGCGCTTTCACCAACGATCTGGTTCCGTCTGATCCGTTGCAGTTCCAATTCGCAGTTGGGCGCGCGCCGTTCCCGTGGACCCTGACTTCTGTTTCACTGCTGCTCGCGCTCTCGCTCGTCGCATTGTGGTGGGGCCACAAGCAGAACAACAGGCTTGCGCGCACGAATATAGCGCTCGCCGACACCAGAATGCAGCTCGCGAACGAAACTGAAACCGAACGCCGACGAATCGCGCGCGATTTGCACGATCAAACTTTAGCGGACTTGCGGAGATTGATGTTGCTGACGGACCAGTTGTCGCCGGTCGAGAACAACGGCCACGTGAAGCCGTCGCAGATTCGCGCGAAGATCGAATCGGTTTCAACTGAGATTCGTAGAATCTGCGAGGACCTGAGCCCTTCCGCTCTTGCGAACGTCGGGCTAACCGCGGCGCTCGAGTGGGCGTTGGCGGACGCGGTTGCGCTACAGCCTCCGGAGAAGAGGTTCGAATACGAATTCGTCTCAGCGCCCGGCGTCGAGGATCGGTTAAACATCGAACCAGCGGCACAGATCCAGATTTATCGGATCGTGCAAGAGGCTTTGAGTAATATATGTCGCCACGCCTCGGCAAGTCACGTGGTGCTAACCGTTGCGGTTGATGTGGATCGCAACCTGACTGTCGACCTGGAAGACGACGGAGTTGGATTCGACCCTCGCGCGAGCGTTGTGATCGGGCGCGGGCTTTCGAACATTCGATCTCGAGCAAGCTTGATCGACGCCCGCGTTTCGTGGAGCCGCTCCGGCAAAGGCGGCACTATCTTTTCATTGCGCCGCTCGAATACCTGACCGTTCGACACCTATCAGTCGCGTGTGATTGAAATCGAGCGCTTCCGCTTGACAACCCCGCAGGGGTGCAATGCTTGTAGTAACCGACACCACATGAGTCTCCAAGCTCCGTTAGGGCGGCATTGACTTGACTGCGCGGAACATTGCACCGCTACGCGGTTCTGGATCGATGGCGGTCTTGACACTATAAACATCGCGCCCCTACGGGGTTCCGGAGAATGGTCGTCGGCTGTTCGACAAAAGACCGAGAATCGTTCCCCGTCCAGTACCGCTCTTAGTTACAACCGCTGATCGCATTTTTGCTGATCCCAGTTTTGTCAAACGCGCTCCTAACGAGTTAGAATCAAGTTTGATCGGAAGCGGCACCCCGAAATGAGGTGTTAATGGATGACCGATAGTTTATTGAACCGCAAGGTTGAGAAGCGCCCCCCACAAGTCCAGCTAAAAGGTCGCATTCTCTTCCTTGCCGAAGACCCGGCGCTGGTCAGAGCGCAACTCGAAGGCGAAGACTTAGACATAAACAACATCCCGCCTCTTCGAAACGATATCTCTACCGACGAGATCACTCCCGCTTACATCTGCTATCACTTCGACGAAACGCTTGGGGAGTTCGTATATGTCGGGTTGAAGTGCGGCGACGAGTTTCCGATCAAACGCGGAGACGTGGAGAACGGCGGATTTGTGCTGTCAGTTTCAGGCAAGCGGCGAGGAAAAGGGTCGAGCCGCGAACAATCGCCTTACGCCGAATTGGCTGCGGGCATACGACTCGTCATCGGCGAAAACATAGAACGCATCTACAAGCAGAACTGTCAAAACCTCGGGCTGCTGACTTCGACGAACTTCGATCTCATCGAACGCGTCGCGAACGGCGAAGAGATTCCGCTCGAAGAGTTCACGCGCGACGAGGATGAAATCACTCGGCAGATCATCGAATACGGCGGTCTTTTCCCGTTCAACGTTGCCAGGCTTCAAGACAAAGTGACAATTCCTCGGGTGACGACGGCGCGCCGCCCGATGACGCTTGCCGAGAAGATCTTCGCGCGCCATTTCGTTACAGATCTCTCGAGGGATCAAATCGGCGTTGAGGCCGTAAACCCAGGCGATGCAGGGTTCGTGCGCACCGACATTCGTTTCAGCCACGAGTACGTCACGCCGATGGCGTCGATCTTCTACGAACAGCTCGTCGGTGACGAACCGGTCAACGATCCGACGTCGGTTTATTTCTTTCAGGACCATCTGACTTTTCTCGACGACGTGATGCCTCCCGAGCGAAAGGCGATGGGCTTGCTGGACCTGGCCCATCAGCTCGTGCGAAAACAAGAAGACTTCGCGGCCAAACAAGGCATCCGGCTCCACGGAAGGCAGCGGGACCGCAAAGGTTCAGAGGCGATCTGCCACAGCTTGATGCTTCAGGACTACGCGCTGCCTGGACAGATAATCATCGGCTCGGATTCGCACACGCCGCACGCTGGCGCGGTGGGCTGCGTGGCCTTTGGGGTCGGCACTACAGATATTTTCAACTCATGGATCACCAGAGACGTTCGCGTTCGAGTGCCCGAGCAAGTGCGCATTCGCGTCTCGGGCCGCAAACCCGAGAACGTGACCGCAAAAGATTTCATGCTTGCGATATTAAGGACACCGCTGGTGCGCAACGGCGACGCAATAGGCAGGCTTGTCGAATACACTGGCGAAGCGGTCTCCGATTTGAGTATCGACGAGCGCGCGACGATGACAAACATGGCCGCTGAAGTCGGCGCATTCACCGGGATAGTCGCGGCCGATCAGAAGACTATCGAGTTCCTTGTCGAACGTGGGCTGTCTCGGCAAGAAGCGGAGCGTTTGTGTGAGGGGATGACCAGCGACCCGGACGCTGAGTACGCCGTGACTTTGGATATCGACGCGCGCGAGCTTCGCCCGATGATCGCGACACCCGGCGATCCGGGCAACGGCATGTTCATTGATGAGTTGAAAGAACCTGTGAAAATCGACATCGCTTACGGCGGCTCGTGCACCGCCGGCAAGAAAGAAGACCTCGACATGTACGTCCGTGTCTTTGGCGAGGCTCTGGCTCGCGGACAACGGGTCCATCCCGACGTGCAATGCTTCATCCAATTCGGTTCGGTTGAAGTTCGAGAGCACTGCGAAGAGCGCGGCTACATCGAGGTATTGCGCGATGTAGGAGCGAACATCATCGAGCCGAGCTGCGGTGCCTGCATCAACGCGGGACCGGGAGTCAGCACCTCGAAGCAGCAGGTCGTAATCAGCGCGCAGAACCGAAACTTCCCCGGTCGCAGCGGCCCCGGTCAGATGTATCTTGCTTCACCATATACCGTCGCCGCTTCAGCCATAGCGGGCCACATAGTCGAGTACAGGCCTGCGCAAGCAGCAACCGTTTGATTTTAGATTTTAGATTTTGGATTTTGGATTTTCTGGCGACCAATCGAAAATCCAAAATCGAAAATCCAAAATCGGAGTGATGGATGGCCAGTCAACCGAAGATCGAAAAACATTACGCGCTCGATCGCGAGACGATGCTCGACGTCTATCGGCTGATGTATCAATCCAGGCGGATCGACGATAAAGAGCTTCAGCTCAAAGCTCAAAACAAGGTTTTCTTTCAGATATCGGGCGCGGGCCACGAGGCCGTTCTGGTAGCTGCGGCGCGCGCGCTGAAGCCGGGCCACGATTGGTTCTACCCGTATTATCGCGATCGCGCGTTGTGCCTCGCGCTAGGCGTCAGCGCGAAGGACATGCTCCTGGGAGCGGTTGGCGCCGCAACTGATCCCGCATCCGGCGGACGACAGATGCCCAGTCACTGGAGCAGCACTGAGCTCAACATCGTTTCGCAATCGTCTCCCACAGGCACTCAGTTCCTTCAGGCGGTCGGTTGCGCCGAAGCGGCTTATCGTGCCCAGTTGATGGGTGACCCGGCAAAGATTCTGCATGGCTATCAGGCTGACTCGATTGTGTACGTGTCCGCAGGTGACGGCACGACAAGCGAGGGCGAGTTCTTCGAATCTTTGAACACCGCCTGCAACCTGAAGCTGCCGGTTCTATATTTGATCGAGGACAATGGCTACGCGATCTCGGTGCCGGTGGAGGTTCAAACTGCCGGCGGAAGCATATCCAAACTTGTTAGCGGCTTTCCGAATTTGTTCATCGAAGAAGTCGATGGTTGTGATCCTCTTGCGAGCCACGAAACGATGCAGCGCGCTGTCGCTTATTGCCGCGAGCGGCGAGGACCCGCGTTGGTCCATGCTCACGTTGTGAGACCCTACTCGCATTCTCAATCGGACGACGAGAAACAGTATCGTCCGCCTGCCGAACTCGAGGACGAAGTAGGGCACGACCCGACGCGCGAGTTCCCGAAATTCCTGATCAGCGAGGGTCTGGCGACAGAGGATGAAATCAAGCGCATCGCCGAGGAGGCTGATGACGAAGTGAACCGCGCCGCGGATGAAGCGCTTGCCGCCCCGAGGCTCGCGAAGGAAACGGTAACCTTGTACGTCTACTCGCCTGACGTTGATCCGACCTCCAAAGAATTCGACAGCACCGGCGGGGCGAGCGTCGCGGCCGCTGACGAACACGACACCCGCGCGCCGAAAACGATGCTCGACTTGATCAACGCTTGCCTCCACGACGAGATGGAGCGCAACGAGCGAATTATCGTTTTCGGCGAGGACGTGGCCGACGCCAGCCGCGAGCAATACCTCGAACAAGTGAAAGGCAAGGGCGGCGTATTTAAAGTCACGTTCAATCTACAACGCCGGTTTGGCAGCGCTCGCGTATTTAACACGCCGCTCGCCGAAGCAAACATCATAGGCCGCGCCTGTGGTCTTGCGACTCGCGGGTTGAAGCCGATCCCCGAGATTCAATTCTTCGATTACATATGGCCGGCTATGCACCAGCTTCGGAACGAAGTGCCGGTGTTGCGATGGCGTTCGAACAACGCCTGGAAGTGCCCAATGGTGATCCGAGTCGCCATCGGCGGATACCTGAAGGGCGGCGCAATTTGCCACAGCCAGTCCAGCGACGTGCTGTTCACTCATACGCCGGGCATTCGAGTGGTGATGCCTTCGAACGCTCTTGATGCGAACGGCTTGCTTCGTACTGCGATTCGCTGCGACGACCCGGTGATGTTTCTCGAGCACAAGCATCTGTATCGCCAGACTCACAACAAAGGCGCGTATCCCGGTCCGGACTACATGGTTCCCTTTGGAAAAGCCAGAGTCGTGCGCGAGGGATCAGATGTATCGATCATCACCTACGGCGCGACGGTGTTTCGCTCGATGGTCGCAGCGAAGAAGGTTGAAGAAGAGCAGGGAATCAGCGTGGAGGTTATCGACTTGCGGAGCTTGAGTCCTTACGATTGGGAGACGATCTCGCGCTCGATTCAAAAGACCAACAAAGCACTGGTAGTT
>DASXSR010000257.1:0-9352 GCA_036505875.1 Blastocatellia bacterium | reverse complement strand
GCGACGAGTATCGAATCTTGACGCAAATGGGATGCGCCAGCTTGCAGATTCGCTCTCGCAGAAACTTAAGTCGGGCGTGGTCGTGCTTGGGCAGGCGAATGATGGAAAAGCTTCGCTTGTGGCTCGCGTGACTGACGACCTAACCAACCGCCTGAACGCCGGGCAGATCGTGCGTGAGGTCGCCGCCCTGGTTGGAGGCAAAGGTGGCGGCAGAGCGGATATGGCGACTGGCGGCGGCAATGAGCCTGAAAAGCTGGATCAGGCTCTGGAAGCCAGTTACGAGGCAGTGGAGCGAATGCTTGCCGCGAAGTAGACGACCCGGTTAGCAATACGCTCTATCCCACAGACAAGGACCGCATCGCAGCGTGGTTCCTCGATACAGATTACGACGGCCGCACTTTTTGCATTTGTCAGGCCTTCTTCCCCGGACAAGACAAAGTGGCAAAAGCTCGCGAAGGCCCTGGGCGCGGTCGGGTCATCGACGAAGAGCAGTTCGAAGCTCTGAGTGGTTTGCGAAGTTTGCCTTTCCCGCGTCCGTCTCGATTGGAGGAAGGACAGGAGTGGCGGGTCGCAGTGAAGGTGATCGACCCTCGCGGTAACGAAGGCATGCGCGTAATATTGATGGCGTGTTAGAAAGGGGGGTGGCGGTGACTCGCGAAGAATTACTTAAACGCATTTGGATCGACCCCGCTCGATGCGGCGGAAAGCCCTGCATACGTGGACATCGGATATGGGTGTCCTTGATCCTCGACCTGCTTGCCTCGGGCAGCAGCGTCGACGAGATACTGGCGGATTATCCCGGGCTCACCCCGGAGGACATTCAGGCTTGCGTTGCCTATGGCTCCGAGATGGCACGAGAGCGCTACGTGGACGTTCCCTTGGAGACTCATGCATGAGGCTGAAGCTCGACGAGAACCTCGGCCACCGCGCACGCGAAATTCTCGATAAAGCCGGGCACAATGTCTCAACGGTATTCACCGAGGGGCTGGGCGCGGCGATTGATGATGCGGTGCTGAAGGCAGCCACCGGCGACAATCGGGCTCTGGTTACACTCGATCTTGATTTTTCGAGCCCGTTGCGTTTCATACCGAGCAAGTACTCGGGCATAGTAGTGCTCAGGCCTCGGTCCAAACCTTCCCTCGGTGATATCCTCACGGTCATTCGAACACTCGCCCGATTTCTGGAAAAGGATCAACCGATGGGCAAGCTCTGGATAGTCGAGCCTGGACGAGTTCGCGTGTACCAAGAGCCGCTTGTCGAAGACTAAGGTCTGAGGCGGAAACTGAAAGAAGAAACCTGCTTCACGATTGCGGAGATATTCAACCCTACGCATCAAACACGGCTCGCAACCTAAATTGTTACGAGCCGCGTTCGTTTTTGAGTTCTCCCGTCGTTGCGCCGTGCGCTTAAAACGCCAGCTTCAGCGCGAGCTGAACAGTCCTCGGATCCCCAACTCCAACTCTTAAGAACCCGTCGAAGTTGAAGAGCCCCGGTGTAGTCAGTGGATTGACGTTGTTCTTGTTGTTGAACGTGTTGAACATCTCGAACATCGGCAACAGTGAAATCCGCTCGCCGAATTTGATCGGACGAGTCAATCGCCAGTCGAACGAGAAGTACTCGTTGTCTTTGCGAGCGGCGTTGCGATTGTTTGCGGTCCTCGTGCCGGGCGTGATTGGCTGCGCCGTTCGAGCCTGAATGCGAGTGTTGAGCTGAAACCCCCACCAGATCTCCGAGTACGAGTAGAAGTTGAACTTGTGCCGAATGTCTCGATCCGACAGTGCGTAGTCCAGCTTCAGGTTGTTGATGTCAAACGCCCGATCGGTAAAGGGATCGCGCTCATTCGAGTCATCGTCCTTGTCCTTGGACAACACGTAGTTCCCTTCGAGCTGAAAACGATTGCTGAACCGTTTGCGAATGCCCAGAGTCAGCCCGCGATAAAGCGATTTGCCGGGACTGCTTGTCACCTGCACTTCGCCGAGCTGCGGGCCGAAGATTGGATTGCCCTTCGAGTCGAGTTTTCGGTTGAAGTTAAGAAACCGAGTCAGGTGAACTCCCTTCGCATGAGTGAAGTCGGCATAGAACGCCCAGTTGGGCGCCAGCTCCTGTTCGAATCCGACGTTAGTCGTGTAAATCCGCGGGTTCGCGTAGTCGCGGCTGAACACGCGAACGCCGCTGAAGCACGGGAACGGATTCGATCCGCAAGACTGCGCGGTTGGCGTAACCAGTCCCGGCCAGACGGGCAGAATCGTCGGGTTGGCGAACAAGCCGCCGGCGATCGTCTGCTGTTGAACGCCGTTGGTTGTAATCGAGCCGACCTGCGACAACATATTCTGACGGGCATTGTAGATTCCCCAGCTTGCTCGCAACAGCGACTTGCCGTTACCTCGCACATCCCAGGCGAATCCGACGCGTGGCTGAAACATTTTCTTCTGATTGGGAAGCGTTCCGTCAGACGGGAACCTCGGATCGCTCAGGAAGATCCCGTACGCTGTCTGGCCGGGAGGCACGACCGGTTTGGGGAATATCTGCGCTTCCCACCTGAGGCCGTAGTTCAAAGTGAGGTTCGGGCGAATCTGCCATTTGTCCTGAGCGAACAGCGAGTAGTCTTGATTGGCGATCCTGGACGCGCCGGCCGCGTCGGTCGCCGGACCGGTTCGCCCCGCGCCCTGCAGGAAGAGAAGCAGGTGCGCCGCATTGGCGGTTGGTCCGAACCCCGGACCCGTCGACGCATACTTCAGAAAGCCAGTCACGCTGTCGAAAATGTAGCGCCCGGTGAAGAAGCCTCGAAAGATCTGATCGTTCAGCGTGTGCAGCCATTCGCCGCCCATCTTCCACGTGTGTCGTCCCGCGATTATCGAGAAGTTGTCTTTGAGATGCGTGCGCCAGAGCAACTCGTCGATCTTCGGATTCAGGAAGAACGGGTCTCCGAACCTGAACGTGGTCACAAATCCCATCGCCGTGTCCGCGTGCAGGTTGGACGGCGTGGCCGATCGCGGCCGAGATTCGCGAGAGTAGCTGAAATGCGCCTCGTTGAGTTTTGTCGGCGAAAAGGTTGTGTTGAGGTTCAGGGTGACGTTGTTAATCTTCGACGGCCCTTCAGTTCCGTTCGCAGACGTGCCATAGGTCGAGACGTCGAAAGTTTGGTTTGTGTTTTTCGAGTAGTCGAAGTTGTAGGACAACCCAAGCTGGTTTGAGGAATTGAGAGTCCAATCCAGCTTTGTCAGGAACGCGCTGTTGCGGATCGGATGTTTGACCGGCAGTCCTTCATCCTGGCCGAGCCTCGCCTTCATGAAGCCAACGAGCGCAAGCCGCGCGCAATCATCGCTGCTGTTTATCAGGTTTTCGTTTGCGGTTATGGTCGGCGCGGAAACTGAACAGGGCGTTCCGATCGGCTGGCTCAGATTTGCTCGAGTCAGGTTGGCGATGATTTGCTCGAAGGCGCCGAAGTAGAAAACTTTGCTCTTGACTATTGGGCCGCCTATGGTCCCGCCAAACTGCTCGCGGTGAAAGTCGGTGAGCGGCTTGCCATCCGACGTGTTAGCAGTTAGCGCCTCGAGCCGTTGAAAATGATACAGGCTGCCGTGGACGTTGTTCGTCCCCGATTTCGAAATCACGTTTACGATCCCGCCTGCCGAGCGTCCGAATTCCGCGCTGGCGCCGGTGGCGACGACCTGAAACTCCTTGATGGCGTCGAGCGGTATGTCGATAGCTGCCCGCTGCCCGCCCGCCTGCTCGCCAAAGAAGCCGTTGTTGTAGTCACCTCCATCCAGGCTGATGTTGTTGAAGATCCCTCGCTGGCCCGCGAAGTTTATCTCGTCTCCGTCGGGTCCTTGCGTTATGCTGACCCCAGGCGTGAGGGTCAACAGGTCTTCGAACTTTCTTCCGAGCACCGGCAACGTGCCGACCGAAAGCTCATTGAGCGTCGAGCTTGATTCGGTCTTCACGGTGTCGATAGTTGGAGCCGCGCTGATGGTTATGCGCTCCTGAAGTTGAGAGACTTTCATACCTAGCGTCAAAGAGATGGCCTGACCGACAGTCAGGTCGAGATTCTCCTGAACGAGGGTGGCGAAACCTTGCTTGGAAACCGTCAACGTGTAGCGGCCTGGCGGCAATTGAAGAAATACAAATCGGCCGTCAGCGTCGGTGGTCAACGTTCTGGCAAAGCCGGTGTCTGCGTTTCGGGCTTCTACGTTGGCGCCCACAACTACACCGCCCTGCGCGTCCAAGACAGTGCCTTGAATGACGCCCGTGGTTATTTGAGTTTGCGCGAACACTCCGGATGCCACTGTGAGCATTAGGGCCAAACCTAATGCGGCTAGCCTTATCACTCTTTTCATCGTCTTACCTCTCCGGTTAATGTGGCGGACGTTATTGGTGAATCGCGACGCCGAATATGTAAACCACATCGATGGGCAAAGTCAACAACAGACGAGTTGTCGAGCCGCGCGCAACGGAGATCACGCGGGCGGGTTGGTGCTAATCTTGATTGTCTGGCTTGCGGCAGCTCCGCTGCCAGCGCGCTGAGCGACATTCGTGAATGCGATTGTTCTGCTCGGCAACGAATGAGAGACCCGAAATCCTGAAACCCGGAAAGGGTTAGATTCACTTAAGGGAATACGAGAGATGCGTTCAATGCCAAACCAGTCATACATATCTCCGAAGGCCGCTGTGAAAGACAGCGCGATTCACGGCAGAGGTCTATTCGCAATCAAACCGATCCCAAAAGGCGAGATCGTTTGTATCAAGGGAGGCCACATCTTCAACCGCGAAACCCTCGATCGAGCGACGCCGTCACTCGGCCCCGCTGAGATTCAAATCGCGGAGAATCTCTTCATTGGCCCGCTCAGCGAAGAAGAACGAGAAGGAAGCATGATCTTCAGCAATCACTCTTGCGAGCCTAACATCGGCGTGAAAGGGCAAATTGTTTTCGTGGCGATGCGAGACATAGACCCGGGCGAAGAACTCACGCACGATTGGGCAACAACAGACGACGACGATTATGAAATGGAATGCAAATGCGGCGCGCCGAGCTGTCGCCGAATCATCACCGGCCAGGACTGGCGACGAAAGGACTTGCAGGAGAAGTATGCCGGCTACATTTCGTGGTACTTGACAGAGAAAGCGAAACGCCCCGGTTGACCCGATTGTGGCATTCCGATATGAATGAGCGTGGAAAACGACTTGGAGGCTCACGATGATAGATGATCCACAAACGCGCAGGGCAAGTATGAATATGTGGTTACGGCGTGCGGTGTCGATAAGCCTGATTAGCGCGGCGGTCATGGTTGCCGCTTTTCAATCTCATTCAGCAGTCGTTCCTGACTCGCTAGCCTCCGCCGCGCTCCAGGCAGACTTCGATCTCATGCGCAAGGCGCTCGAGGAAGCACACTCGGGCCTTTACCGCTATTCGACCAAACAGGAGATGGATCGAATGTTCGACAGCGAGCGCGCGAAGCTAGGCCGGCCGATGACGAAGACTGAATTCCTGGTTGTGGTCGCCGAAACGCTGGCGGCAATTCGCTGCGGTCACACGGGTCTCACGCCCGATGAAGAGACGCAGAAAAAGGCGGCAACTGCCCTGATGTTCCCGCTGCGTGTGGTGCTTGAGGGGAGGCGGCTGATGGTTCTGTTTAACGACTCGCCCGAAGATCAAGCGATTCGTCCCGGCGCGGAAATCCTCGAGATCAACGGGCGGAAGTCCGGCGACATTCTCAACATCATCCTTCCGCGGCTGCCGCGGGATGGTGACATCGACACGGGCAGGCGGCTCAACTTTCAACGCAACTTCGCCCAGTTCTACTGGCTGGGCGTCGAGCAAACTAGCGAGTTCGCGATAAAGTGCCGCGACGCTGCCGGCAAAATGGTCGCCGTGAAACTTGCGGGCATTATTGATTCCGAACGCAAGAAGAACCAGAGCTCGTTGAATGCTGAAGTTCAGGCGGGCATGGCTAAGCTGCAATGGTGGAGTGAAAATCTCGCGCTTCGATTCTTGAAAGAGCCTGATATTGCGGAGATCCACATCGGCGGATTTGGCGGCACGACCTATCCGAAGTGGATGGAAGACACTTTTCGGACGCTGCGGGAAAAAGGAACGAAGGTGCTTATTCTGGACTTGCGCGGCAACGGCGGCGGCGCGGATATGTACGGGGCGATGCTCGTGTCTTATCTAACCGACAAGCCGTTTCGCTACTTCGATCACATCGATGTCAAGACGATCAGCCCTTCCTTCAAACAGTATTCAGACTGGCACACGGAGCGCGAGCAGCAGTTGCGCGAGGAGATGATAATCAATCCGGCGGGCGGGTACTTGGTTCCGCCGAAGCTACATCCCGGCGTCGCCGAGCAGCAGCCCGGCAAATACCCGTTCATGGGAAAAGTCTTCGTGCTGATCGACGGAGGGACATTCTCAACCGCGGCTGACTTCTGCGCGGTGACTCATCATCTCAAGCGCGCGACGTTCATCGGCGAGGAGACCGGCGGCGCGTATTATGGAAACAACTCGGGCATGCAGACGATACTCACGCTGCCCAACTCGAGGATCCGAATTCGAGTTCCAATGTATCAATACTGGAATGCAGTTCCCGGCTACGATGGAAAGCGTAGAGGCATCCGGCCTGATCACGTGGTCGAGACGAAGGTTGCTAACGTGCTTCGAGGTGTTGATGAGCAACTTGATCTCGCGTTGAAGCTAGCGAATGAGAATTTGAACCGGGCCGACAAGTAGCGCGTTGAACACTGAAATGAGAGCCGGTGGCTGAACTAGCAACTTCAGCCCGTTCGGAGGGGAGACATGAATCTACCATCGTGGATTGAGAATCGCTTTGCTGAGGTTCGCTACGCGCTGCGCATGATCCGCAAAACGCCGGGCGCCACCGCGATTGCGGTTATGTCGCTGGCCCTGGGCATCGGAGCCAACACGGCGATCTTTTCGATCGTCGATGCAATGCTGCTAAAGCTTCTTCCAGTCAAATCGCCTCAGGAACTTTATTTAGTCGGATCCAACCCATCTCAGCCGCGCACAAGTTGGAATTATCCCGACTACGTGGCTTTTCGCGATAACAACACTAGCTTTTCGGGACTCGCGGCCTACAGCGGTGGCGCTCAGCCGATGGGAATGCAATTGGACGACGCCGGCGCTTCCACTGAACTTGCTTACGTCGCCGCTGTTTCCGGGAATTACTTTGAGGTTTTGGGAGTTGATCCGCAGCTTGGCCGGTTGTTCAACGACGAGGATGATCGAGCGCCCGGCGCCGCGCCATACGTCGTGCTGAGTTATGACTATTGGCGATCCCGGTTCGGCGGAGATCTCTCGGTCATTGAGCGCACAATGCGACTGAACGGTTATCCGTTCACAATCATCGGCGTCGCGCGGCGAGGATTCCGCGGCGTCGATGTGACCTCTTCGGCAAATATCTTCATGCCGATCATGATGCGAAGCCAGGTCACCGGCACGCCTTTTGCGATTTGGAACACGCGTCACTATTGGTGGCTGCTGACTATCGGCCGGCTGAAGCCCGGCGCGAGCACCGTTCAGGCAGAAACCGAGTTATATGCTGTCTTTCAAAGTCAGGAAGAATCCGAGCGCCGAACAGTTCAGGATGCACGAATGGTGAACCGAGCGCAGCCGATAATCTTGATGCCCGCGGCGAGAGGATATTCGTTTGTAAGAAACCGGCTCGAGCGTCCGCTGATTATCCTGATGATCGTGGTCGGCCTGGTGCTTTTGATCGCCTGCTCTAACGTCGCCAACCTCATGCTGGCGAGAGGCGCCGCGCGTGGGCGCGAGATGGCAGTGCGCCTGGCCGTGGGCGCGAGCCGCGCCCAGTTAACGTCCCAACTGCTTGTCGAGAGCGTCGTGATCGCCCTGGCTGGCGGCGTGGTCGGACTTGCCTTCGCGTTCTTTGGCGTCAGGTTCTTGCTCAGCTACATGCCGCAATTCGGTTTCACCCAGGCATCATTGAACGTTGCACCTGATTTGCGACTGCTCGGCTTTACCTTTGGTGTTTCGCTGATGACTGGTCTGCTGGCGGGAATCGCGCCAGCCCTCAAAAGCACCAAGCCGGATCTCGTTCACGCGCTTAAAGATGATTCGCCCGGGTCATCGGGCCCGTCTCGATTCACGCTCAGCAACGCACTGGTGGTGATACAGGTCGCGCTCTCGTTAGTGCTGCTGATTGGCACGAGCTTGTTCGTGCGAAGTCTGGGCAGGTTGCACGATGTCGATTTGGGATTTCAAGCGGACAATAGATTGATCGTAAGCGTCGATCCCAGCCGTAACGGATACAAAGGGCAACGTCTCCGCGATTTTTACGAACGCCTGAGGCCAGGCATTGAATCGCTCCCGGGCGTGATGTCGGTCAGCCTGGCCGAGAACACGCCGCTCAGTGGCTCGCGATGGAACGGCGACGTAGCTGTAGAAGGTTACGAGTGGAAGGGCGACGAAAAGAAGTACGTCGACATGAACGCTGTCGGGCCAAGATATTTTGAGACCATGGGCATTCCGCTAATCTCCGGCCGCGAGTTTCGCGATGAGGACAACCCAGCATACTCGCTCGATCCGCCGGAGAAGATCACTCCCGGCGCTCAACCGCCCGAGCCTCCAGGCCCGCGCGTGGCGATCATCAATCAGAGTTTCGCCGATCACTTCTTCGAGGGACGAAACGCGATCGGGATGCACGTGACAACCGATGAGCACTACAAGGCCGACAAAGCCTATGAAATAGTAGGCGTCGTGAAAGACGTTCACTCCTTCGGCTTGCGAGCGGCGCTCCAGCCAATGCTTTACTTCCCGGTCTGGCGGCCTCAACCGCGGTCCAGAGATATCTGCATTCGCACCAGCCGCGACGTCCGGCAGCTTACCGCGGCGATTCAGCAACAAGTAACTACGATCGATCCCGGCGTACCGGTGCTCTCAGCGAGGAGCATGCAACAACAAATCGATCAGGACATCCTCGTCGAGCGGCTGATCGCGACCCTGTCGAGCTTCTTCGGATTGCTCGCGTTGTTGCTTGCGGCGGTCGGTCTTTACGGCGTGATTTCTTACGGAGTGACTCGTCGAATTCGAGAGATCGGAATAAGAATGGCGCTGGGAGCTCAGCGCTTGTCGGTGCTGTGGCTGGTGATGAGAAGGGCCGCCGCCTTCCTGTTGCTCGGCGCGCTGATAGGCGTCCCGGCCGCGCTGCTGGTGACACGATTGGTGAAGAGTCTTCTTTACGGCGTCGACGGGCAGGACCCGATGGCGATTGTGATGGCGACTGTTGTTTTGTCCGCGATTGCGGCAATAGCGAGTTTCCTGCCGGCCCGCCGCGCAACAAAGGTCGATCCGATGGTAGCGCTCAGGTATGAGTGAAGT
>DASXSR010000256.1:0-5567 GCA_036505875.1 Blastocatellia bacterium | reverse complement strand
TTCAATCTGGGCGTTAGTTTATCACCTTATCCGCTCTCGCCAGAACATTCGGTGGAATCGTCAAACCGATTTGCTTGGCAGTTTTGTGAATGTTCTGTTTCTTGCTTCCGCGATGAGCGCAAGCATTTTACGTACTCGAGGCGAGCGCGGTGTTGAATGGGAAAGTTGAGCCGAGCTTAGATGGTAGCGAGCCGCCGCCTTCGCCGGCGACGATCGGCTCTTGAAACGTTATTGGCAGGCGTTTGTCAGCGAAATTTTTGAGTTCTCGGTAGCGGACGCTCAAAAGCAAATTCCTATCAGTCAGCGTCGTCTGCGCTGTAGATGGCGCACGCCGGCCTCGTATTGCGCCGGCCGCGAGAGCGCCGCAATGCGCGAGCAACACCGGCGAAGCACCCGCAAATGGCATCGCGTCGCGCAGCACGGCGATCGCATCATTCGCTTCGCCGGCTCCGAGCGCCACCTCCATGCGCTATTTGGGCGCCTGCGAGGCAGGCAGTGCCTTCACCTCGGCGATCGGCGCCTTCAGGCCGCGCTCCTTAAGGATCTCCTCAGTCCACTTCGACTCGATCGCCTCGGGCCGCACTTTCTCGACGTTGATGCTCTTGATCGAGTAGAGGAACGCCGCCGCGCGGTTGATCAGCTCGAGCACCTGCGGGGTGAACGTGTAGTGCATCGTGTTGCGCATTTCGCCGCCGCCGGCGCTGTCGGGATAGCGTCCGTACAGCGAGTTCCACAGCACCTTTTCCGAGAACCCGGTGGTCTGCTCCTTGGCCATCTTGATCACTTCCGAAGCGTTCTTCGGGTCGGCGATGTAGAGCTGCGCATCGAGCTCCCCCTGCAGCCACGCCTTAACGATCTCGGGGCGCCGCTTGATCAGGTCCGCGCGCATCGCAAGGAAGCCGCCGTCGTTTTCCTGCACGCTCTTGCCGGTGGCGATCAAGCGCGCCAGGCCCTCGTCGACCAGGCGCGAGGTCGTCGGCTGCCACATCACCGCAGCGTCGAGCTTGCCGGCGCGGAAGTTCGACGTGATCACCTCGATGTTCTGGTTCAGGTATTCCTTCGGCTGGATGTTGAAGCGCTTGAACGTCGCCTGCGCGAAGCGGTCTGTGCAGCTTCCCTTCGGCACCGCGACGGTCTTGCCGTCGAGCCACCGGATCGCTTCCTGGTCGCGCTTGAACTGCGGCGCGTCGTTGCGCACGAGGAACGCGTTGCACTGGTCGTACGCAAGGCCGAGGTTGGCGACCAGGCGCACGTCGGCGACGTCCTGCTTGGTGGTCGCGACGATCGACGGCATGTCGCCCAAGTAGCCGATGTGCTGCTTGCCGGCGAGCATGTTGTTGGCGATGATCGCGCCCTGCAGGCCGATCTGGAACTTGACCTCCGAGCCCTTCGGCAGGTACTTCTCAAAGAACTTCTTGCCGCGCATCACCACGCCGGACCACGACTGCGTGTAGTACGGCTGGTAGCCGACGACGAGTTTCACCGGCGTGCCCGGCTTGCCGTAGGCGATGTCGGCGGCGAACGTGGAAATTGCAGCCGGCAGCGCCAGGCACGTGCCGAACAGCGCAGCGACCGCCGTTACCGCGAATTGTCTCCTCTTCATGACTTCTCCTGTCGGTTGTACTTCGTACTATCCTGCGCCAGACGATGCAAGGTCGCGCGATCAGCGTCGCGCGCCGCCGCATCGCCACGAACCTATTGGTGGCTGAGCCTTCCTGACGCGTTCAGGGTTCGCGTCTCTCGCTTAGCTGTAGCGCCTTGATGGGTGCACGATTCGGTGCGCGCCGTTCATTCAGGCACAATCTCCACGACCGCTGGGTGGTCGATTCGACGCGCACGAAAGCCGCATGGACGCGATTCATTCGCTTGAGGTACGTCTCCGGGTCAACGTCGAGGTGGAGGTTGACCCTCCGCGCTCACTTGATCCGAAACGCCTTCGCGAACGACACCCGCCTCAGGATTCACTTTCGAGGTGCATAGCACGAACCCCGCCGCGACTGGGCTATCTCGACTATTCATTCAGTCCAGGATTGAACTGAACGACGCATCAGTTCGATTGGAAGATTGGATTGATGGAGAAATCAGTTCAATCCTGGCACCGCCGAGTCGTTACTTGATTACCTTATTAGCCCGTTCAAGCACGCGGACTGGAATTGTCAGACCAATCTGCTTGGCCGTTTTCAGATTGAACGCCAGCTCAAACTTTGTCGGCTGCTCCACCGGCAGATCGGCGGGCTTGGCTCCCCTGAGAATTTTGTCGATCATCGACGCGACACGCCTTAAGCTTTCGTCTGGGTCGGGTCCATAGGACATTAAGCCGCCGTTGTCGACAAATTCTCCCCGAGGGTAACTCGCCGGCAACCGATGTTTGATCGCGAGGTCCGCGATTAGTTTTAAATTAGAACCGGCCAACGCGTCCTGTGCCACGGCGAGAGCGCTGCTACGTGCCTTAACTGCCTCTTTGAACGCACCCTCGTACTTGTCGGCGCTGCTTTCCATGGAATGAAGTTGGAGTCCCAGCTCTCGTGCCGGCAGTTGGCTTTCTTTCCATTGTTGCGCATTGCCTGGATTTTGTGGATTCCACAGCACCGCGACGCGGGAGAGCTTGGGAACCGTTTCTTTGAATAGCTCCAGTCGCTTGCCAACCAACACCTCCGAAATCTCGGTGAACCCCGTGACATTTCCCCCGGGTCGGGAGAGGCTATCAACCAGCCCAAGCGGAACAGGATCAGATACGCGAAAAAAAACGATGGGGATCGTTCTCGTAGCGTTCTTAGCAGCTATGGCAGCAGGCGTTCCGGGCGTGACGAGAACGTCAACTTTGAGACGGACCAACTCATCGGCAAGGTCAGGGAGTCGGTCGAGTTTATTGTCAGCGTATCGATAGTCGAAAGCGATGTTCATACCCTCAACATAGCCGAGCGCACGGAGCTCTGGCGGGAGTCCCCGGATCGTAGAACCGGGACCATAATCTAAACCGATCGAGAGCCAACCAATCTTAGCTACGTTTGCCGGCTGCTGCGCACCGGCTATGACTGCAACAGCAAGCAGTCCCACTACAAACAGGATTGATACGACACCCGCTTTATTCATTGCACACACATGTATCACGCGGGCGGTAGTGGAGAAAAGTGAGATTTACGACGGGAAGGCGACAGGTATTCGTCGAGTGGGATGACTAGATTCAACGCTGAGATTGAACTGATCGACGCTTCAATGTGATTTCAGATTGAGTCGATGGAGAATTCAATTCAATCCTAGAATCGCCGCTTCGTTTTCTTCGATTACCTGATCACCTTGTCCGCGCGCGCCAGTACGTTCGGCGGAATCGTCACACCGATCTGGTTAGCGGTTTTCAAGTTGACGATGAATTCAAACTTTGTCGGCTGCTCGACGGGCAGATCTTCAGGTTTTGCTCCTTTGAGAATTTTATCGACGTAGGTCGCAGCGCGGCGATAAAGATCTCCAATCAGCGGACCGTAAGCCATGAGTCCGCCTTCCTCGGCGAATTGGCGTGTCGGGTACATGCCCGGGAGACGCTGCTTCAGGGCGAGGTCGACGATTGTTTTCGAATGAAGGGTAACTTGCGGACTCAAGACCACCAGCAATGCGTTGACGTTCGCCTTCGGTAGCGCCGCAAACGCCTTTTCAATATCCTCGCGCGTCTGAACTTTTACCAGATGCAGGGGTATCGCCAACGCATGAGCTGCTTCTTCAGTTTCCTTTAGTCCGAGCACCGCTTCACTCGAGCGCGGGCTCCACAATGTTGCTACCCGGGTGATCTTTGGCAAGCCTTCCTTAAGGAGCTCAACCCGTTTGCCGCTTAGGTCGGACACGAGCACGCTCAGGCCGGTGACATTTCCCCCCGGCTTGGCCAAGCTTTCAGCCAAGCCTTGCTCCACCGGGCTGCCGCTGGTCATAACAATGGGAATCGCTCGCGTCGCCTTGCGCGCAGCCTGCGCGCTGACCGATGACGTGGTGACGATCACATCGACTTTTTCACGCACGAATTCTTTTGCGAGGTCCGGCAGTCGATCGTATTTCCCCTCGGCGTATCGATATTCCAAGACGATATTCTTGCCTTCGTTATAACCGCGCTCGCGCAGTCCTTGCTTGAACTCTTCCAGATGCGGTTGATCGCGGCCGCCTATGAAGAGAATTCCCACGTGCGGGATTTTTGACTGCGCCTCGGCGTACGAGCAGAGCGCAAGGAGCAGTGCGCACAGCGCAAAAACAAGGACTGAGTGTTGAGCATTGAGTGATGAGACTTTCGATCTTGATAAGCCACGTCTCGATCTTTGTTGTCCACTCTCAGTCCTCATTGCTCAGTCCTCAGCACTGCTTATTTGATGACTCGATCCGCCCTCGCCAGCAGGTTCGGAGGGATCGTCAGGCCGATCTGTTTTGCCGCTTTCAGATTGATGATCAACTCGAACTTCTTCGGCTGCTCCACCGGAAGATCAGCGGGCTTAGCGCCTTTCAAAATCTTGTCCACATACGTAGCGGCGCGCCGGAACAAGTCGGTACTGCTCACGCTGTAGGTCATGAGACCTCCGTCTTCCACAAACTCCGTTCTGTCGTATACGGCCGGTAGCCGATTCTTTATTGCGAGATCTGTAATCTGTGTTCGCTGAGAAGTAGCGACGGAGCTCGTCAGCACAAGGACTGCGTCTGCACGCCCATTGCTTGCCGCCCGGAATGCAGTCTCAATATCTTTGGGACCTCGTAAGTCTAGGTATTGAAGCTTCACTCCGAACGCCCCTGCGGCGAGTTCCGTTTCTTTTACTGATTGTGCGTTGCCCGACCTGGTTGAGCTCCCGAGGACAGCCACACGCGAGAGCCTGGGAACGATCTCCTTCATAAGCTCCAGTTGTTTTCCGCTTAGCTCCGGGGCAAGGGTTGCCAGTCCGGTAATGTTACCGCCCGGTCGCGCAAGGCTGGCGACGAAGCCGCTCCCGACAGGGTCGGTATCCTGCGCCATGACAATGGGAGTTGTGTTCGTCGCTTCCTTGGCGGGACGGGTTGCTGTCGAACCACCCGAGACGATGACGTCGACCTTGAGACGCACTAGCTCGGCCGCGAGCGCAGGGAGACGGTCGAGTTTTCCCTCTGCATATCGCCACTCAATGACGATGTTTTTGTCCTCCACGTATCCAAGCTCGCGCAGACCCTGCCGGAAAGCCTCGAAACGGGCCGAGTTAGCGGAATGGGAGACAGCAGCTAGGAATCCTATCCGCGCCACTTTCTTCGGCTGCTGCGCCTCGGTTATGACTGCAACAGCAAGCAGCGGCACTACAAACAGGATTGGTAAGAGACCCGCTTTCTTCATTGCCACATCATTCGTTATGTATCACGCGGGCGGTAAAAGAGAAAAGTGAGATTTACAACGGGATGGCGGCAGGCATTCATTGATTAAGAAAATCAGATTCAGCCTGAGATTGAACTGATCGACGCATCAGTCAAATCTTACAAGATTGCGTCGATGGAGAATTCAATTTTCAATCCTAGCATCACCCTTCGCTTTCTTTGCTCACTTGATCACCTTATCAGCTCGCGCCAGCACGTTC
>DASXSR010000255.1:0-11415 GCA_036505875.1 Blastocatellia bacterium | reverse complement strand
TTGTTTGAGCAGGCTCGCGCCGGTTTGATTGATCGGATTGTGTTTCAGCCACAGTTGCCGATGATGTGGCAGCGCTCCTAGTGGCTTGTGTCTGGATTTGAGTGATGCCTAAGAAAAGTTCGTGAATTGATTCGTGAAGTGGAGAAGAGGGTTCGAGAGGTGCAGCAGTGAGGGAAAGCGCGCGGTATGTAAAGAGTGTCTAATGTAGTGATCCCATGAAAGTGCTCGCGCCGATCAGCTCATACGATGAACTCGAGATGCTCGCGGAGAGCGGCGCCGAAGAGTTCTATTGCGGAATTGTCCCACGCGAATGGCTGGATCGTTACACCGGTGCGGTGTGGCTGAACCGCCGCAGCCCGAAGGGCGGAAGCCTTGAGACACTCGCCGATTTGAAACGTCTGGTCGATGGCGCGCACCGATTCGGCATTCCGGTTTTCATTACGCTGAACGCACCGTACTACACTTCGGAACAGCTTGAGTGGGTGATGGAGCTTGCTCGAAAGCTCGACGGTGAAGTCGGCGTCGATGCGTTGATTGTCACTGATATCAATCTGCTGATGCAGCTCTCGCGAGCGAAGCTGAAGACGGATTTGCACGTCAGTTCAGTGGCAGCGACGTTGAACACCGAAGCGATACGGTTTCTGCTGCAGTTCGGCCCGAGCAGAATCATCCTCCCGCGAAGCCTGACGATTCCTGAGATCGAAAGGATTGCGACCGCGACTCGCGATGAAGTCGAGATCGAAGTGTTCATGCTCAACGACGGTTGCGCATTTGAAGAAGGCTTCTGCTCGACGACCCACCATCACACGGTCGGAGCTTTCTGCACGAGCCTTTCGGAAATGGACACGGAATTCCAACGCACCGGCGGGCGTGAGCTCACACGCAGGCAAAACGCGCGGCTGCGAAGGAACCTGACCGACTACCGCGAATGGATCTGGTACGTGAACGGCAACGGTTGCTCAGTGACGCCAAACGGGTTGCCTTACGGGCCATGCGGCTTGTGCGCGATTCACGACTTTCAAAGAATCGGCGTAGCTTCGCTAAAGATCGTCGGGCGTGAGGCGTCACCGTTCAAGAAGCTCGCCAGCGTTCGAATGGTGCGTGCGATAGTCGATCAGGTTCGCAGCGGCGCTGAGAAGCTCGTGACTATTGAGCGAGCCAAATCATTGCGCGGCGATCGCAAGCATTGCGACTCGGGTTACATGTGTTACTACAAAGTTGAAGCGCCGACGTAGAAACGCCCAATCAGACCCACGTTAACTTCGTGCAACACGCGCTTTTCTCGCACTTCCCGATAACCTATAATATCGTCTGTAACACTTTCCGCTTTTGCTTGAGATGACTCGAGCTGCTTGTGGACGCCGTTCGACTTTGTGGTGATGGGTCTGTGTGTCTATGAGCAGATTGATGATCATATCGAACCGGCTGCCCGTGACGGTGAAGCTCGAACGTGGCGACGTAGCGATCACGAGCTCTGTAGGCGGGCTGGCAACCGGATTGCGCGGGCCTCACGAGCAGTCTGATTCGCTGTGGCTTGGATGGCCGGGCGAAATCTCCCGATTCGATCCGTCTCAACGTTCGCACATTGAAAGAAGCCTTTCGGATCGGCGTATGGTTCCGGTGGGGCTGACGTCAACGGAAATCACGCGGTATTACGAGGGGTTCTCAAACGGAGTATTGTGGCCGTTATTCCATTATTTGACTGACAAAGTGGAGCGCGAAGCCTGGCGCAACTGGAGCACGTACGCTGAGGTGAACCAGAGGTTCGCCGAAGTCGCGGCGCGGCATTATCAAGCTGGAGACCTGGTTTGGATCCATGATTACCATCTGGCGCTAGTGCCGCGGCTACTTCGCCGGCTAATCCCTGACGCGCGCATAGGATACTTCCTGCACATTCCGTTTCCTTCCTCGGAAGTGTTTCGCATCCTGCCGTGGCGGTCTGAAATCCTGGAAGGAATACTCGGCGCCGATGTGATAGGCTTTCATACCTATTCTTATCTGAGTCATTTTACTCGCGCTCTGCTTCACGTGCTTCGTCTGGAAACCGACGGCGGGACGTTCCAATTCGATGACAGACTAATCCATCTCGGCGTCTTCCCAATGGGGATTGACGCCGCCGAGTTCAGCCGGCTCGGCAATGACGAACGCGTCGCGGCGCAAGTGGCATCGATCAAGAGAAAGGGCGGGGACCGCAAGCTGCTGGTCGGCGTTGACCGGCTCGACCATACCAAGGGCTTGACCCGACGGATGCTGGCAATCGAGAGACTGTTCGAGCGCGAGCCATCGCTGCGCGGAAAGATTCGTCTGGTGCAAGTGGTGGTCCCCTCTCGCGACCGAGTGGAATCTTACAAACAATTGCGCCGTAACCTGGACGAGATCATAGGCCGCATCAACGGAGCTTACGGCACGGTTGACTTGGTGCCGATTCACTATTTGTATCGCTCGATCAGCCAGCGCGAGCTTGTGGCGCTGTACCGCGCTGCGGATGTGATGCTTGTAACACCGCTGCGCGACGGGATGAACCTGGTCGCCAAAGAATTCGTTGCCTCGCGGACAGACGAAAGTGGCGTGCTTGTGTTGAGTGAATTCGCCGGCGCGGCGGCCGAGCTGGCCGAAGCGCTTCACGTCAACCCTTATGATCTTGATCGCGTTGCCGGGCTGATAAAAGAAGCTCTGGGCATGCCCGAGCAAGAACGCCGGACTCGCATGCGCGCGATGCGCCGGCGTGTGCAAGCTTACGACTCATATCGTTGGGCCAACACGTTCATCGATCAACTTAAATACTCTCGGCGAGATGAAGTACACCAAACTCGCGCGATCTCCCCTGCTACGGAGATTGCAGGTCTGTCGCAGGAGCTTCGCGGTGCCAAGCATTTGGTTCTACTGTTGGACTATGACGGAACGCTCGTTTCGTTCGCGAGCACGCCGCAGCTCGCCTCGCCCGACCCGGAACTTCTAAGCCTTTTGAATGCGCTTGCGCAGCGTCCGCGTACGACCGTTCACGTGCTCAGCGGGCGCACGCGCGAAACGCTGGAGCAGTGGCTGGGAGATTTGCCGATTGGGCTTCACGCCGAGCACGGTTTCTGGTCGCGGATAGAACCGGGGGCTGAATGGGAATCGCTCAACGGGCATACGTCGGAGTGGAAGCAAGAAGCGTTGCCAATACTCGAAGAATTTTCTGCCACGACTCCTGGTTCGCTGTTGGAAGAAAAGACTGCCGGCTTGGCGTGGCACTATAGAATGGCCGACCCGGACCTCGGCCAGCTTAATGTTAGCAAGCTGATATCGAGACTAGAGAAGGAACTCGCCGGCTTGCCGGTCGAAGTGTTGTCGGGCGACAAGGTAATCGAGATCCGCGTGCAGGGAATCAACAAAGGCCTCGTTGCTTCTCGAGTTATTGCTAATCAAAAAGGGCCCTTCAGCATTCTGGCAATGGGAGACGATCAAACCGATGAAGACGTCTTCGCCGCGCTTCCGCCCGAAGGCTTCACGATACACGTCGGTCCCAGACCGAGCAGCGCTAGGTATCGGCTGCCGGATTCGAGGTCCGCACGCGCGTTTCTGAGAAGTCTTTTGGTTGGTGAAAAAGAAAAAAGTGTGACTGCAAAAACAATAAGATGAACAACGCCGTGGTCGCAGGGTTCGGTCCATGGTAGAATAACCGTCGTGATTGACGAACTGAGAGAGAAATACGAGAACCTGGCCGCCCGGGCCGCGGAGTTGCGGAGGTTTCTTTGACCCTGAGTCCAAGCGAGCCCAGCTTGAGCGAATAGAAGAAGAGTGCGCGAAGCCTGATTTCTGGAGCGACCAGGAGCGCGCACAGAAGGTCCTTCGTCAGAGCAGTCGCCTCGAAGCCGCGATCCACAAATCCGATCAATTCCAACGCGACCTCGAAGACTCGGCCGTGCTGATCGAATTCGCCGCCGAGGATGAAGCCTCTCTCAAAGAGCTGCAAACAGTGCTGGATCGGCTCGAGCGTGAAGTCGATGAAGCCGAGAGCGAGATGCTGCTGTCGGGGCCTAATGATGCTCGGGACGCGATTGTGACGATTAATGCCGGCGCGGGCGGGACTGATGCTCAGGACTGGGCGGAGATGCTTTTGAGAATGTATTTGCGCTGGGCCGAGCGCCACGACTTCAAAACTGAGATTGTGGACGAGCAGCCGGGGAAAGAGGCTGGCATAAAGTCCGCGACATTCACCGTGTCAGGTGAATATGCTTACGGGTTGCTTTCCGCTGAGGCAGGAGTGCACCGCCTGGTGAGGCTGAGCCCGTTCAACGCCGGATCGAGCCGCGAAACCAGCTTCGCTTCGGTATTCGTTTACCCGGACATCCAAGAGGACGTCGAAATTGACGTGAACGAGAAAGACTTGCGCGTGGACACGTATCGTTCGTCTGGAGCTGGTGGCCAGCACGTCAACGTAACCGACTCAGCGGTTCGAATTACTCACATCCCGACCGGGATCGTAGTCACGTGTCAGAATCAGCGATCGCAGCATCAGAATCGTGAAGTCGCGATGCACATTTTGAAGTCACGATTGTATGATCTAGAGATGGAGAAACGCCGCGCCGAGACGGCGCAGCTCGAGGAGTCGAAGCGCGATATCTCGTTTGGATCACAGATCAGGAACTACGTCTTGCACCCTTACAGGCTAGCCAAAGACGTTCGGACGAAGCACGAGACATCGGACGTTGATTCGGTGCTCGACGGCGACATCGATGAATTCATCAAGCATTACCTTGTGCTGAAGAGCAGAACAGTGCGCGACGCGGTCGCGGCCGAGTCGGTCAACGCGCCCACAAGTTAGTTCGAGTGGCACAAGATGGCATCTTGTGCCAAATTGTCTATTTGATGAAATTTCTTCGGCGCCACCAGATGCCATCTCGTGCCGCGTCTTTAAGGAGCAAAACAATGTCCCCACATCCTCAACGAATTCGATATCTGGTCTTTCTGTCATTATTGACGCTGAGCGCGATGGTCGCATCGCCAGTGGTGTCAGTCGCCGCACGTCAGGCTCAACAACCCGCCCCTGCTTTGCCTAAAGGGGTCGAGCGCGTCACGTCGGTTGAAGGCATCACCGAATACCGGCTCTCAAACGGATTGCGAGTGCTCCTGTTTCCCGATCAGTCGAAGCAGACCGCAACAGTCAACGTTACTTATCTGGTTGGCTCGCGCCACGAGAATTATGGCGAAACGGGAATGGCCCACTTGCTCGAGCACATGGTTTTCAAAGGCACCCCAAAGCATTCGAACATCCCGCAGGAGCTGACCGAGCATGGCTCACGGCCTAATGGCTCGACTGAATGGGACCGCACCAACTATTTCGAGACCTTCTCGGCGACCGACGTGAATCTCGATTGGGCATTGGACCTCGAAGCTGATCGAATGGTCAACTCGTTCATTGCGAAGAAAGACCTCGATAGCGAAATGACTGTCGTTCGCAACGAGTTCGAGTCAGGCGAGAACTCTCCGTTCGCGGTAGTGCTCAAGCGAGTTATGGGCGCTGCATACGATTGGCATAACTACTCGAAATTGACTATCGGTAATCGCAGCGACATCGAGAACGTTCCGATAGACCGCTTGCAGGCGTTTTACAAGCAATACTATCAGCCCGACAACGCAGTCCTGCTCGTCGCTGGCAAGTTCGACCCGGCGAAGACGCTGGCTCTCATCGTGGCCAAGTTCGGCTCAGTACCTCGACCCACGCGCGTCCTGCCCCCGATCTACACAACCGAGCCGACGCAGGACGGCGAACGCACCGTTGTGGTACGACGCACCGGCGACACACAGTTGGTTGCGGCCGCTTATCACATTCCAGCCGGCCCTCACTCCGACTTTGCGGCTCTCGACATTCTTGCCGAGGTGCTCGGGGATGAGCCGTCAGGCCGATTGCACAAAGCGCTTGTCGAAACCAAGAAGGCGGCATCGTCCGAGGGATTCACGCTTCAACTCCACGATCCAGGGCTGATTTTCTTCTTCACTGAAGCGCGCAAAGAGCAGTCGCTCGACCAAGCGCGCGATATTATGATCAAGACCATCGAGGAGGTCGCAGCCAAAGCGCCTACTTCCGAAGAGGTCGAGCGGGCCCGCGCAAAGCTTCTGAAGGACATCGATCTTTCGCTCAATGATGCGAATCGTGTCGGATTGCAGATGAGCGAGTGGATCGCGCAAGGTGACTGGCGGCTCTTCTTCTTGCATCGTGATCAAATCAAGAAAGTCACGCCCGGCGACGTGCAGCGAGTCGCGGCCGCTTACCTGAAGCCCAACAACCGCACGATCGGAGTATTCATTCCGACGGAAAAAGACAAGATTGATCGCGCAGAAATTCCGGCCACGCCAGATGTTGCGGCGATAGTCAAGGATTATAAAGGAGAAGCCGTCGTCGCAGAGGGAGAGGCCTTCGATCCGTCGCCC
Organism: Blastocatellia bacterium; assembly: GCA_036505875.1. Lineage (GTDB taxonomy): Bacteria > Acidobacteriota > Blastocatellia > UBA7656 > UBA7656 > Onstottus_A. The sequence goes on along the minus strand of DASXSR010000255.1, from coordinate 5,001 downwards.
GCCAACATAGAGTCGCGGACAACACGCGAAAGTGCGCCGAGCGGACTGAAGTTGGTCTTTGTGCCGAAGAAGACTCGCGGCGGCGCAGTGAGCGCCACGATGACGTTACGCTTCGGCGATGAAAAGAGCTTGATGAATCGCGGAATAGCCGGGCAACTCGCCGCGCAGATGCTAATGCGAGGCACCGCGAAACACACGCGGCAACAGATTCAAGACGAGCTCGATAAGCTGAAGGCGCGAGTGTTCGTTGGTGGCGGAGCGACCTCGGCAAACGTCTCGATCGAAACCACCCGGGAGAATCTACCCGCGGTCGTTAAGCTCGTTGCGGAAGTCTTGCGCGAGCCTTCGTTCCCGGCCGATGAGTTCGAGCAGCTCAAACAGCAAAGGTTGGCCGGCATCGAGTCGTCGCGCAGCGAGCCGCAGTTCATTGCTTTTGTTGTTTTCGGTCGCCACATCAACCCTTACCCGAAAAGCGACCCACGCTACACGCCCACGATCGACGAGCAAATAGAGATGACTAAGGCCGCCATTCTTGAGGATGCAAAGAAGTTCTATGCGGATTTCTACGGCGCGTCGAACGGCGAGCTTGCCGTAGTCGGGGATTTCGACTCGAAGGAGATTCAGAAATTATCAGCGGATCTGTTCGGCTCGTGGAAAAGCCCGCGTCCATTCTCTCGACTAGTTAGCGAGTACAAGGACGTCACTCCGGTCAATCAATCGATCGAAACGCCCGACAAAGCCAATGCGATGTTCGTTGCCGGAATGCAGCTAAACATTCGCGATGATGACCCTGATTATCCGGCGCTGGTGTTGGGCAATTACATGCTCGGCGGCGGATTCTTGAACTCCCGTCTTGCCACGCGACTGCGGCAGAAAGAAGGGCTGAGCTACGGCGTCGGGTCGAGCTTGAACGCAAGCTCACTGGATCGCACCGGTCAGTTCACAGCTTCGGCAATCTACGCGCCACAGAACGTGGCGAAGCTGGAAGCCGGAGTCAAGGAAGAGATCGAGCGGGCGCTCAAGGATGGCTTCACAGCACAGGAAGTGGAAGCGGCCAAGAGCGGATATCTGCAGTCGCGCCAGGTCAGCCGCGCGCAGGATCGAGAGTTAGTTGGCAGGCTGTCATCGTACGCCTTCTTGAATCGAACGCTTGCGTGGGACGCGGAGTTTGAGAAGAAGATCACGGCTCTCACACCTGAGCAGATCAACGCGGCAATGCGACGATACATTAACCCTGCAAAGCTGACGATCGTGAAAGCGGGCGACTTCGCGAAGGCGGCTGCGAAATCAGAGTCCAAGCAGAATTAGTCAAGACCAAAGAGCGTCGGAATTCTCCTTATCGCGTCGGCACGGCCAGGTCTGGGTGGCTCCCACCAAAGCGGCGCCGACGCGATCAGGATCGATCTTACCAGTCATTCCTCTCCACTCTGTGACAGGTCACTCGCGGCCATTAGACTCCTACGTCATCTCATTTCATTCTGCTGACGTAACGTGTTAAGATAGCGGCGTCTGTTCTACGACTTGCGCATATCTAGAACAGCGGAACCCCCGACAGGAATTCCATTAAAGGTTGTGGAAACCGCATAAGAATTCTGCTAATGTTCTGCTGCGCGCAATGAGCACCAAGTCACGCTCAAAAGCTTCTCCTCACAAATCGCTCGCCGGCGAAATTCTGGCCGTAGTCTTGATCGCCGCCGCGGTCTTGCTGACACTGAGCCTGTTCACTTATGACCCCGAGGACCGCAGCTTCAACTCGGTTGGGCCACAGGCGGAACCCCACAATTTGATCGGAGTTGTGGGCGCTTTCATCAGCGACGCGTTTCTTCAATGGTTCGGCTTGGCGGCACTGCTGATTCCGATCCTTCTGGTCATCGTTGCGTTGCGGGCGTTCTCGACGACGGACAAAGGTTTTCCCACCCGTAAAGCGGTTGGCGCCACCTTGCTATTGATCGCGTTCTCGGGCTTCCTTGCGTTGTTTCCTAAGATCGACATCACACTTCTCAGACATTCGAACAACGGTGGTGCGATAGGGCAGATGCTTGAAGCCGGACTCGTCGGGCTGATGAGCAAGGTCGGAGCCGCGATCGTGCTTGCGGCAGCATCGGTTTTGACGCTGATGGTGACGATGGAGATTTCGCTTACGCGCGTCAGCGGTTGGATTAAATCGATTCGGAAAGCACGCGCTGAAATAAACCAGACCAAGCCGTCGGTCTTTGCGCGCCTGAGGGCCTGGTTGGCCGACCGTGCCGAAGAGCGGAGATTACTCGCGGCCCAGCGTCAGGCCGAGAAGCTTGCAGAGCAAAAGCGCCAGGAGGAAGAGAGAATCGAGCGTGAACGTGAGCGCCTGCTTCAACAACAACAGGAACGCGAGGAACGTCTCAGGCGACTGGAACAGGCCCACCGGTTGAGAGAAGAACAGCCCATACCTATTTCTGATTCAAAGCCTGAGATTGCAATGGCGGTAAGCGGTGTCTCAACTATCACAACCAGCCGACAGGTGGGCCGCGAGGTCGTCGAACCCGTTTCGACTGTGACGCCGACTCGCCTCCAGATGAGAGAAGTCATACAAGAGCATACGGCGAAAGTTGAACAGATGAGAGCCGGACAAGCCTTTGCGCCCGAGGTCACGATGGATCCGACCGTCGCGGAAATGATCTCCACCGCGTCGATCGTGCGAACCGCCGCCACAGACAAGGCGACCGGGGAAGCGAAGAGTGCCAAGGGTCGCAAGTCAGCCGTCGAAACGCTCGCAGGCTATGTCTACAAGATACCGACTATCGATTTGCTCGAGCCGGCTATCGGGCACTACGAACAAGCCGAAGAAGAGCTTCGCGACCGCGCTACGATACTGGCCGAGAAGTGCAAGGAGTTTACCGTCACCGGTCACATTCACCGCATCAATCCCGGTCCGGTCGTCACCACATTCGAGTTCAAGCCTGATCCGGGCGTCAAGTACAGCCGCGTGGTTGGACTCGCCGACGACCTTTGTCTCGCGCTTAAAGCTGAGTCGATTCGAATTGATCGAATACCCGGCAAGTCGACAGTTGGAATTGAAGCGCCGAACGCACAGCGCGAAAAAATATGCCTCCGCGATGTGATCGAGTCGGCCAGGTTTCAGCAATCAGCGTCGAAACTGACGATTGCGCTCGGCAAGACGATCAACGGCGAAGAGTACATCGCCGATCTGTCGAAAATGCCGCATCTTCTGATCGCGGGTGCAACCGGAGCAGGAAAATCCGTGACGCTCAATGCGATTATTTGTTCGGTTCTTTATAAAGCGTCGCCCGAAGACGTGAAGTTCATAATGGTCGACCCCAAGCGAGTCGAGTTGGGACTTTACGAAGGCATTCCGCACCTGCTGACGCCCATCGTAACCGATCCGAAGCGCGCGGCGAACGCATTGAAGTGGGCGGTGAATGAAATGGAAGCGCGGTATCGGCAGCTTGCGACGCTCGGGGTTCGCAACATTGAGCAGTACAACCGCCAGGTGCGCGAGATGACAAGCCCGACGCTGTTTGACGATCCTAACCAGGAGACCAAGCCGCTTCCTTACATAATCATCGCCATTGACGAGCTTGCGGATCTGATGATGATCGCTCGGGCCGACGTCGAGACCTCGATCGCGCGGCTTGCCCAGATGGCCCGGGCGGTCGGCATACATCTTGTGCTCGCGACACAGCGGCCGTCGGTTGACATCATAACGGGTGTGATCAAAGCAAACATTCCTTGTCGAATGGCCTTCCGCGTGTCGTCGAAAGTTGACTCGCGCACGATTATTGATTCAAACGGCGCGGAGGCGCTGCTGGGGCAAGGCGACATGTTGTTCTTGCCGCCGGCTTCGTCGCGATTGGTCCGCGTGCACGGATCCTTCGCCAGCGAAGCCGAGATCAAACGCATTACCGATTTCATCCGCAAGCAGGCCGAGCCCGACTACAATGACGAAGTCGTTTTGAGCGAACAAGAGACGATCGAAGCGGAGGAATTCAGCGGCGAGCAGGACGAGTTGTTTGACGAAGCGCTCGCAATCGTTACCGATATGGGACGAGCATCGACATCGGTCCTGCAGCGAAGGTTGTCGATCGGATACGGACGCGCGGCAAAGATTTTGGATATGATGGAGAGGCAAGGATTCATTGGACCGGTAGAAGGTTCGAAGCCGCGAAAGGTTCTGAAAGCGGCGCACGATTTTCGCGAACGGGTCAGCCAGAGACTCGAAGATAACTACGATTAGAGAGCGCTGGAAGGGCGGTTTTTGTTGGTATCCCCGCTAGGTTTTGCACAGGTTTTCAGCAACTCCTCGATTCACTCTTGATAAACAAGGCAAAAACCCCAAGAAAATGAAGGCTTGCGCCTGTAAGTCAATTAATATTTGATCTTGCGGGTGCGTAGCAAGTTTGAACAAAATATGTGCAAAGCGGCAAAAGTCCGCGGATTTCAAAAGTTTGCGCTTTGAACAGTGAGGTTTTCAACAGGGTTTTCCACAGATTTTGTTGAAAACCAAATCGCTCATTGGTCATTCGTCAGTGGCCGCAGGTGCACATCCAACCGATGAGCAAAAACAAATGACCAAGGACAAAGGACAAATGACGAAGCCCCACATCGCAGCCTCAAGCTACCTCAACGCGGCGCCTCTTTGTTATAGCTTTATCGCCGGTGAGCAGAAGGACCGTTGCACGTTCCTCTCGGATGCGGCGCCGGCTCGTTGTGCGGAGTTGTTGGCGGAAGGGCTCGCAGACGCGGCGCTGATCCCGGTGATCGAGTATCAACGCATTCCAGCGCTTAGAGTCGCTCGCGGCGCTTGTGTAGCTTCGAAGAGCAGCGTGAGGAGCGTCCTGCTGGCGTCTCGAGTGCCAATCGATCGAATACGATCGGTGGCCCTCGACGTATCATCGCGCACCTCGGCTGTGCTTATTCAAATAATTCTCGGACGATTCCATAACATCGACGCTTCGTATAGGCCATCCGAGCCGAAACTTGAACAAATGCTCGAATCAAACGACG
>DASXSR010000254.1:0-30396 GCA_036505875.1 Blastocatellia bacterium | reverse complement strand
TCGAAAAGCGTTTCAGGGTTTCTTCCATAACAATTGGCGGGAATTCAGAATATCACAAACAAGCTTAGATCGAGAAATGCGTTCTCACCAACGCCCGAAACGTATTGTTTTTGACAGGTCTTCGTCGCGCCCGCTATGATTGGATTTAAGGCCCTCGTTGTTAATAGACCATTAACCGGTGCGTTTCGATGATATGGCGCCTTGCGACGTAAACTTTGATCGAGAAAGTAAGCACAAGAAGGGCGACGGCTCACAAGCTAGATTTGTTGAACCTCTAGTAGCGAAGGGGCGTAATAAGAGGGCGGTTGCATTGTTCGCATAAAAAGATTCGGAGGACATTCCCTTCCATGCAGTTAAAGAATATTCGTAGGAAAAAGACCGTAATCATATTAGCGGCGATCGTCGGGTTGATCACGATCGTGGTTCTGTCGAAAGCCATCCAGAAGAAGGAAGGCGAGTCGGTCCAGGTTGGAAAGGTCGAGCGCCGCGCGCATCTGGAATCAAAGGTGACCGCGTCGGGAGATATCCGTCCGGTGCATCTCTATAACCTCACGGCGGAGGTCCCTGGGCGCGTCGAGCAAATCTACGTGAGCGAAGGTGACGTGGTGAAGAAGAACCAGCCGCTGGTGCGGGTCGACCCGACTCAGTCAAGCTTCGCGGTTAGCGCCGGTGAAGCTGCGGTTCGTGTTGCGCAATCTGAAGTAGCCAACCAACAAGTTGCTGTGCATCAGGCAGAAAACAACATCAACCAGGCGCGGGCCAGCCTTTCCTCCGCCGAAGCGGAGCTTGAACGCGATAAGGCTGATCTCAAATTTGCCGAATCCGAATTCAATCGCTATCAACAACTGGTAGAGAACGGCGTCGCCACCAAGTCTCAATTCGACTCGGCAAAGTCGCATTACGATCAGGCTCGGGCAGTGGTCGCTTCGCAGCAGGCGCGCATCAATCAGCTCAAGGTGATGGTGCACGACGCGGAACTGGGAGCCGAGCGCTCGAAAACGTCACTTCACTCAGCCGAGGAGCGCGTCAAGCAAGGGCAGGCAGATCTCTCGCGCCAGTCGGATCAACTTAAGAAGTCCACGAGGTATTCGCCGATCGACGGGGTGGTTTCCAGCTTGCCGGTCAAGGTCGGTGAATATGCGCTCGCCAGTTTTTCGACAACGCCGTTGATGACCGTAGCTGACATGTCGCAGATCAACACCGAGGTCAAGGTTGATGAAACCGACATCGCGGACGTTCAGGTTGGCCAGAAAGCAAAGGTTAAGGTCGACGCGTTGGGTGAGGTCGAGATTGAAGGCGAAGTGATTGAGAAAGGCGCGTCGGCCATTACTCGGTCCGGCCAGACGATCGCGACGAATGCGAACACGCAAGAAGCCAAGGATTTCATCGTTAAGATCAAGCTCAACCCGGTTCAGCAAGTGCGCGACAAACTCAGACCGGGGATGTCGTCCACGGCGGTGATTACGACTGCGACAGTAGATAACGCGTTGACCGTGCCGCTTCAGTCGATAGTTCCCCGCGAGCCGCCAAAAGACCAGCAGCCTGCCGAGCAACCCACCTCCGGCTCGCCTCGCAAGAAAGAAGTCGAGGGTGTTTTCGTGTTCAGCAAGGACGGGCGCGGGCACTTCACTCCGATTACCACTGGCATCAAAGGCGATCAGGAGATCGAAATCAAAGCAGGGCTCAACGAGGGCGACGAGATAATCATCGGCCCGTACAAGACGCTGCGCACGTTGAAGGACAACGATCAGGTCAAGCGCGAGGCGGGACCCCCTAAAGTTGAAACCAAGAGCTGATGCCAGACAGAGGCGATGATATGATGATCGAACAAGCCGTACTCGGAACAGAGTTGGGCTATCTGGATGTGGTTCCGAAAGCCGACATTGTGATCCGGACCGAGGAGCTTTGGAAGACCTATCAGATGGGAGCCGAAGAGGTTCACGCGCTGCGAGGCGTTTCATTCGAGGTGCAGCGCGGCGAGTATCTCGCGATCATGGGGCCGTCAGGCTCGGGCAAGTCAACTTTGATGAACCTGATCGGCTGTCTCGACACACCCACGTCGGGTGAATACTTGCTGAACGGTAAGCTCGTGTCTGAGATGGATGACGACGAGCTTGCTTACATCAGAAACAAAGAAATCGGGTTCGTCTTTCAGACGTTCAACTTGCTGCCTCGCGCAACGGCGTTGCACAACGTGGAGCTACCGTTGATCTACAACGGCACGCCTCGAAGCAAGCGTCTCGAGATGGCAAAACTCGCGCTTGAACGAGTAGACCTGACAGACCGAATGAACCACAAACCCAACGAGCTGTCGGGCGGTCAACGTCAGCGGGTCGCGATCGCCAGGGCGCTGGTGAATGATCCATCGATCTTGCTGGCGGACGAGCCCACCGGAAACCTCGATTCGCAGACCTCGCAGGAGATCATGCGATTTTTCGACGAGCTTCATCAGCAGGGCAACACGATTATTTTGGTGACTCACGAACACGACATCGCCGAGCACGCTCACCGGGTGCTGCACATCCTCGACGGACGGATAAACCTCGACGAGAGACGATAGCGCGGCACAAGCGAAAGCAAGTCGCAGCGAGCAAGGAGTCAAACCTGCTCGCTGCTTTCTTTTTCCGGCATAAGGCCTCTCATTAGGCTGCTCACACCGCACTCTGCTATAATTCCAGCCTGAAACAACGCCCCGAACGTCGACTCATATGAACAAGTTTATTGAAGCCGCCTCGATTGCGCTCGCTTCCATATTGTCGCACAAGTTGAGGTCGTTTCTTACTTTGCTCGGCGTGATTATCGGCGTGGCTGTGGTTACCGCGGTTGCCACAGTCATCGAAGGCGCGAATGTTTACATCAAAGAAAAAATCGCGACTCTCGGTTCAGGCGTCTTCACCGTTCAGAAGGCAAGCCTTGGTAGCTTCGGTGACTTCCAGAAGTTCATAGAGGCCTTCAGAAAGAATCCCGATCTGACCGTCGACGATCTCACTGCGTTGCGTGAATCGGTCACGCTGGCCGACGAAATCGGCGCGCAGGATGGCGGTTCCAAACAAGTCAAGTACCGCAACATGAGTCTCGACAGCGTAGGAGTCCAGGGTGTTACGCCCAACACATTCGTGCTGTCAAACGTCGAGGTTGCGCAAGGCCGCTTCATCAGCGACTTCGATGAAGCCGATCGAAAGAACGTCTGCTTTATTGGTTCCGATGTCGCGGACGGACTGTTCCCCCAAGTCGATCCGCTGGGTAAAGAGATCAAAATCGGGGCTGACAGCTTCGAAGTAATCGGCGTGGCGAAGAAGCTCGGATCCGTGCTCGGGCAATCGCAGGATAATTTCATCGAGATGCCGCTTTCAACCTTCTTCAAAGCGTTTGGCAAGCGCAGCTCGCCGACTTTCTTGATCAAGGTCCGCGCGCGCCCAGCCGTTCCGTCTGAGAAAGTCCAGGATCAGGTTCGACTGGTCATGCGCGCGCGTCACAAGCTGGGTTACAAGCAGCCCGATGACTTCTCGATTTCAACCGATGAAGTCACCGAGCAGTTGTTCGGCGCGATAACCGGAACAGTTGCGGCCGTCGCGTTTCCCGTTGTGGGAATATCGCTGGTTATCGGCGGCATCGTGATAATGAACATCATGCTGGCCACTGTGACCGAACGCACTCGCGAGATCGGCATTCGCAAGAGCGTTGGCGCGACTCGTGGAGATATTTTATTTCAGTTTCTAGTCGAGTCTGCGATGCTTGCCGGACTCGGCGGCATAATCGGTTTGTTGCTGGCTGTTTTGATTATGACGATCGTCGGACGATTCGCGCCCGTGCCAGTCGCCGTGCCTCTATGGGCGCCGGTGATTGCGATAAGCGTATCGACTCTTGTGGGAGTCTTCTTTGGAATCTATCCCGCGAATCGCGCAGCGCGACTTGATCCGATCACGGCGTTGAGAGCGGAATGAAGAGTGAACTGTAACACGTGATCCGTGATGCGTGACCGGAAACCGCAACCATCACGTATCACGAATCACGCATCACTGTTATGCACATTCAGGAAATAAGCGAAAACGTTTTGATGGCGTTCGACACTCTGCGGACGCATAAGATCCGCTCCGCGCTAACGATGCTCGGCGTCATCGGCGGAACGATGACCGTCATTGCCATATCCTCGTTTCTGACCGGGCTCAGAGAATCGGTAATCGAACAGACAAAGAAATTTGGTCCTGATTTGGTCTACGTTACCAAGTACGATCAGATCGGGATGCGCTTCAGTCGCCCGTCGCAAGCTGAGCGCCTGCGAAAGGACATTACGATTGAAGACGCACACGCCATCACCGAGCTTCCATCTGTGCTGGGCGTCAGCCCGAACGTTTTCATCGGGTCGATGTCACCGCTCGCGACACCGATCCCGGTCAAGTATCGCGGCATCGAGGCCAACGGCCCAATCGTGTTCGGCGTCGCTTCGACGTACGATCAGTTGCGCGATGTTTATCTGAGAGAAGGCCGGTTCTTCAACGAGACCGAGGAAGCGCATCGCGCCCAGGTGACGGTGATCGGATCGGCAATCGCCCAAACATTGTACGGGGGCCTTGATCCACTCGAACGCGAAATCGAAATTGAAGGCAAAGTCTATCGTGTCGTCGGAGTAATGGAGAAAGCGCCCGGGTTGTTTGGCGGCGATGCGTTCGAAGACCGCCAACTGCTGGTCCCATTTGAAACGATAAAGCGCGATCACCCCGAGATCAAAGAGATCAGCGTGATGGCCAAGGCTCAGCCTGGCCAATTCGGCAGGATGGTAGATCAAATCACCGAGCTGATGCGCCGCAGACGAGGAGTGCCGCCCAATAAACCAAACGACTTCGGGGTCAGCACGCCGGGAAGCATCTTCGAAGCGTTGAGCCAGGTCGCGTCGGTTGCGACGATGATCGTCTTTCCGCTGTCGGCGGCAGGTCTGCTGGTCGGCGGAATAGGCGTAATGAACATTATGCTGGTATCGGTGACCGAACGTACAAAAGAAATTGGGGTTCGCAGGGCGATCGGCGCCAAGAAAGCCGACATCGTTTGGCAGTTTCTGACTGAGGCGGTAACGCTGACGGGGGTCGGCGGATTGATTGGGATATTCGCCGGTTGGGTTGTGAGTCTTGCTCTCAAGCAGCTTGCGCCGACGCTTCCGTCGATCATCCCTCTATGGGCCGTATTGCTCGGGTTTGTGGTGTCGTGTTCGGTTGGACTGATTTTCGGAATGTGGCCGGCCGTCAAAGCGGCGCGTCTCGATCCCGTTGAGGCGCTCAGGTACGAATAACTGCTTCGTAGTACGGCCTTCAGGCGGAAGTTTGTAGTCCTGGCGGGTGTCTCGAGAATCGAGGTACGAGCTTCCGCCTGAAGACCGTACTACAAACTTGAGCCATATTGTCGCATCAACGTCTAGTTTGTGACGATGTGGTAGCCGACTTGCTTCGGTACAGGCTCCTTCTCTGTGGACCAGTGGACCTCATCCGATTCTTCCAACAAAGTAAGCATAGTGCATTCGAGATCGGTGAGGGATGAGATGTACAGCATCGGTCTGATACCACTTGAAGCGCGATGAAACAACATCTCCTCAAGGAGGTCGACTGTGTCCGCGCTCATCGGCGACTCTGTTGCTGTCATTTTAGCCAGTGTGTCTTCCACGTGCCGAGACAAGAGCAATCATTGTGCCGTATACCGCTTGCTGCGTTATCATCCAAAAATCGCGGCCCAGCCGGCTTTGGCCAAAACAAAGAGTGCCCAGAAACCGAACACTAGTCTGCCGGTTTTTCCCGTGCTTATCTTTCGAGAGCCAGCGATTGCAGCAAACCCGATCGTCAACAGGATCAGAATCCAAATCGAGAAGATGTCGACCGAGCCCGCTAGCGACTTTATGACTGCCGACGTTTCATTGGGCAGAAATGCAGCAAGGTTGGTCGGTACGATTCCGGCGGGCTGAGTTGGATCGATGCTTCGGAGACTTTCCTCGTCGCGGACCATGAGCGATGCCATCGCGACGATGGCGCCTACAATGCCCACGCCAGCAGAGCTCCACGCCACCACGGATAGAATCTTCTTGAACGTGGTCTTTGCCTGGATAAACATAAGCCCAAGCGCAAAGATGCCCGCGACTATCACGTAGATGACCGGCGTGAACACCGCTCCAATTATCGGAAAGAACTTTGAAATGGTTTTAGCAACGTTAACCTGCTGCTGCATCTGCTCTTCGGTAAGTGTTTGATTGGTTCTTTCCATTCGCTTCCTTATCTGGTTGCGCATAATTTGGTCCCAATCGGGTTTCACGCGCCACTGGAAGAAGAACGAAGATGCAAGCACGGTCACAATGGCAATGATCATCGGCGCTATCCACGTCGGCTTACGATTCACATCGGCGAACGTCTCTCCCGGCGAGAATAGGGTTCCGGTCAATCGTCCGAATGGGCCAAGTCGAGCCGGCTCTTCAACGGAAGCTGGTTCCACGGGCTGAGGAGCTACATATTCAGGTGTTTCAAGCGGCGGGTTCTGGGGTTCGCTCATGCTCTTTTTACTCCTGGTTCCTGTGAGCGCAAGCATCCTTGCCTGACGGTCGAAAGTCGCCGTGCCAGGCAGGCAAGGATGCCTGCGCTCCATGGTTCTCGCAGAGCCTACTATTTTTTCTCATCCGGCGCAACAACGATGCACGCAACAAAATGGTCGGGGCTCACCTCAACCAACTGGGGCTCGATCTCTGCGCATCTCGGTTCGGCGATCGGACAGCGCGTTCGGAAGCGACAGCCAGACGGAGGCTCGATAGCAGTCGGAATGTCTCCGGTCAGAGGCAGACGTTCGCGGCGAACGTTCGGATCCGGAATCGGTATCGCCGACAGAAGCGCTCGCGTGTACGGATGAAGCGCGTTGTGAAATATCTCCCGACTTGACGCAACCTCGACCAGCTTTCCGAGGTACATTATCCCGACACGCGTCGAGATATGTTCGACCACAGCGAGGCCATGAGAGATAAAAAGGTATGTCAGGCCGAGCTGCTCTTGCAGGTCTTGAAGAAGGTTAACCACCTGGGCTTGAACCGAAACGTCGAGCGCCGATACAGGTTCATCACAAACGATGAACTTTGGAGCCGGCGCGAGGGCGCGCGCAATGCCTATTCGTTGACGCTGACCACCCGAGAACTCGTGAGGGTACCGACCGGCGTGTTCGCCTGCGAGGCCGACGAGTTCGAGCAATTCAAGGACTCGCTTGCGCCGGTTGCGTCGATCCTCGACGCCGTGAATGATCAGCGGCTCCTCGATAATTTGACCCACCGTCATTCGCGGATTGAGCGATGAGTACGGATCTTGAAAAATAATTTGCATCTCGCGCCGCAGAACGCGCATTTCCCTGGCGCCCAACCCGATTAGATCTTTCCCATCGAACCGGACTTCACCCGAGGTCGATTCGATGAGCCTGAGGATGCATCTACCAGTGGTTGACTTGCCGCAACCCGATTCGCCAACCAACCCGAAGGTCTCGCCGCGACGGATGGCGAAGCTCACACCGTCGACCGCTTTCACAGCTTCGCCGCCGACTCCGAAGAGTCCAGCGCCTGTTGCGAAATATTTCTTGAGGTTTTGGACCTCGATCAGATTTCCGTTCTTATCTTGCACAGACGTTCATAGCCCGCGGAGTGCACGGATGGGACCGATCTTCACGGTTCTGATCGCTGTTGATCCGTCCAATCCGCCTTATCCGTGGTCGATGTTCTGGCCGATTCATTGCCTACATCCTCGAATCGGATGCACCGGGCGCGATGCTCGTGGCTGACCGGCAGTAGCGGAATCTCCTGCTGTGTGCATTGGTCAATCACGTATGCGCAACGTGGCGCGAACCGGCAGCCCTCCGGTAAGCGCAGAAGATTGGGCACCGAGCCCTCGATCGTTTCGAGTCTGCGCCTCGTAATGCCTTCCTCGGTAAGCTTAGGCACGGAACGCAACAGACCCTCAGTGTAAGGATGACGCGGGTTGTAAAAAACCTCGCGGAGCGGAGCCTCCTCAGCGATTTGCCCGGCGTACATAACTGCCACCCGGTCGGCGGTTTGCGCCACGACGCCAAGATCATGCGTGATCAGCAGCATTGAGAGTTCGAAATCGTCTCTTAACCTCTTCAACAGCTCAAGGATCTCTGCTTGAATCGTCACGTCGAGCGCTGTGGTCGGCTCGTCGGCGATCAATAGCTTTGGTCCGCACGAAAGCGCCATCGCTATCATAATGCGTTGGCGCATGCCCCCCGACAGTTGATGGGGGTAGTCCTCGGCGCGTCGTTCGGCGTCGGGAATCTTGACTCTTTTCATCATTTCGACCGCCTTAGACCACGCGGCCTTTCGCGGCAATCGCTCATGAAGCTCGATCGCTTCAGCGATCTGACTTCCGACCGTGTAGACCGGATTGAGCGAGGTCATCGGGTCTTGAAAGATCATCGCGATTTCACTTCCACGCGTCCGTCGCATTTGTTCATCGTCGAGCTTGAGGAGGTCGCCACTGTCGAAGATTATCTCACCCGCGACTATTTTACCCGGTGGCGGGACCAGTCGCATAATCGAGAGGCTGGTTACCGATTTGCCGCTGCCCGATTCACCCACAAGCGCGAGCGTCGAGCCACGCTTGATCGAGAAGCTTACGTCGTCAACCGCTTTGATTGCGCCTGCTCGGGTGAAGAACTGCGTGCTGAGATTCTTGACTTCGAGAATGTTTTCGGTCATCGAGAAGAGTTATTCCGAGTCGCCGGCGGTGTACTCACCAAACACGGAGCGCAACCGATCGGATATCTCACCCAGTGTCGCATAAGCCTCAACCGCGCGAATTATCGGAGGCATCATATTCTGATCGCTGCCAGCCGCTTGCTGCAATTCATCGAGCGCTTCATCAACCGCGAGTTTGTCGCGCCGCGAGCGCACTCGAGTAAGACGTTCAATCTGTTGACTTTCAAGCTGTGGATCAATTCGAAGTACTTGCACCGAAGCCGGCTCATCTGCGGTGAATCGATTCACGCCGACAACGATTTGCTCGCCCGATTCAACGCTGCGTTGATACTCATAAGCCGCGTGTTCGATCTCGCGCTGCACGTAGCCCTGTTCGATGGCCCGCAGCATTCCGCCGATATCGTCGATCCTTTGAATGTAGTCAGATGCCAGCCGCTCGATTTCATTAGTCAGATATTCAATGGCGTAAGCGCCACCGACTGGATCCGCCGTATCCGCCACGCCCGATTCATAGCCGAGGACTTGCTGGGTGCGCAAAGCAATGCGCGCAGCGTTAGCGGTCGGCAGCCCGAGCGCTTCATCCATAGAGTTAGTATGAAGCGACTGCGCGCCGCCCAGCACCGCCGCTAACGCTTGAATCGTCGTGCGAACGATGTTCACTTCCGGCTGCTGAGCAGTCAGTGACGAGCCTGCGGTCTGCGCGTGAAACCGCAGCATCTGAGATCGCGCATCGCGCGCATTGAAGCGCTCGCGCATGATCCGCGCCCAAAGCCGTCGAGCCGCGCGAAATTTTGCGACTTCCTCCAAGAACTGATTGTGTGAGTTGAAAAAGAAAGCGATGCGTGGCGCGAAATCATCGACGGCCAGTCCACGATCGATTGCTGCTTGGATGTATGCGATCGCGTTTGCAAGCGTGAATGCCACCTCTTGCGCAGCGGTCGAGCCGGCCTCTCGTATGTGATAACCCGAAATCGAGATAGTATTCCAACGCGGCGTCTCCCGCGCGCAGTAAGCGAAAATATCGGTGACGATCCGCAAGCTCTGACGCGGCGGATAAATGTAAGTGCCCCTCGCGATGTACTCCTTAAGGATGTCGTTTTGAATCGTGCCTGAGATTTTATCCGGAGCGACGCCTCGCTTCTTAGCAACTGCGATGTACATCGCAAGCAGAATCGCAGCGGTCGCATTGATTGTCATCGAGGTCGAAACTTTGTCGAGCGGAATCTGATCGAAGAGCACTTCAATGTCTTCGAGCGTGTCGATCGCAACTCCGACCTTTCCGACTTCCCCACGCGCCATCGGATGATCGGAGTCGTAGCCCATCTGCGTCGGAAGATCGAACGCGACCGACAGACCTGTCTGACCTTGCTCGAGCAAATACCGGTACCGCGCATTCGATTCCGCGGCGGACGCGTAGCCCGCGTACTGGCGCATAGTCCAAAGCTTGCCTCGATACATTGAAGAGTAAGGCCCGCGAGTGTACGGAAATTCGCCGGGATCGTTCAGGTCGCGATCGTAGTCGACCGATGCATCCGAGGGACGAAAGACGGTTTTGATCTCGATACCCGAGCGGGTTTCGAGAGTGGTTTTGGTTTGCTCTTTGGTGCTCATCACGTATTCGCGGGCTGTTGTTCAGATTAACAAACGTGCGATGCCTTGCCAAATTTGCGAGCGAACGCGGCAGTGATAGAAGCGACGAAGACCAACAGTGAACCAACGAATACCAGCGAATGCTCGTCAGACCATTCTGATGCTGCCAGGCCGACGACCCTCGGACTCGTTAGATTGAAAATAACAAAAGTTATGACCAGTACAGAACCGATCAGTAACCGCTGTGCACCGGTCGAAGCTCGCGCTCGTGATAGGAGATAAGCCGCCGGCAAGATCAATACAACAAGGTGGGCCTTCCAACTAAGCGGCGAAAGCAACACAAGACAACAAAAGAGCGGCGCGGCGGCGCCAAGTTCACTCTGGTCCATGACGCTTCCAAAGATCGCCATAAATAGCGCCACTACAGAGATCGCGAGCGTCACAGCGTCGACCGTACTGCGTCGTTCTTGGCCATCAACGTGTGCGGTCAACCGTGCCACAGCGCCCCGTAGTGACTGATTACCCGAATAAGCAAAGTCGAAACCTTGTTCATTGTTGAGCGTTCGGTGCGCAAATGTTCGAAAAGCGTCGACACCGCTTGTACCGAACGGTAAGAAGCTCGCCAGAGTTACTGCGGCAAGAAGGGCAATGCACCCTGCCGCGAATTTCAATCTCAGTTTCGCGACGTGATAGACCAAAAGCAAAGCGGGCGTCAGCTTAATCGATACCGCTAAAACAAGCGCAATCGTCGAAAGAAGCTTACGATTCCGCGCGTAGAGATATACGTGCGCCACCGCAAATCCGGCGACAACCAGATTCACTTGTCCCAGATTGAAGTTATCCAACACGAACCTTAGGATGACTGACAAAGCGCAAACTGCAAGCACCGCTCGCCACGCATCGGACCGGGCCGCGGCCTGAGTCGCAAGAACCGCTGACATCCAGGCGGCGGCGCCAATTGAAACAGCATTGATCACAAACCAGACGTAGGCCGCCAACGGCAGCGGCAACAACGCGAGTGGAACGAGAAGTTCAGCCAAAAGCGGCGGGTAAAGATACGGAGTCCACTCGCCAATGGAACGCTGATAGGGATCACGTCCGGCGACGACTTCACGAGCCGCATAGTAGTAGACATTGAAGTCGTTGCTGTAGGTCTGCGGGTCAGCGCCGCTCTTGCGCGCGAAGTAGATGCCGCTCGCCAGTACGCAAGTCACGAGCAAAGCAAGGAAAGCATAACCAAGCGCCGGTCGTCTGGGCGCGGGGGATTTCGGTTTTGTGAGAGTCTTCATCGGCGATCCAACGCGCGCTGGTCGGTCACTTCATAAATCTCAACGTCGCCGGAGTTATGTGCGAGCTCAAGCCAACTCGGTGGCGTGAAGTCTTTTGAAATCGCTCGCTCAAACGGCCCGTAGATTACGTAACGCACTTGCTGGTCGGCAAACAACTGGCGCGCCTCGTTGTCGCTCAGCGCGTTGGTGTAAAACGCCGTGACCTGCGCGCCTTTCTCATCGCTTCTGATTGTTTGGCCATAGTGGCCGAGAAAGACTCGCAGTCCGGTCATCGAGGGGGTGAGGTTTCCGGTCAGATAGGCAGAAAACACCACCGCGTCGGGCTGGGCGTTCTCTCGCAGCCATTGCAATGATTCGAACAAATCAGCCGAAACGTAACGCCTCGGATCAGCGACGTCAGGCGATGCTGCGCTAATTGTTTGTCCAACGATGAACCCAACACTTGTCAGAGAAACAAACACCAACACGCAGCTCAGGAAAGCTGTTCTGTATTTCCGGTCTTTGCGACCAATCCTGTTTGAGATATAGAAAACGGCAACCGAAGCGGCGATCGAAAGCGGCAACTGCAGACCCTCAACGAAGCGTCTCTGAAAGTTCACCGGCAGGTAAAGCAATGCAGCTTGCGAGAGGCACCATATGAAGAGCAGCCGACTGTACGGCGCGCCGGTTCTCCATATCAACACAAATCCTGGCACTGCAAGTACGAACAAGGCTCCAAACCCCAATGCGTATTCCCAGGGCGCAGGCGACAACGTATCGGTTACTCGCAGCCACTCATGCGAAAGCCAGTTCGATCTGTCCAGATACACCAAATATGCAACTCCCGGAAACATCGCGCCAGCAAAGGTAGCGGCGGTTTGCGCCGTTTGGAGGCGCGCGACTGTGGCCAGTAGGGGCCAAGCCAGTGAGGCAGCGGCGGTGACTACGAGGGCAACGACAACCATGTACGGATGAACCACGGCAAGCAGCGAGACTAGCAACCCGGCAACAGCCGCTCGGCTTGTCTTCTTGTGAGTCAGGGCGCTAAGGCAAAGGTGGATTGCCCCGCAAAGGAGGGTGGTTCCAACTGTGAAGTGCACTTGTGCGAAGACTGCTCGAAACGCGATCGCCTCGGGCATCGTCAGGTCTATCGATCCAGACGCAACGCCGCCGCCTCTCCCATTTCTATTGTTCAAACCATAGACCAACCAGCCGAGTCCGCCGGACATTGCGTACATCCACTGCGTGTAGCGCAACCGCGTTCGAGACTTCATGACGCTCGCAGCAACGGTCCTGGCTACGAACAAAAGTGGTAAAATCGCAAGCAATCTCGCGGCGTGAAACGTCAGAGCTATCGGGACGTGAGCTGCTCGCGATACAAAACCAAGCGCAACCCAAAGCGGCAGAAAGAACTCGCAAGACTGCCGCTCAGAAGTAAACAAATCACACGTCAAAATATGGCCGTCGACGCTTTGGCGCATCCAGGCAAAATAGGTGAAGGTGTCGTCGTATGCGCTGAGCACACCCGTAAACACCTGTCCGTCTGGCGTCCGCAAAACGGCCACTACATAAGGGAGCGTCGTGATGATCGCGAGCGCAAGCCAAAGGAGCCAAACATCTCGGATGCCTCGAGAGAGCAAGATCCGCCTCCGCTCATAGTTTCGAAGCGAACAATCGCGAGTAGTAATAAAGCAGAGGGGCGCAAAACAGAATGCTGTCGATGCGGTCGAGCATCCCTCCGTGACCCGGCAGGAGATTTCCAGAATCCTTGACGCCCGAACCGCGTTTTAGCATCGACTCGGCGAGATCTCCGATCTGTCCAATCACTCCGATACCTGCTCCTAGCAGCAACGCGTGAGCGACTGGAATCTCACGGAAAAAGATCAGCTTGCAAAGAAACCCGGTCGCCACTGCTGTGATGAACCCTCCAATCGCGCCTTCGATCGTCTTTCCGGGGCTCACGCGCGGCGCGAGTTTGTGACGACCAATCGACCGTCCGGTGTAGTAAGCTCCGGTGTCGGTCATCATCACCAGCGCGAAAAACATCGTCAGCAGCTTCGGGCCGAGAGGGCTTGGCAAAATTCGAACGCCGACGAGACAACCCGCGAGGAGAGCAATGTAACTCACGCCGAAGGCCGTTGCCGAAACACCTACCAACGATTTGTTCATCTCCTTCGGATTGGCGATAGCCACGGCGAGGGCAACGATCGACAGGACGACCATAGCCCCGACCGCGAGCTCCGGCTCGTCGAACAGGAAACTCGCGATAAGCACAAGAGCTGCCGCGTATCCGACCACGGGTTGCGGCTTGCAGCCAAGCTTGGAGGCGAGCGCATAGAACTCGCGCAAGGCAAGCAGCACGGCGATGACGGTCAAACCAACGAAAAAGTAGGGTGTCCCGCTCCAGACGGTATAAAGCAGGATTGGAAGCGCGACGATGGCGGTGAGAATTCGTTTCATAGAAGTGATCCGTGAAGCGTGAAACGTGATCCGTGATGCGTGATGCGTAATAGTATCATCCCGATTACCCATCACGAACCAATCAATCACCACGTTTCACGCATCACGCATCACGCATCACGTTTCACGCATCACGATTCACTACTTCACATTTGCGGCTGTCAACGAACCTTTGGCCGCAGGGTTCACGTCGCCGTATCGACGCTCGCGCTTTTGATACTCGATAATCGCTTCAAACAAATTCGCGCGGCGAAAGTCCGGCCATAACACATCAGTGACATAAATCTCACTGTAGGCAATTTGCCACAATAGGAAATTCGACACCCGCATCTCGCCACTGGTCCGGACGAGCAAGTCAGGATCGGGTAAGTCCTTTGTGAACAAGCGCCGCTCAATATCCTTTTCGGTAATCTCGGAAGGGGCGCGGCGTCCTGCAAGGCACTCGGCTGCGATCTCGCGGCACGCCTCGACGATCTCTGACCGGCCGCTGTAATTCAGGGCAACCGTGAGCACCATCCCGGTATTTGAGCCGGTCTCGCGTCGCGCGCGATCGATCTCGCGACGAACCGCGCTCTCCAAGCCCTGCTCGCGCCCGATTGTTTGAAAGCGAATGTTGTTTGCTTTAAGGCTGTCAATTTCTTTATGCAAGAACTCGCGCAGCAACCCCATCAGCGCTTCAACTTCGAGCCTCGGTCGTTTCCAGTTCTCTGTTGAAAACGCGTAAAGCGTTAGGTAAGAGATGCCGAGCTGGGCGGCGGTTTCGACGGTCGCTCTGACAGCCTCGGCGCCCGCGCGGTGGCCGGCGACCCGCGGCTGATTCCGGCGCGCCGCCCAGCGACCGTTACCGTCCATTATGACCGCAATGTGTGATGGAAGTCTGTCGGGGTCCATTTGGTGCAGCAGGAATTCATCAACCGAGCCGCGCTCAACGGCGTTCCCGAACTCTGTATGAATGTTAACGCCCATCTTTTTTCGGGGCCGCGACACGTCAATTTAATAGTCCACGCGAATCAAAGTCAACCCGCGGGCTGGCGCAGTTGGTCCAGCATTTTCGCGGTCGCGGCTCTGGAGCGTATCCGCCATGCTAGCTGCCGTCCGGCTCCCACGTCCGACATCAATCAGGGTTCCGACAATCGTTCTTACCATATATCGTAGAAACCCATTCGCAGCAGCCACAATCGAGATCTCATTCGCTTCATGTTGGATGTCGAGCTTGTTGAGCGCGCGAACACGGTCGACCGCCTCAGAATCTGCAACAGTGAACGCGCTGAAGTCGTGAACGCCAATAAGAGCCGCCGCAGCGCGCCGCATTTTCTCGACGTCCAACGGCCCACGATAGTGATGGACGTAGCGATAATCGAAGGGGCTAACGACGTCACCAGTCCATATTCGATATCGATAAGTCTTCAGCTTAGCTGAAAACCGCGCGTTGAAGTCTTCAGAAGTGAGTTCGGCTTTGAGAACTCGAATATCGCGATCTAGGTTACCATTTATCGCGTCGCGGAGATCAACCGGATCGAAGTTGCGCTCGATCAGGACGCTTGCAACTTGTCCCTCAGCATGCACGCCGGCGTCTGTTCGGCCCGCTCCATGAATAGTCACTGGGCGATGATCGAGCAGCGTGAGGACCGTTGTAAGCTCGGCCTGAACGGTCCGCGTATTGGGTTGAGTCTGCCAGCCGTGATAGTTGGTTCCATCGTATTGGATTGTAAGCTTGAAGTTCTCCATAGGTGATCCGTGAAGCGTGATACGCGATGCGTGGGGCATAATGGTCACGAATCACGCATCACGCTTCACTTCGCGGCTGCCGGGCTTGGTTACCGGAACTCCTCTTTTGCAAAGAGGGCACTGAGACGGATCGTACGTGGGGACATCAAGCGTCAACAGTGATTCTCTGGGAACGCCGACCTCAACTGCGCCACCGCTTCTATCCACGATTGAGCCTGCGCCGATGACAACCCCGCCCGCCTGCCTCGAGGCTTCAATGGTCTCGCGAGTAGATCCTCCAGTCGTAACGACATCCTCGACAACAAGCACTCGTTCGCCTGGATTCAATCTAAAGCCCCGTCTGAGTCTCATCTCACCAGCCTCGCGCTCGGTGAATATCGCCCGCGCGCCAATCGCGCGAGCAGTCTCGTGACCCACGATTATTCCGCCAATCGCGGGCGCCACGACGACATCGATTTGCTCACCGGAGAAGCGCGCGGCGAGTTCGCGACCAATTAATTCGGCATATTGTGGATGCTGAAGAACGAGCGCGCACTGGAGATAACGTGGGCTGTGTAATCCAGACGTGAGCTGAAAGTGACCTTCCAGCAATCCGCCCGTTTCTTGGAACAGCAATAATATGTTCGACTCAAGATTGGACGCTTCTGGCACAGCGAGTACATTACCAAACAACCTTGAGCGGATGAAATGATTTGATGATGGATCGGTACGATCTCTGCCTCGTCTGCTATACTTGGCTGAACTATGATTGATGCTATGGGATTCGTTGCCGCTGGAGGCCGCAGCTCTCGAATGGGAAGAGACAAAGCGTGGCTCGAAATCGGCGGTCGCCCGATGATCGAGCATGTAATAGCCGCGCTTGCGCCGGTCACGACCAGAGTTGCCATCATAGCTAACAGCCAAGAATACGATCGACTTGGCTTCCGGGTCTTCGCCGACTCACACAAGAACGTCGGTCCCATGGAAGCGATCCGAACTGCGCTTTCCAATTCCTCTACGCCTCGCCTCGTGATGGTCGCCTGCGATCTGCCGTTAGTCAGCTCTGAGTTGTTCAAGTTCTTACTAAGCGTTCCCGGCGACGACAAAGCTGTTGTTCCGATTGGTCCTGATGGACAACTTGAGCCGATGTGCTCTATCTATTGGAAAGAAGCATTGTCGGTGATATCGGATTTGATCAGACGCGGTGAGCGCAAGGTCAGTTCCTTGTTCGAGCAAGTTCCCACGCGGTTCGTTTCGTTCGAGGAAATCAGCCATCTGAGGGGCTCTGAATTCTTCTTTGAGAACGTCAATACGCCTGCAGACTATGCGCGGGCGCTCGCTCGACAAAAAAGGTCGAGTCCCACTTACACTTAACTCCGAAGATCAAACGTAATCGTTGAAAAAAAGTCTTGCAAGTGGGCGAACTTATTGCGTATACTTCCAGCCGCTCTTTAGGTTTGGCTGATTGCCTAAGGATGTGTGTAAAGGGTCGATCCGCCGACTCTTAATCGCCAAAGGATAAATATTTCAGAAAGCTAGGAACGTCAACGAGGAAAAGATGTCTTTTTTCTGCAGACTAAGTGGACGGCACTATTGGTGCACGCCACATCGAACATCGGATAAACGATTGGTCCAGGTCTGTTACGAGTGCGGCTCTGAGCGTCCCGCCCGAGAGCTTCACGACGACGTTGCGGTCGAGCGTTTGAATCACTCGCTTGCCACCGGCAGAGCCAACGCTGCGAGACTCAGTTCACCGCGTTCGGACGTTGAGCGCGTTGCTGTCGGACAGCATCGCCCGAGGAAGTTTTTGTTGGTGAAGTAGGAGCCTGGTCTGTTCGAAATTCAAATCGAGTCTCCCCCATGTGGCTAGGATCTCGTCATTCCTGACTCGGCTTCTTGATCCCAAACTTTTCAAGCCTATACTGAAGCGTGCGAAAGGAAAGCCCTAACAGCTTTGCCGAGCGCGTTATGTTCCAGTTCGTCTGCTCCATCGCCTGAGTGATCAGCGACCGCTCCACGTCCTCGAATGAGATTCCTTCCGGTGGCAGTTTGAAGTTGAACGCAGCTGCGGAAGCTCCTTCCTGTCGGATCTCAACCGGCAGATCCTCCACGCCAATTTCATCACCCTCGCACAACAGTATTGCGCGCTCGATGGCCGATTCGAGTTGACGCACGTTACCAGGCCAGGAATAGGTCATAATCAATTTGCGGGCGCCGGCGGTTAACCCGCGCACAGGCTTATGCGCGCCGACGCTGTGCTTGGCGATGAAAAAGTCTACGAGCGCAGGTATGTCATCGCGTCGATTGCGCAGCGGCGGGATCTCGATCGGAATGATGTTTAGCCGATAGTAAAGATCTTCCCTGAAGCGACCTTCTTTCACCATCGTTTCGAGATCGCGGTTAGTAGCGGCAATCACACGCACGTCGAACTTGATCGGACGCGTGCCGCCGACTCGCATTATCTCTTTCTCTTGCAGCGCGCGAAGGAGCTTCGCCTGCATGCTGACGTTCAGGTCACCGATCTCGTCGAGAAAAAGCGAGCCTCGCTCGGCAACTTCAAACTGACCTTTCTTCTGCATATGGGCTCCGGTGAAGGAACCTTTCTCATGCCCAAACAACTCGGACTCGATCAGGTTCTCGTTGATGGCTGCGCAGTTGACGGCTTGAAAAATCTCGTTTGCTCGCGGGCTTGCCTTGTGGATGGCGCGGGCTATACGTTCTTTGCCAACACCCGACTCGCCGCGGATGAGGACGGTCGATAACGACCCGGCAACTTTGAGTGTCATCTTCTTTACGCGTTCGATCTCTTCCGATTGGCCGATTATTTCGTCGTCGATGCGGTTGAGCCGGCCAAGCGCGTTTTGAACGACCTTCAGCAACTGATCACGATCGATCGGCTTCTCCAGATAATCGAACGCGCCACCGCGAAGAGCTTCCTTTACCGATTCAACCGAGCCGTGCGCGGTCATCATCACAACGATGATAGATGGATCAAGCTTGAGAAGCTCACCGAGCAACGTCAGTCCATCCATTCCGGTCATCTTGTAATCGGTCAGCACTAGATCAAACCGGTCCTCGTGCGCAAGGCGAAGCGCTTGCTCGCCGCTTTGAGCCGTCGTAACCTGATACCCATCATCTTCCAGAATTAGCGTGTATATTTCACGCTGATTCTTCTCGTCATCAACAACGAGAACCTTATTTCTGCTCATCTCAGTATCCCTTTTTTAGACTCTTGATCCACACCTTTAAGTCTCAGACTTCAACTAGCTGCGCCCGAATCTGATGCTGGCAGCCTTACAGTGAAAGTCGTTCCTTCATTCAACCGGCTCTTTACCTCAATTGAGCCTTTATGCTCCTCGACTATCGTCTTAGTCACTGCAAGTCCCAAACCGAATCCCGCCTGTTTGGTGGAAAAATAAGGCTCGAAGATTTTACCCAAGGCCTCCTCGCTAATGCCCGTGCCGGTATCGCTAACGGTTATTTCCGCAACACCGTTAAGCTTGGCCACACGGGCGCTGAGATGTCCCCCAGTGGGCATTGCCTGCAACGCGTTGATCGCGATGTTCGAGAAACAAGATTTTAGGCGCTCACGGTCACCAAGGACCTCAACGGAAGCTTTCTCTTCTTCAAGTGATACTTTAACGCCTTGATCTTCGGCCTGTGGCTGAATAAGCGAAATCGTCTCGGCAATCAGCTTACGAATATCAAATCTTTCAACAGCCAGGCGAGCAGGACGGCCATAGTTGAGAAGATCGTTGACCAGCCGCTTCAGTCTGGCAACCTCGTCTCGGATGGAAGAAAGTATTCGGGTGAATTGTTCTCGCCGCTTCTCATCTTCCGGGGCGTACTTCGTCGCAACGTGATCAATCGAGAGATTTATGACGTTCAACGGATTGCGGATTTCGTGAGCAACAGCTTGTGTCAACCGCCCGATGGCAGCTTGACGCTCGGCGTTGTTCAACTTGTCTTCAAGCTCGCGCTTAGACTTCAATCCCGCGATCATCTCGTTGAAAGTGCCGGCGAGTTGCCCCACTTCGTCACGGCGCTCGACTTCCACCTGGAAATCGAGATCCCCTGCCGCAACTCGTCTGGCCGACCAGGCAAGCGCTTGAATCGGCTTCGTGAAACTCCAGCCGATGATGACCGCAATCGCAAGCGCGAGCATCAAGAGTGCCGTAGTGGCAATTAGTCTCACGTTAGACAGCTCGCGGCTTCGAGTTGCCAGCGTTTGGGAGGCATCCTCAATCTTGCTTGTGACGGATTGGGGATTGGTTACGATGACGATCCAGTACAGTCCCTTCGACGATGTGAACGGGATGTCGTAAGTCTTCGATGAGCTTCCATGGATCTCCACCTCCCCCTCGATTGGGTCTCCAGGGTGCTCCTGAATCTCTTCGGTTTGTGGGACAGGAATTGACTTGCCTTTGAGCTCTTCAAGTGTTGTGTCATTCACCGCGCCGTGCTCGTCTGCAACGATTACGTGCTCCACAGTCTTAGGCAGCTGAATCTCTCCGGCGGCAATCTGCTTGTACAGATCTCGCTCCGAACTCAGGTTTTCAATCGCCATGCCTATAGCTAGAGCAAAGTCTCTAAAGCCGGCGTTGACTGCATCTTTGACCTGCTCGCTCTGTCGGAAAACCTCCTCAGCAGCGCGTCGCTGCGCCCACTGGTCCAGCGCCAACACGAGTATCATCGTGAGCAATAGAAACCCAGTGAGCAACACCATCAGCCGCACTCGAAAGCTCATGAAAAACTTTACCTTGTCAGGCATGCATTGCCACCTCGTGGCTCGTCACACGTGCCAACGCGCACGATGTTGCGCCTTCGCACCCCTTCTTTGCATAATAGCATAACCGACTAGTGCGGTGAGAGGATCATTATGATCAACAAAACTCGGATCTTTGCAGGATTCGTCATGATTGTCAGCGTACTGAGCGCCTGTGTTAGGTTAGTCGAAGCACAGGAACCCAGCGACAAGACGGTTCGTCCCACGATCCGCGTGACCGGGGACGCAACGGTGACGGTCAAACCCGATCAGGCCGAGATAAATATCGGCGTAGTCACGCAAGCTCAGACCGGGCAGGCTGCCGCCTCCCAAAATGCTCAAAAGCAAGACGCTGTTATATCTGAACTTCGAAAGGCGCTCGGCCAGGCTGCCGAAATCAAGACCATTAGCTATTCGCTCAGCCCCAACTATCGCTATCCGAAGGAAGGAGGTCCGCCGACCATTACCGGTTACACGGCTTCCAACATAGTTCAAGTAAAGACTTCAAATCTGGCTCAAGTTGGAAAGGTGATCGACCTTGCAACTGAGTCGGGCGCCAACACAATTCAGTCTCTCCGATTCACGTTGAAGGATGAAACCGGCGCGCGCGCTCAGGCATTGCGTGAAGCCTCGACGAAAGCTCGGCTCAAAGCCGAAGCAATCGCGTCGGCATTCGGGTTGAAAATTCAACGTGTGCTCCACGTCGAAGAAGGCGGTTCGATCATCCGTCCCGTTGAGTACGGCGACACGATGGGAGCCATGCGGGCTGCAGCGACTGCTCCAACGCCGATAGAATCCGGATCTATTGATGTTCGTGCGACCGTAACGCTTACAGTTGAGGTGATCCAATAACGGATGCGCAGAGTTAAGGTAGTTTCTGATTCAGGAGATATGAAAGTCGAGCATTGGATAGAGGCGTGGGGCGAACTGAATGAAGACAGCTTCCGACGACGCCTGGAGAATGAGGGCTATTCAGTTATCCGATACGACTATCCAGCGGGCACTTACTTCTCGAATCACACTCACCCGTTTGACAAGAAGGACGCTGTTCTGTTTGGCCAATTTCTCATTCGCGCCGAAGGCCGAGAGTTCATTCTTGGTCCTGGGGACGCACTTCATGTCCCCGCCGGCACGGTTCACAGCGCCGAAGTTCTCGGAAGAGAAACGGTAGTGAGCCTGGACGCCAGCAAGTAATTAAGGGTTAGGAAGGTCAAGAACTCAACTTAAGCTTACCATCGGAGCTGAGGTCGATCCTTAATCGTCGCGGCGGCGACCTCTCATTTTCTACGTCAACGACTACTGTAAGGCTATAGCTAACCTTGAAGTGTCGCGGCGACGACCGCTCACGATTGACATTAAGGAATGGAGCGGGTGACGGGGCTCGAACCCGCAACTTTCAGCTTGGGAAGCTGACACTCTACCATTGAGTTACACCCGCTCGAATCAAATATCGATTGTGAGCGCTATGGTAATTCAAGCGATTGATCAGTGTCAATAGATGGCCCTTTCTCCGCTCAATGCAGACCGGGAAACGCGTACCGAACGATGAACAAAATCGCGAACACATAGATCAGCCAGTGAGCTTCTCGGCGTCTGCCCGTGACGAGTTTCAGAAGCGCGTACGAAATGAATCCAAATGCGATTCCATCGGTGATGCTGAACGTCAGCGGCATTATCACCAATGTGATGAATGCAGGCAGTGCTTCCGTGTAGTCGTCCCATTCGATGTCCCGGACCGCCCGGATCATAAAGCTCCCGACTACAATCAGCGCCGGCGAAGTTACAGGATAAAGCGTGAAATTGCGAATCACTTGTTGACCTTCAACCGTGATGACATCTTGAACCGAGAAGCCCCCGCTTACCATCTGCACAACCGGCGAGAAGAACAGCGCAACCAGAAAGAGTGTGGCGGTCACAATTGCCGCCAGCCCGGTTCGTCCCCCTGCTGCGACTCCGGCAGCGCTCTCAATGTAGCTGACCATCGTCGTGTTTCCGACAAGCGCTGAGCCGACGGTTCCAATCGCGTCTGCGAGCAATGCTCGTCCAGCTCGAGGCAACTTCCCTTCCTTGATCAATCCGGCTTGGTTCGCTATTCCAATCAACGACCCAACTGTGTCGAACAGGTCAAGAAAGAAGAATATGAAAATGACCGCGATGAGGTTTTGCTTTAATGCGGCGCTCAAGTCCAACTTTAACAAGGTTGGCGCGAGCGACGGCGGAAGCGCAGCAATTGCGCCGGGACCTCTCAAAATACCTAATGGAATCGCTGCGATCGCCGCAACAAACATGCCGAATAGGATTGCTCCCTTCACTCCTCGCGCAATCAGTATCACTGTAACAACTAACCCAACCAGTGCAACCAAGGTCGGCTTGGCCTCTAAATGACCGAGCGCTACAAAGGTATTCGGATCCAGCCGCACAAATCCTGCCCACTCCATTCCAATCAGCGTGATCAGCAGCCCGATTCCAACGCCAATGGCGGATTTCAGCGACTCGGGCACCGCAGCGACTATCAGCTCGCGCAAACCGAACGAAGCTGTAGCAACAAAGATGATTCCCGATATGAGCACCGCACCCAACGCCGTTTGCCACGGCACTTTCATCGTCAACACCACTACGTAAGCGAAGAAGAAGTTGTGCCCCATCGCTGGCGCGACGGCGACCGGGTAGTTCGCCAGCAGGGCCATCAAAATCGTCGCGAACGCTGTCACAAAGCATGTGGAGGTGAAGACTGCACCAACATCCATCCCCGCCGCTCCGAGCACCACAGGCTGGACAAAAATGATGTATGCCATCGTGGAGAACGTAGTTAGTCCAGCCAACAGTTCGGTGCGCACGGTAGTCCCGTTTTCTTCAAGCCTAAAGAAATTCCTGAGCATAGATGGAATGGATAAAGGAAACTCGCAGCTATGAAGCCTTAAGTGATTGATGTATTAACTGTCTTCAGTGTGGCGTTTGCTAACGTGAGGTTTGAGCTTCGCATAAGTATCGAGAACTTCTTGCTTATGATTCGGGCTGCCTTTGTCGAGAATGACATGGCGGATCATAACGAGAAGTTTCTCCCGCTTCCCTGCGAAGCGACCCGTGAGCGGATGCTGACCGGTCACGTCCACAAGGCCCTCTCGCACCCATTGCCAAAACTGCTTCTGCGTGGTCCAGAACTCGTTCTCATTGGCGCAAACTATTTTAGCTGTTTTCTTCGCTTTCATGATTAACGTTCTTGTTTCAAGGCAGGCGTTCGCTGACAAGTTGCGTATTTGCTCGGCGCTTCCCGATCGCAAAGAGTATCGCCAACCCAAGGAGATTTGTTATCACAATTAAGCCGCCGATTTTGAGGGCGAAAATAAACCGGCTCTCCACTTGAATAATTGGGATGATCGAGACTACCACGTATAACAGCGTCATCAGGAAGCCGGACGACGCCGTAAACTTTAACCAGATGGGCGGACGCGAGTCCACCCCTCTAAGGCCGAATAGAGGTATAGCAAACATCACAAGATAGGTCAACGAATAGAAAACCCCGGACGCGTTCCATAACAACTGAAATGCCTCTTGCTTGCCTACGCCGATCAAGCCGGCGAGTCCCATCGCGAGTGTAACGGCTCCTACGAAGAATATCGAGTTGACCGGAGTCTTGTATTTAGCGTGCAGCCTCGTGAACCACTCGGGAAGTAATCGGTCCCAACCCGCAACCATCGGAAGCCGGGTGTTGCCGGCGAACGTCACGCTTGATTGCGCAATTCGAATGCACAGCAGCGCCATTATCGTAAGAGGTGCAATCGCGGCGACGACGCCGAGCGGGCGGAATCCCTCGCTCAATACCTGTGGTATTGGAGCGATCAAGTCGATTCGATCCTGACCGATCAGTGCAAGTATCGAGCTTGTCCCGAGGATAAACATCGTCGCAATCACTGGCGCGGCGACGACCACCGAACGGCTGATTGCGCGCACCGGGTTGCGGCATTCGCCCGCGTGTATGGCTACGTACTCAAATCCGCCGAGCGCGCCGAATCCTATCTTGCCGAGCAGGTTCAAAGTCATTACCGAGAGTAACGGCATCTCTGTCCTCAGCGGATGGTACTCCGCTAACGTGCCGCTGGCTCTATTCAGTAGAGGAAGAACCAGAACTGCAGCAAACGTGATTAGCATCAGTGCGCCGCCGGCCTTGTGCACCCATTTGCCGACACCGAGCCCGATGGTTGCAAGTAACACCAAGGCGCCGATAGCTGCCGCGCTCACCGCGGCGATGAACCATTTGCCGCTCGTCAAACCCTCCGCTGTGGGACCGACGAGGTAGCTCACATATTGCGTTATCTGCAGACCGATCTCGGAAGTATTCAAAATCGCAAACAGCCACAGATTCCAGGCTACCAGAAAGCCGAACGTTTCATTGAAGCCAAGCTTGGCCCACTGATAAAGACCCCCTTCGAGCGGCATCATTCGGTTGAGGTAGATCACAACGACTGCCGACGGGATGTAGAACAAAAGCATCGCTGCCAGCCAGAGGACGACGTGCGAAGGACCTTGCTTGGCAGCCACTCCGATCCACGGCAATCCGACAATGAACAGGATCTGAGTAAGCACAAGATCGGTGAGCGTAAGTTCCTTCTTGAAGACCGCGCTGCGCTGCTCAACGCGCTGCTCTTCCAGATGGAACTCTTCAGCAGCGCCTGTTCCGTGAGACTCGGTCATAAGGTCAGAGATTACCCGGCTCCGATCAACAGCGCCAGCTTGAAAAGGAATCGCTCGAATGTTAATGGTATTGCTCGCGTATCAAGAAAATGAACATCCTTGGCATCTCAGGTCAGGAGCGGGACGCGGCGGCGGCGCTGATTCAGGACGGTCGAGTCGTCGCGGCCATTGAAGAAGAGAAGCTCGCTCGCATTCGTCATATAGGAATGAACTATGCCGGCGGACTTCCCTTCCGCGCCATAGACTTCTGTCTCAAGCGCGGCGGCATCGGGCTCGACGACGTTGATTATGTGGCCTATTACCTCGAGTCTCACAAACGCTTTCATCGCGAGGTGGCGTTCAGTTCGAGGCTGGCGATCAGCGCCGCTGATAACGCGTCGATCGAAGACTTTCCGCCCTACTTCGTTGAGAGCCTCAACGACCTCAAGCAGCGACTCAAAACGAGACTGTTGATCCAGTCGCGCATGTCCGACAACGGCAAGTTCGTTGAGGTCCCTCATCATCTCGCGCACGGCGCAAGCGCGTTTTACGCCTCAGGGTTCGAGCGCGCGGCCGCAATCTCCGCCGACCACAAGGGCGACATGACGTCGGCAGCCCTGATGACCGGTGAGGGTAACCAAATTCGCATCGATGCTGAAGCTCAGTTTCCAAACTCCATCGGCATGGTTTACAGCGCGGTGACTGTGGCGTTAGGTTTCGACCCCGACGGCGATTGGCACAAGACAATGTGGCTGGCTCCGACTGGCAGGCCCGAGTTCGCCGAAGTATTCGACGACTTAATCAAAATAGAAGAAAGCGGATTGCCGCTCGTGAACCTCGACTATGTCAATCATTCTTTCAGAGGAGCGCCGCAGCTCTCAAATCACTTCTTCGAGTGCGTGGGACTGAGCGCGCGCGCCAAGGATGAGCGGATTACCGAGAAACATCGCAACCTGGCCGCCAGCGTTCAATCGCGAATCGAACAAGTGCTGGTAGGGATGGCGTCGCGGCATCGCGAGCGAACCGGAGAACGGAACTTGTGCTTGGGGGGAGGCGTTGCGTTGAACAGCCTTGCGAATGCGGCGATCGAGCGCGGGGCGGGCTTCGAGCGGCTGTTCGTCCAACCCGCGGCAGGCAACGCGGGCTGCTCGATCGGGTCCGCGCTTTATGTTTGGCATCAGGTGCTAGGAAACGCCGAGCGCGTTTACCAGATGCGACACGCTTTTCTGGGGCCGCAGTTCAGCGACGACGAGATCAAAGCGGTGCTCGATAATTGCAAGATCTCGTATGAATACAACCTGACCGAAGAAAAGCTCATCGCTCAAGTCGCGCGATTGCTCGCCGAAGGTAAGATCGTTGGCTGGTTTCGCGGCGCTATGGAATTCGGGCCTCGCAGCCTCGGCGCGCGCAGCATTCTGGCTTCCCCCACCAGCGAGATGATGCGCGACAATTTGAATACGTTCATCAAACATCGCGAAGAGTTTCGACCCTTCTGCGCGGCAACCCCCGAGGAGCGCGTCGAGGAATTCTTCGAGGCAAGCCAGTTAAATGAGTTTCTTCAGGGTGTGAGTCGAATAAAGGAAGGCAAACAACAATCAGTCCCGGCAGCGGTATTCGGCGACGGTCTCGTGCGAGTGCAAAGCGTCAGCCGCAAGACTAACAGTTCCTTCTGGAAGCTGCTCGGAAAGTTCGGCGAGGCTAGCGGCGTGCCGGTGCTGCTGAATACCTCTTTCAATATGTTCGGCGAGCCGGTTGTTTCGACGCCCCGCGAGGCAGTAAGAGGATTTTATTGCTCGGGCATCGATTGTCTGGCCATTGGCAATTTCCTCATAAAGAAATGAAGTCGATTTTAGATTCACATCGGATCAACCACAAAGACACAAAGTATTTCTATTCCTTGGTGGCTTTGTGCCTTTGTGGTTGAAAAAGGAAAAGAATGCCAAAGCGAACTTATCTGGTAACCGGCGGGGCAGGTTTTATTGGAAGCCACATTGCGGAGCGATTGGTGGGTGACGGCCATCGGGTCCGCGTGCTCGATGACTTCAGCTCGGGGAAAGAAGCTAACCTCGAATCATTTCGGGGCGAGCTCGAATCGATTCGAGGCGACATCCGCGATGCGGAGCTAGTCAACCGAGCGATGAAGGATGTCGAGATCGTCTTTCACGAAGCTGCTCTCGGATCTGTCCCGCGCTCGGTGGCCGACCCGCTGACGACTCACGAGGTAAACATCACTGGAACTCTCAACGTTTTGCTTGCCGCTCGCGATGCGAGTGTAAAGCGAGTGGTGTACGCATCGAGCTCGTCGGTTTACGGTGAGACGCCTGAGCTGCCGAAGCACGAGGGGATGATTCCGCAGCCGCTCTCGCCCTATGCGCTCTCTAAGCTAGCAGGCGAACACTACGCTAAAGTGTTCAAACACGTCTATGGGTTCGAGGTTGTGTCACTGCGGTACTTCAACATCTTCGGTCCGCGTCAAGATCCAGAGTCGCAATACGCGGCGGTGATTCCGAGGTTCATCACGGCGTTGCTGAACGGGACAAGCCCAATTGTGTACGGCGATGGTCTCCAGTCACGCGATTTCACGTACGTCGAGAACGTGGTCAACGCCAACCTGCTGGCTGCTGAGGCCGAGGGCGTCGCTGGACAGGCATTCAACGTCGCGTGCGGCGGACGCTACACTTTACTGGACCTTCTGGCCAAGTTGAAAGAGACAATCGGCAGCGACATCGAACCGATTCACGAGGCCGCGCGCGCAGGCGACGTCCGAGACTCACAAGCTTCGATCGAAGCAGCCGAAAAAGCGCTTGGCTATCACGTATCGGTTGACTTTGATGAAGGGCTTCGCCGGACGGTCGAGTGGTATCGAAAAGACGCCATCGGTATCGAGTTTGGTGCCTGAAGGCAGTCAGCGCATCGCTTTACGGACTGCCCTTGCTTCAGGTAGCCTGATATAAATTGAACCGCAGAGGTCGGGACATGTCGGCAGTAACCGATATCGGAACAATGATCACCAGTTCGCCCGACATTCACGGCGGGCGTCCGCGCGTCGCGGGCACAGGCGTGACGGTTATGCGGATTGCCGGCTGGTATCGGCTTGGCAACATGCCCGAGGACATTGCCCGCAAGACAGGCTTGTCCTTAGCGCAAATCCACGCGGCGCTGGCTTACTATCATGGCAATCAGGAACCGATTGATAGGGAGCTTGACGAGGAAGCAGCAGAGTATGACCGGCTTGCCGAAGAGCATCGCCTGAAAAGGCAAGAACGATCGTGAAGGTTTCCCTCTATCTTGACGAAGACTCGCAAGACAATGATTTGATCGATGCCCTGCGCCTCCGCGGCGTTGACGTGATTGGCGCGTGGGCGGCCGGGATGCGCCAGCGCGACGACGAACAACACCTGCTTTGTGCAACCGCGCAGGGTCGGACGCTCTATGGCTTCAACGCTAAAGATTTCTATTGCCTGCATACCGAGCTTCTGACACAAGGAAGAGAACACGGCGGAATAGTTCTCGCCAAGCAGCAGCATTACTCGGTTGGTGAGCAGATGCGGCGGCTGCTCAGACTCATCGGGACAAAGTCGGCCGAGCAGATGAGAAATCAAATTGAATTCCTCAGCGATTGGGGAGAGTGATGACGCAACGCGGTTGCGGTAAAGGCTTTCTGCTTAACTCTCACTTTTTTGCTTTATCAAGTGCTATCACGTCTGAACGCAAACTGAAAACCCGCAAGTGCAGTATAGACAACCGCCATTGTGTTGCAAGGTCGAGCCGCAGTCAGGGCAAATGTTTTTCGCAAGCATTTGATTCTCCGGCCGCTGCATCTCCCCTTGAGCCGCTGCAGCGAGTGTCAGCGGCTCCATCATCTCAGCGGGATCGGTGCTGAGCACCTGGCGCTCGCGCGAGCCGTCGCGATAGACCGTGATGCCTTTGCAACCCAGCTCGTAAGCGAGCAGGTACGCTCGCTTTACATCATCAACCGTCGCACTGTTGGGAAAATTGATTGTCTTGGAGACCGCCGCGTCAATGTGCTTCTGAAACGCCGCCTGCATGCGAACGTGCCATTCGGGAGCTATTTCGTGGGTTGTCACGAACACCCGCTTTGCTTCGCCCGGGACCTGCGGAACACCGTGCAACGAACCTTTCTCTGCTACGCGATTCATCAGCTCTTTGCTGTAGAAGCCGTGCTCGCGCGCGTATTGCTCGAAAAGCGGATGCACAAACTTCATGCGCTCGGACTCAAACGAGAGTCGACTGTATGCAATCGAGTAGATGGGCTCGATACCGCTCGAGCAATCCGCAATGAGGCTGATCGTCCCGGTGGGGGCGACAGTCGTCACCGTGGCGTTGCGACGCGGCTCGTCGGACCACAGCTCGCTCGTCCTCCCTTCCCTGCCCTTGTAGATTTTCTCGGCAAACCATTGCGGGAACGGCCCTCTTTGCTTTGCCAGCTCTACGGAAGCAACGAGCGCCTCGCGCGAGATGAAACTCATTACCTCTTCACCGAGTTTGATGGCATCCTCCGAGTCATACGGTACGCCAAGCAACACCAGCAAGTCAGCCCATCCCATTACACCGAGTCCGATCTTTCGATTCTGCCTCGTAATCTGGCTGATCTGCGGTATCGGGAATTCGCTCACGTCGATGATGTTGTCCAGGAAGTGAACGCCAAGCGCGACGACTTGCTTCAGTCGATCAAAGTCAATGGCGCCATCGCGATAGAACTTCGAAAGATTGATTGAACCCAGCACGCACGACTCGTAAGGCAGGAGCGGTTGCTCGCCGCACGGGTTCGTGCTTTCGATCCGTCCGAGCTCGGGCGTTGGGTTGTCGCGATTGATTCGATCGATAAAGATCACGCCCGGCTCACCATTGCGCCAGGCAGACTGGACGATCCGATCCAGCACGTCGCGAGCATCGAGCCGTCGCACAACTTCACGAGTTCGCGGGTTGATTAAATCGTACTTCTCGCCAGTCTTGACCCTTTCCATGAAGTCATCAGTGACCGCTACCGAGATGTTAAACGTATTCAGCTCAAGCGGATTTGTCTTGGCCGCGATGAACTCTTCAATATCGGGGTGATCGACGCGAAGGATCGCCATGTTGGCGCCTGCGCGTTTGCCGCCGAGCTTGGTCACCTCAGTCGCGAAGTTGTAAAGGCGCATGAACGAAACCGGCCCGCTCGAAAATCCTTGAGTCGATTTGATAACGTCTTCCTT
>DASXSR010000253.1:0-24610 GCA_036505875.1 Blastocatellia bacterium | reverse complement strand
CGAAGGTTTGCGCGAAGCAAGCTATCTCACTAGCGAGACCGTGTTCAATCTCACCGAGCGTCCGAACCGGCTCCTGGTGATTGGCGGAGGCCCGCTGGGTTGTGAGTTGGCGCAAGCGTTTTGCCGATTAGGTAGCCGCGTAACCATCGTCGAGAGGAACGCTCAACTCCTCAAGCGCGAGGATCGCGATGCCGCCGCAATACTCGCACGCGGGTTCGCTCGGGACGGCATGGACATAAGGTTGAATACAACTGTTACTCGAGTCGTGAGCTCAGAAAAAGAGAAGCTGATTCATCTTGAAACTGGCGGCAAAGCTGACGTCGTCGCGGCGGATGAGATTCTGGTCGGAGTTGGACGCTCGCCTAACGTTGAAGGCTTGAACCTTGAAGCCGTTCGCGTGAAGTATGATGAGAACGGCGTATTAGTAAATGACTACTTGCAGACAACAAATCCTCGAATCTATGCCGCCGGTGATGTTTGCTTGCCCTGCAAATTTACTCACACTGCCGATGCCGCCGCGCGAATCGTGATTCAGAATGCCCTCTTCCTCGGACGCAAGAAATTCAGCGCCTCGATCATTCCGTGGTGCACCTACACCGATCCTGAGATTGCCCACGTTGGTATGCACGGGAGGGATTGCGAGGAAAAAGGGATACAGTTGAAAACTTTCGTGATTCCTCTAAGCGAAGTGGACCGAGCGCTGACCGACAGCGAAGAAGAAGGGTTTCTGAAGGTTCACATCAAGAAAGGCACCGACAGGATTCTGGGAGCGACAATCGTCGCCAGACACGCCGGCGAGATGATCAGTGAAATCACTACAGCAATGGCGGGCGGCATCGGTCTGAAGAAGATCGCCAACATCATTCATCCTTATCCAACACAGGCTGAGGCCATCAAGCGCGTTGCAGATGAGTATAATCGCGCCAGGCTGACCCCTACGCTCAGGAGGCTGCTATCGTTGTGGTTATTATGGACCCGGTAAGTTAATCTGTCGCGTGCCGCGCCTAACAGTGAATGGAGCTTAAGTGGAAGCAGTCAAGACCCCATTTTGGATGAGTTCGTCGGTGGCCGTCGTGGTGTATCTGACTTTGCTGTACTTTGAACGGCGGGGTCCGCTGCGTCGCGCGGTCGAGTCGAAGCTCACGCGCAATGTACGCAATCTATCCGTCGCAGCCTTGAGCGCAGGGGCCGTACAGATCTCCGAGCTGCCGGTCGCGATTTTCCTGGGCTTGCTGGTCGAGCGTAGAGGATGGGGCGTGGTCAAGCTGGCGGGCCTTCCAGCGTGGGCGGAAGTGGTCCTCGCGCTGGTGCTTTTGGATTACACGCTTTATGTGTGGCACGTGCTCACGCACCGAGTCCCGTGGCTGTGGCGCTTTCATGTCGTGCATCATGCCGATTTAGACTTGGATGCATCGACCGCCCTGCGCTTTCACTTTGGCGAGATGGTGATATCGGTCCCGTGGCGAGCGGGACAAATCCTCCTCATCGGCGTGTCGCCTCTCTCATTCGTTGTCTGGCAGTCGTTCCTTCTAGCGATGATTCTTTTTCATCATTCGAACGTGCGACTGCCGATCGCGTTAGAACGCCGGTTGAATCTGTTGATCGTCACGCCGCGAATGCATGGCATCCATCACTCATTCATCCGCGAAGAGACGGACTCGAACTGGTCGAGCGGGTTAACGGTTTGGGACTGGCTTCACGGAACGCTTCGGCTCAACGTGCCTCAGCAGGAGATCACCATCGGCGTGCCGGCCTATCGCACTTCGTCAGAGACGGGCCTGTTGAAATTGCTCAGACTACCATTTATCAAGCAGAAACCCTCGTGGGAACTCACAGACGGCGATCAACCTGCGCGGCGAGGTTCTGATACAGCAAAGAACCGGCTTGCCTCTTAATGTTTTGAATCGAAATGAGTCCAGCGCACTGTGTTGATTTCGGTTCAATACCGACCATGCAGGCAAAAACGGAGCTTTTGCTGCTTTTATCAGCGACGGTTTGAGAAACGCTCTGCAAACCAGAACGAGTATGATGAACATTACCGGGCCGCTGACGAACTCGGCAATTTTTATTTCTTCAACCGCCGGGCTAAACTGCGCAGCGCTTTCTAAAGCTCGACCTTGCGCAGTCGCAAGGCATTGCCAATCACAGACACGGAACTGAGGCTCATGGCGGCGCTGGCAATGATCGGGCTGAGCAGCAACCCGAATACTGGATAAAGAACGCCTGCCGCTATTGGAACTCCCAGCGCGTTGTATATAAAGGCGAAGAAAAGATTTTGCCTGATGTTTCGCATGGTCGCCCGACTCAGCCGGCGTGCGCGGACAATGCCGCGCAGATCCCCCTTCAACAAGGTAATGCCCGCGCTTTCTATCGCTACGTCTGTGCCGGTTCCCATTGCGATCCCAACCTGCGCTTGAGCCAAAGCTGGAGCATCGTTAACGCCATCGCCGGACATTGCCACCATGCAGCCTTGCGACTGAAGCCGCTTCACTACTGCGCCTTTCTGTTCGGGCAAAACGTCGGCTTCGACCTCGTCAATTCCTAGCTTTCGAGCCACGGCATCGGCAGTCGTGCGATTATCGCCAGTGAGCATAACGACGCGGATTCCATCCTCGTGCAACGCTTTGATCGCCTCAGGCGTAGATTCTTTGATCGGATCAGCGACTCCGATCAAGCCAACCGGCTGGCGATCTATAGCAACAAACATCACCGTCTCGCCCCGTCTGCGCAGATTCTCCGCGCGTTCCTTTAAACTGTTTGCTTCAATGTTCATTTGCTCAAGAAGACTGCTGTTGCCGAGGACAACTTGCTGACCATCGATATTGCCGACGACGCCTTTTCCGGTGATCGAGCTAAACTCTTGGGCCTCGGAGAGCGCTATGTTCCTCTCCTCCGCGCCGGCTACGATCGCCGCAGCCAGAGGATGCTCGCTTCCACGTTCGATCGAAGCGGCACAGTGCAACAGTTCTGACTCGCTCGTTCCATCCATCGGCACAACTGAGGTTAGGCGCGGCTTGCCTTCTGTGAGCGTGCCGGTCTTGTCCATAATGAGAGTGTCTATCTTCTCCATCACCTCAAGAGCCTCGGCATTCTTTATGAGCACTCCGGCAGTCGCCCCGCGTCCTGTTCCCACCATGATGGACATGGGCGTCGCCAGCCCGAGCGCGCACGGGCACGCAATGATCAGCACGGCTACGGCATTGACGATCGCATGTGCCAGTCGTGGCTCAGGACCAATCAGGCTCCAAACAACAAACGTGGCTAGAGCAGTCGCAATCACCGCAGGAACGAAATAAGAAGAGACAACATCGGCTAGTCGCTGAATAGGAGCGCGGCTGCGCTGAGCTTCGCTGACCATACGCACGATCTGCGCAAGAAGCGTTTCGCTGCCTACGCGCTCCGCCTGCATGATGAAGCCGCCTGTCCCGTTGACCGTACCTCCGGTCAATTTGTCCCCTTTCGTCTTTTCCACAGGAATAGGCTCGCCGGTGATCATCGACTCATCAACAGAACTCGTGCCGTCGAGAACTACTCCGTCCACAGGAACCTTTTCTCCCGGGCGCACACGAAGCTTGTCTCCGGGCTTGATCGTCTCGAGGGAGATCTCGTCTTCTCCATCGTCGCGAATGACGCGGGCAGTCTTCGGAGCAAGTCCGAGTAGCGCTCTGATTGCGCTACTTGTCTGACTCCGTGCGCGCAGTTCGAGTACTTGCCCTAACAGCACAAGCACAACGATCACCGACGCGACCTCGAAGTACACGCCCACCTCGCCGCCCTCACCGCGGAACGACGGCGGGAAGATGTTTGGAAAGAAGGTCGCGATCACGCTGTACCAGTAGGCCACTCCCGTGCCGATGGCGATCAGCGTAAACATGTTCAAACTGCGATTAATGATCGATGCCCAACCACGCTCGAGGAATGGCCATCCTCCCCAGAGGACTATCGGAGTAGAGAGGACTAACTGAATGTACTTTAGGATCCACATCGGGATCGCGTGCTGGACGGGCTGGCCGGGAATCAAGTCTGACATCGTGAGAAGCAGCAACGGGATTACGAGGATCAGGCCGACTTTGAAGCGGCGCGTCATGTCGATCAGTTCTTTGTTTTCTTCTTCGCCGGTTACAGTCCTCGGCTCGAGAGCCATGCCACAGATCGGACAAGAACCCGGCGCATCCCGCACGATCTGAGGGTGCATGGGACAGGTATACTCGACCTTCATTGCAGATGGAGTAATTGCTGTTGGTTCAAGCGCCATTCCGCACTTCGGGCACGAGCCCGGACCGTTCTGACGTACCTCCGGGTGCATGGAGCACGTGTACTCGTTTCTCATTACTTCTGCTCCCATGAAAGAATACCGACCGTGAGACTCGTTAAGGATATGCCTGCGATCTCCATCCAGTTCAGGCTTTCAGTGGCGAATCAGTGTTGTCAGGAACAGGTATATGCCAAGCTGTGTTCACCTTAAAACGAAATGCTGTAGCTCGCGCCTGGATCCTTGCTTCGCACAAGAATGAATGAGAACACGTGCCGACCATACGAATAGTTGAGCAGTGGATGGACGTGCACTCCATCGAAAGTCACCAGAGCGGTAAAACTCCTTACCGGAAATTTCGGTCGTAGGACTGATCGTTAGTTCTGCTCCCACGAAAGCAGCCCTACTCCGATAATCGTCAGCGATATTCCTGCAATTTTCATCCAGCCTAGCTTTTCTTCCAGCAAGATCCGAGACAACAACACCACGAGCACGACATAGCTGGTCGAGATCGCTGCTGCAGTTCCCACCGGAAGCTTCGACAGCGCCAGCACGTATGAGATTGAACCCAGAGCCATCAATAGGCCGATCGGTGCTCCAAGAGGCAATGAATTGATTGGCACGGAGCTGCCTCGTTCCAGCCATAACGCAGGCGTAGCCGTTACGAGCATTCCTATTGCCATTAGAAAGTTGATCTGATACGGATTCAGTTCCTTCATGCTGAACTTCTGAAGAAAGGAAGCCACGCCAACCAGCACGATGTAGCCAAGCAAAAAAGCTAATCCCGACAATGAGAATTGCATTTCGGTTTACCTCCCGCCGCGCGTGTCAGAGAGCTCTCCGTGCACTCGCAGACTCAAGATAACGGTGCAACAAGTACAAGAGAGCTGCCACGAGCAAATCAAACAGGCCGAGCCCCCAGTTTCCAGTCACGCCCACATTCACGCCGTAAGGCGTGAGCGGTGATTTCATAAGCGCAAGAATGACGTGGTCAATCGCGCCGCCGAGGAACAGACCGGAAAGAAATAAACTGACTTTTCGCCAATTCATGAAAAAATAAATGCGATTTTCAGTGCGAATGAGCAGGTAATCCGTCGTGCGCGTGCTCGGCGATGTGATGGTGCTGTTCACCTGAAGCATTCGCCGGGTCTATGTGTATCGTGGCATTACCTAGATACCGCAAGCTATGAAGTAAGTTGTGTCTCACCTGGGTCGCAATGTCGTGGCCCTCTTCTACCGAAAGTATCGGAGCCACCGCAATATTCAACTCGGCGTGAAGCCGATGCCCTAACCACCTCACCCTTACCTCGCTGACATCTTCGACCCCGCGAATATCACCGGCTGCGTGCCTGATCTCCTCGATGACCTCGGGATCAACTCCATCAAGCAGCCGCGTAAACACCGACTTGGCTGAATCCCATACGATACGAAGTATTGCGAGGGTTATGAGCAGACCAACAATGGGATCAGCCACAGGATAACCCAGCCACACTCCTACGGCGCCGACCAACACTGCCAGGCTGGTCAAGCCGTCTACGCGAGCATGATATCCGTCAGCTACTAATGCTGCGCTGCCAATTTCTTTGCCGACTCTTATGCGGAAGATCGCGACTGCCTCATTGCCTATAAAGCCAACCACCGAGGCTACGATGACCGCCCAGAGGTATTCGACTCGTTGTGGACGGAAGAGGCGGTCAATCGATTCATAACAGGCGAGCGCCGCGCTCAATAAGATCATCAGTACAATGGCGACACCTGCCAGGTCCTCCACTCGGCCGAGACCGTAGGTGAATCGCTTGCTGGGCTTGCGCCTCGCAACCACGAAAGCAATCCATAATGGGATCGCCGTAGAGGCATCGCCGAGGTTATGAATAGTGTCTGCGAGAAGAGCAACGCTTCCCGAGAAAACAAGAACGACGACCTGAAAGATAGCCGTGGCGAACAGCCCAGCGAATGACCATTTGATCGCCCAGATTCCTCGCCGAGTGGCGAGCAGAGTCGGATCTACAGTCCCGTGAGTATGCCCGTGCTCATGACGGGCATGGTTGCTGGCGTGTGCCTCTTCGTGATGGTCACTGGTGTGATCGGGTGATTCGGCCATAGTTGTCGACCCTTCTCCCTCTAACGATTATCAATAGTATGCCTGATCGGGAAGACTAACCCTCAGTACTGCCACGAGCCATTCCTCTGCGTCGCCCTGAGATGTTCCGCGCGTGCTCGGCGAAGGTCTTCTCCAGCGAGGACGGTTGCTCCTTTGCGCTGAACTTGTGCATGCGCAGAAAGGCCTCGACTGCCAGGACTTCGACGAGGACGATTACGAAAACAGTAACGATCACGATCTTGGCTGTTCTCATCAGTTTATTTCCTCGCTGCCTTGAATGCTCAGACCCGTCAGAAAGATCAGTGGTGCATCTTCCCTGGCCTTAGGCGCAGGAAAACGTGAAAGCTCGTCGGGCTTGAGCCATAGATCGACTTCAAGCCGTCCGGCACATGATAAAACGTTACGTCAGCGCCGATGCCTAATCGGAATTTGGAATCGGCCACGATGTCGCGCACTCCACCAAATGTGAATGCGCCAACGCGGAAGAACCGCTCAAACAATGGACCGGGCTCGATGCGACCGCCTATAACTTGAAACTGGTCGAGACCTCGGCGACCGAAGATGTTTTCTTCAAGCAGACCCGGTTTGTCTGCAAGCTCCAACCGAGTGTAGAGGTAATCCTTGTCGAGGAAGTTGGCGGTTGATTCGAGCAAATACGCGTTCGAGTTGCCGGCGCGTTCGTGATTGCGACCCCAGATCAAGCTCGTCGCCCAGTTGCCGTCATCCCACGATCGGTTGTGTGAAACAGAAGCAGTCATCCGTCTTAGATTGCCCGGCTCGATCGCTTCCGGATTAACCAAGTGCCCGTATGAGAACTGCATAGACCAGTCCGGCGTAGGTGTGAACCAGATCCGCCCGCTCCAGGAGTCGAGCTTGCCCATCTCGATGTCCCACCGCGTCTCGTCAGGCTCCGCCCCTCGAAACAGCGAGCTTTCTATTCGAAGGCGCCACGCGGTTACTCCTGCTGTGATCACACCGTGGCTCATGTGCGTCGAGTCTTGCCAGTGATGTCCAAGCGTCGCCGCAGGATTCTCCGCAGCCGACATTCGATGCATGAACGCCACTGGCCCAAGCGCCGGCTCAGCGACAGGCCCGCCGTAGAAGTTAAGCGCGACGTTCTCGTACAACTTGATGTTGTAAGCCGCCGCCAGTTCCATAAACAGGTCGTGCGGGTGTTGCGCATCGATAATCGGACGGCCCTTGAAAGTTTCTCCGGTTTGGAACAGCTCAGGAAAGCCAGGTCGCGGCGTAGTCGCCGGCTCTGCCGAGAACATCCCTCGCAGCATCAACCGGCCCGGTCCCGCATCTCGCTCCGCCATGAGCATGAACCAGTTTTGCGACTCGGCTTTGTTCACGCCGCGCGGTCCGCCTTGGTGATTGAACCCGGTCTTCAAGTCGCCGTGCGCCATGATCATCCAATCGCCTTTTATCCAGTGCCACATGTAGCCGGGCGACGACGAGGGCAGCAGACTCGTGCCCGACCCGATCGCAGTCATCGACCTGAACGGCCCGCCGGTGATGGTGCTCATCATCGCGTTCATGTCATGAACGCTGTGCATTTGACCCATCTCGTGACCCGGCATTTCGTGCTTCATTTGGCCTGGCTTCTCAGTCGAAGGCTGCATCTCGTGATGGTGTTCCTGCTGTGGTGGAGCCTGAGTTGGTTGCTGCGCAGACGGCTTTGCAGGTTCGTGCATATGCTCGGGTTGCGTCGGCCTTTGCGGTTTCTGAGTCTGGGGCATCTCGTGTTGATGCTCCATTGCCTTAGCGGGTGCTTGCGCTTGAGGTTCGGGATGTTTGTGTTCACCGGTGCTGTGCTTGTGACGCGCACTTGGAGGCACCGAGATCTCAAGCTTCGCTCGCTCTTCTGGAGTCAACGTCGGCAGCTTCCTCAAAAAGAGCACCGTCTGCCAGATCTCCGTGGGCTTGTGCGTCCTGGCAAACGCCGGCATCGCAGTCCCGGGCACGCCCCGCGAGATCGCGCGAAACAGCTCTGCATCGGACTTCGACTGCACCTTGTCAGAAGTCAGGTCAGACGCGCCGGTAGCTCGCCCCTTCTCAGTGTCGGCCTTTCCCGATTTGCCGTGACAGCTCGCGCAGTGCGCATCGAAGTGGTCGAGGCCCAGCGCCAAATTATTTTCAGTCGGCTTTAGAGGGTTCTTAGTTTGAGCGGTCTGCGCACGCGGGTTGACATAAGCTATTGTCAGCAGAAAAACCAATACCGCCGCGAGCTTGAGCAATCGTAGTTTGTTGGAATGCATGATGTTCTCCTTCCATCTACCGTAAAGATTGCTAGCTTGTACGGGCGGCCCTCCGTGGCCGCCCCTCATTCGATAGCGACCGTCCTATGGTCCAGAGAGGGGCCGCCCGTACAAGCATCAGCTCAACGAACCACTATCTTCCCTTCAAGCATTTCCATGCCGCAGGTGAACTTGAACACGCCTCGCTTTGCCGGCGTGAATTCAACGACTACGGGCTCTTTGAACGGGAGGTCGCGTTTGATGTTGAAGCCGGCTATCACAACCGACCTAGCGCAAGTTGCTTCAACATCTCGCACGAATGTTATTCGCGCAGGGACCGCTCGCTTCAGGTTGATCGTAGACGGCTGGAAGCCTGTCTCATTCACCGAAACCGTCGCCGTTTGCACGCCTCCTGTCGGTTCAGCGTTCAGAGTTCCGGGTTCAGGGTTGCTGGCTGGGCCGGGAGAGCCCGAAAGCCTGAAC
Source organism: Blastocatellia bacterium (assembly GCA_036505875.1). Classification (GTDB taxonomy): domain Bacteria; phylum Acidobacteriota; class Blastocatellia; order UBA7656; family UBA7656; genus Onstottus_A. The sequence goes on along the minus strand of DASXSR010000253.1, from coordinate 15,534 downwards.
TCTGAACCCTGAACCTGCGAAGCGGGCGACATCGACTGCGCCGGATTCAGCTTCAAGCTCTCAGCTCGCAGCAGGAAGCTTCCCTCAGTGGCGACTCGCTCGCCCGCGCTCACGCCGCTGTACACGCTCACGAGTCCGTTCGTTTCGGCTCCGACGGAGACTTCACGCTGCACGAATGAGCCTGACCGGTCAGTTGCAGCGTAGACTACTTGTTTTGCGCCGATCGTCTGAATGGCCGCGCGAGGTACTGTCGCCACCGGTTGGCCGCTCGACTGAGCAGCAGCCGCGCCGCCGAAGTTAACGTCCACGAACATTCCGAGCTTGAGCATCTCGCGCGGGTTCGCAAGCTCGATGCGCACCTGAGCCGTGCGCGTTTGCGGATCGACTCGCGGGTCAATGTACGAGACTCGCCCGTTGAAAGTCCTGCCAGGATAAGCCGAAGTAGTTACCACCGCAGGGGTGCCGACGTTCACCGCTTGAAAGTCTCGTTCGTAGATTTGCGCGAGCACCCACACTGTAGATAAGTCTGCTACACGAAACATCTCTTTTCCCGACATAACAACTTCGCCGACGTTCACCGCTCGCGCAATCAACGTCCCGGAAGCCGGCGACTCGACAGCAAGCAGCGGCTTGCGCGGCTTTTGCGCGGTACGAAGCTCGTCGAGTTGCCTTTCGCTCATGCCGAGCAGAATCAGCCGCTCACGCGCGGAAGCGAGATTCGCTTGCGCGGTCTTGTACTTCGTGGTAGCTTGCTCAAGTTCCTCACGACTCACGGCGCCGATTTCAACCAGCTCGATCGTGCGGCGATGATGTTGATGATGCTCTTCGACTTCCGCAAGCATCTTCAAGTAAGCAGCCTGGGCATCCGCCAATTCGCCGCTGAATATCGCCGCCAATGTTTGTCCGCGCGCCACTTTGTTACCAAGCTCGACGTTGATCTGCCTGATAATGCCGCCGGCGATCGGGAAGACAGGCGTTTCTTTGTAAGCATTGGAGGCGACGGTTCCGGTTGCGCGAAGTCCCACCGCGCTTGCATAAGCCGGGCCGGTTTGCTCAGTGACGACTTCGGTTTTGATTCCCGCGTTTTCGAGCTTGTCGGGCGAGAGCGTTATGACCAATTCGCCGGGTCGTGGCGTCGTTCCAGTTGAGGGCGCGCCTGTTGACGGCACCGCCTCACCGGCTGGCGCCGGAACTGGCCGACCGGCACCCGAACTGTGACTCGATCCGCGAATCAGCAACCAAACGGTCAACACTGCTGCCGCTGCCAGAAGCACGACCGCTGTCACGATCCAACGTCTTACCGTGATCGCCTTTTGATCTTTCTTCATTTCGTCTTTTTGATTCTCCATCACTAACCTCACGCGGAGGGAACCGGCTTGCCCGCCGCTCGCTCGAGTTCGACAAGCGAATTGAAGTACTCCTTCAAGACATCGGTATATCCGGTCTCGACTTCGACGAAGCGCCGCTGCTCACCAATGTAGTCGAGCGCAGTCTTCTGGCCCAGCGTGTAAGTCTGGCGCACAACTTCGAGATTGCGCTCGGCCTGATTGCGAACTCCCTCGCGATAAACGGTGAGCGCTTGCTGGGCCCGCTCGAAACGTGCATACGCAGCGGCGACTTCGTTTCTCACAACCAGCTCACCGAATTCACGGCGGCTCTTCGCTGCTTCGGCCGCCGCAACGGCCGCTTCGATGGCGCCCTGATTTTTATTTCTGACTGGTAGCGTCAAGCGCACCCCGAACGTGGCGTAGTGAAAGACGCTCTGCACCGGCACGAGCGCACCCGCTTCGTTGAAGCCGCGAACGTCGAAACCCATATTTTGCCGCTGATAGTTTGCGAAGATGCTCGCATCGACTTTGCCCTCGACACGGGCTTGCTCGATCTGAGCCTGCGCAAGCGTTTCGGCGGCGCGCGCGGCAACGAGATCGGGGCGTGAAGCAAGCGCATTGCGAATTGCGTCGCTCTGCGGCGCGGGCGGCCGACCGGTGTCGAACTCACCGCGCAACTTCAGAGGCTCAATCGGCTGCATCCCAATCGACTTCCTTAATTCAAGCATCGCAACTTCGGTCTTACCTTCGAAGTTAATTCGCATCGCGTCGACTCGATTCAACTCGACGAATACCAGATTCTGTTCGAGCGGTGCACTCTTGCCGAGTTCAACACGCGCGTGAACCAGCCGATGCGAATCGCGTGTGAGCCCGAGCAGATTTTCAGTGAACCGGAGATTGCGACCGGAGGCGATCACCTCCCCGTATTTCATTCGCACTTCCGCTGTGAGCTTACGCTCGAAGTCGGCGACTTCCGCTTCTCTCATCTCAAGCTCGCGCTGTGCAACCTCGACACGTGCCTTGCGTCGCCCGCCGAGTTCGAGCGGCAGCTCGGCGCCGATCATCTGCATATTATCGGGGCTGGTGACCGCGCGCGTTCCGCTGCTCTCGATCGTAGGGTTCGGTTTCAGGCCCGCTTGACGCAACTTGCCCCGCGCCTCGGCGATCATCTTGCGCGCCGCCGCAAGCTCGCCATTGTGCGCTAGCGCGTAACGGACGACGTCGTCCGGCGTAAGCCCGTTGACCGAATCAATGAATTGTGAATACATCGATGGCAGCTCAACTGACTCGACTGACTTCGGCGGCTTTGCGGCGAGGACAAGGCCCAGCTCTTGTTCGTTGGCCAATGTTTGCGGAAGCGCGACTGCGGCTGACAGTATCAGCAGCGCCACGGTTCCAATCACGTTGTAATGAATCTTTCTTCGCATTGCATTTCACCTGTTGATCGAAAGGCGGCAGCGACCGCACAAGCCAACAAGAAAAGCTGTTGCTTCGGCGGCAGCCTGAGTTCTGAACTCCGTAGGAGTGCGATGTTTATAGTAACCGCGCGCCGATGAGACCAACTCCGTAGGAGTGGAATGTGCCGGTCGTTCGGTTTCATCCCGACATAATCGAACTCTACGCGCTGGCAACCGGCACATTTCGCTCCTACGGAGCTAGAGCCTTTGGTAGCGTCCATTTCTATAAACATTTCATCCCTACGGGATTGGCTCCCGATTCCTCCCGCGATCACGTGTATCACGCATCACGGATCACGGGCACCCATCACGGATCACGTTCTTCTCTTGATCTCACGTTCTCGAATCCAGAAGAAAATCACCGGCGTCACGATCAGAACGTGAAGCAGCGATGACACCATTCCGCCAAGCACCGGCGTCGCGAGCGGCTTCATCACTTCAGCGCCCGAGCTGGTGCTCCACATGATCGGCAACAAGCCCGCGACTACAGTCGTCACCGTCATCAACTTCGGACGGAGACGCAGCACCGCGCCCTCGATCACCGCCTGCTTCAATTGCTCGCGACTCAAATGTTCGCCGAATTCAGCTTTCTTGCGTTGCACTGCTTCGTTCAAATAAATCACCATCACCACGGCCGTCTGCACCGCTGTCCCAAACAAAGCGATGAACCCTACCCACACCGCTACTGAAAAGTTGTAGCCGAGCAAGTACAACAAGTAGACGCCGCCGGTCAGCGCAAACGGCACCGCCATCAGCACATGCGCAGCTTCGATGAACGAGTGATACGTGAAGTAAAGCATCACGAAGATCACCGCGAGCACAATCGGCAGCACGAGCTCAAGCCGCTTCCGCGCGCGCAGTTGATCTTCATACTGACCGCTCCACTCCGCGTAATATCCGGCAGGCAACTGCACGCGTTCGCTAAGGACGCGCTTGGCGTCTTCGACCAAGCTGCCGACATCGCGCCCGCGAACGTTGAGCAGCACGGTCGCGCGCAGCAAGCCATTCTCGCTGGAAATCATCGAAGCTCCTTGCACTGTCTGAATCGTCGCAAGCTGTGCAAGTGGAATCTGCGCGCCACCGGGCGCGGGGACGAGAAGTCTTCCAAGCGCTTCGGGGCTGTCGCGAAACTCCGCCGCGTAACGCACGCGCACCGGGAACCGCTTGCGGCCCTCGATAGTCACTGTGAGATTCGTCTCGCCTATCCCGGTGTCGATGACGTTTTGAATAGCTTGCACGTCGATGCCGTAGCGCGCTGCCGCCTGCCGATCAATCTTAATATCAATGTAAGGTGCGCCGGTGATCGGCTCAGGCGAGACGTTCGCCGCGCCCGGCACGGTCCGCAAAACCGAAGCAACTTCACGCGAACGCTTTTCAAGCTCATTCAAATCGCTGCCGTAGATCTTGACGCCGACCTCAGTTCGAATGCCCGTCGTGAGCATCTCGATTCGATTGATGATTGGCTGCGTCCAGATGTTCGTGACGCCGGGCATCGTCAGCTTTTGGTTCATTTCATCTACAAGCTTCTCGCGGGTCATACCCGCTCGCCACTGGTCCGGCGGTTTCAGATGAACAATCGTCTCATTCATATTCACTGGCGCGGGATCGGTTGAAGTTTCAGCGCGACCTGCTTTGCCGGCGACCCACGCGACTTCAGGAAAAGACTTTAGAGTTTCATCCTGCTTCTGCATTATCTTGAGCGCCTGGTCGATTGAGATCGCGGGATCGGTGATCGGCATGTACATAACGTCGCCTTCGTTGAGCTCCGGCATGAACTCGCTACCGATTCGCAAGGCAAGCAAGAGCGCGATCGCGAAGAGCACGGCCGCTGCCAACACAGTGATGACTCGGTGAGTCAGCGCCAGATTCAGCAAAGGCTGATAGACGCTATGCATCGATCGCATCACAATGTTTTCTTCTTCGGCCTGAAAGCGCCCGCCGAGCAGCAGCGTGCACAACACAGGCACGAGGGTTACCGCGATGACCGTAGCGCCAACCATCGCGAAAGTCTTTGTAAACGCCAGCGGATGAAACAATTTTCCTTCTCTTCCGGTCAGCGCGAACACCGGAATGAAGGCGAGAATGATGATTGTCATCGAGAAGAAGATCGGACGGCCCACGAGTCGAGTCGATTCGAGCACGCCTTGCCACACGCGCTGGCGATCCTTCGGGTCGATGCGCTGCTTCTCCATGTAGCGGAACGCGTTTTCCGTGACGACTATTCCTGCATCGACCAACACTCCTATTGCGATTGCGATTCCAGAAAGCGACATCAGGTTGGAGCTGATGCCCATGTAGTACATGAAGAGAAACGACAGCAGAACGGCGAGAGGCAGTGGCGTTGTTACGATCAGGATCGAACGAAAGTGAAACAGGAAGACGATGTGAACAAGAGTGACCAAGATCAGCTCTTCGATCAGCGCGCGTCTCAGCGTGTGGGTCGCGCGAAGGATCAACTCGGTACGATCGTAGAACGGATTGATCTTCACTCCCCGCGGTAACCCAGCTTGAAGCGATTTGATTTTCTCTTTGACGGCCTCGATGACTTCGAGCGAGTTGACGCCGTAGCGTGCGATCACCACTCCGCCTACCGCTTCTTTGCCGTCGCGGTCCAACGCGCCGACGCGAAACGCTCCGCCGATCTTGGTGTTCGCGACATTGCGAACGTAAATCGGCGTGCCGCCAGAGGCGCTAATCACGATGTTGTCTATGTCGGCGATTGAATTAATCAGCCCGACACCGCGTACGACAGACCACTGTCCGTTCTGCTCTATAACATTTCCGCCGACGTTGGCGTTGCTCCGCCGAACCGCTTCGACAACCGATGAGAACGGAACGCTGTACTGACGCAGCCGATTTGGATCGACGTCGATTTGATACTGCTGAACGTAGCCTCCGACCGACGCAACTTCTGCCACACCCGGAACGGAGTTAAGCTGATAACGGATGAACCAGTCCTGAAGCGTCCGCAGATCCCGCAGGTCGTAGCCGTCCCCCTCGACGGTATACCAGAAAATCTGCCCGACTCCGGTCGCGTCAGGCCCGAGCGTCGGCGCGACTCCTTCGGGAAGTTGTCGGGTCACGAGATTCAACCGCTCAAGCACTCGGGTTCGCGCCCAATACAGATCGACTGAATCTTCGAAGATCACGCTTATCATTGAAAAGCCGAACGCCGATTGTCCTCGCACAACTCGCACACCGGGCAAGCCTTGAAGTGCGGTGGTGAGCGGATAGGTCACCTGGTCTTCGACCTCCTGCGGGCTGCGACCAGTCCAGTCGGTAAAGATGATCACCTGGTTGTCGGACAAGTCTGGTATCGCGTCAACAGGAGTGCGAGTGAGCGCCCAATAGCCCCATCCCGCGAGCAGCGCGTAGGCCGCCACGATGATGAAGCGATTGCGCAGCGAAAATTCGATGATGCGGTTGATCATGAGTGATGCGTGATCCGCGAACCGTGATTCGTGACCCAGGAACATAATTCGTGACCGGTGAGTCGTGATCGGTGATGAAGACCGAGGCGCGCTGTGCTGCGGTCCCCACGCGCATCACGTATCACAAATCACCGTTCATTTCGCGTTGACGCTCATCATCACCTGTTCCGTGCCTCGCGGCCCCTGGAAGCTGATCATCGCTTCCCAGCTTCCTGCGACTTCGACATCGACACGAGCTTGAAACTTGCCTGGTGTGTCGGTTGTCGTAAGTGTCGCCACGTCGTTCATCTCAGCCATCGAACCCATTGCGGGCATGTGAAACTTCAGCGATGCGGCGCGCACATCGACAGCCTTACCCGACGCGTCGGCGAACGACAGCGTCAGCTCGTTTTCTCCTTCCTTGATTTCTCCGCTGGCGCTCGAAATCGTGATGGTCGTATCGCCCGACTTTGTTGACTTGATCGTCTTCTCACCCGATGAGTCGGAGCGCCCACAAGCGGCCAAGATGAGGCCGAAAATCGAAATCGCAACCGTGATGGTGACGTTCCTGTTCATTAGTGTCCTCCTGATTCGTGTTTTTCCATAAGTTGGTCAGAACTCCTGCCCTCTCGCGCACAACTGCGACTTCGTAACAGTCGGCCACGCGTGCGGAAGATGCTCGACGCTCAAGTTCTACGAGGCAGTGACTGCCTAACTCGAAGGTCGGCTCGTCACTCGATCTGATTGTTGCTTGAAAGCGCCGAAAATGGGCACACTACGGCCCTTAGATCAGGAGGGTGCCGGTTCTGAGGTAAATATCTGTTGAACGGATTCTGATATGGCTCTTGGAAGGAATAGCAGCCGCGGGGCTGGTCGGCGCAGATGCTGCACCGAGTAACGGATGATTAGCGACGAACTTGCGGTGTCGTTGCTCAACGAACGAAAAAGCGGGCGAGGCCGTGTTAGCAGCGCCAGATTGATTGCAATCCACAAGGCAGCGCAGCTTCGAGAGACTTGCGCCGCGTCGGTTCTGGCGCGCGGCCTGGCAGCAACGGGCTGAACACTCTTCTGCGTTCATTTGCGGAGCGACGGCCGCAATTGAGTCAACTACAACCGAGAGCAGAAACGCCACAATAACAACTCTGCTGATCATCACTTATCGAAAGCCTACCATCGGGCTTTCACCAGGTCAACGAAGTTGCCCCTATCTGTTTCCAGGCTTTCCGCTCCAGACGTTAACCGAATCGGCGGGATTTATCGCGCCTGTTGATGGAACGCCGTATAGCTGTAGGGACATTACAAACTTTTTTGGGCTCACTAGACCTATTACCATTCGCGCGTCCGCAGTTTCACCTGGGGACAGCGTATTGTCGCTGCCCGCGTCGATGCTCTGACGCCCGCCCTCTGCCCAGGTAGATCTGGCATCGCGCGTCAACAGCACGTTGCGAGTTAGCTTGTCGACTCGCAGGAAGGGATTCAAGATCGGCACGTTGCCTCGGTTGGTGATCTTCAGGTTCACGATCAAGCGGGACGATCCGCTGGCCGAGTTGGGAGGATCATCGGACAACACGTCACTCCAATTTAGATCAACTTTCTCGGATGAAACGAAATTGATGTCCACGTTCGAACCGACGTTCGCGCCTATCGTGAAATCCGCCTGGCTGGCAGCTATCAGGAAACTGTTAGTAACCGGTTCTTTAGCAACGAGCAGAATGCGCGCTCGCGTCGTAGCCAAACGCGGCATCGTAACGTCGTAGCGCTGGACGTTGGAAGGAATGTTGTCGGTAAGTTTCGAAAAGTTGGCGCCTCCATCCGTTGAAAGCGAGAGCAGTTGCAATGGGCCGGGAGCGATCCAAACAATCGTGTAACTATCACCACCCGCAAGCCGCTCGCCGCCGATCGGTGACGCAACCAGAATGTTGGGGTAGTCCCCACGAACCGTCGGCCCGATAGCATGCTGCCGGTCCGTGCCGCCGGTATAACCCTGCCCGGTCAAGTCCTCGTAGTTTTGCCAGTGACCGCCGCCTGCAGTGTAGCTCGCGATAGTCGGCGGCACGCCATCGAGGGACAAGCCGATTGTATCGTCGGCCGAGACTGCAAGTTGCCAGGGACTGGTAAGGTTTTGATCTTCGACGATCACCGTCTCGCCGACCCAGGTATCGCCGGCATAGTTGGTCTTCTGCCATCCTTCTTCCCCGATGACAGCGGTGAATCCGACCTCATCAAGTTGGGCGTCCCGCCCCAGCGTTGCTCGGGGCGGCAGCCCAATGTTCATCGGCTTCGAGAATTGTAGTTTTACCTGCAGTCGCCCCGCCGCGATACCTGCGAACCGAGTGTCAACTACAATTTGCCGATGACCAATAGGATCATCAGGGGACGCAGACCACCGAGCGGAATAAATCAACTTCGAAAACTTGCCGTCTGGACCTATCGTGTATGCCTTGACCGATTCAAGGATAGGCGGTCCTGCTGCCCAATTGAGAAGCAGTCGAGCGCCCGCCCAGTTTTCCTGATTCACAATCGGGATTTGGCTCTCGGGTACGGTGAAGTCGCAACAGTTGGGCCGCATTTCGACGACGAAGGGAGCTGCTACCTTATTGACTCCGTAAGCATAATCAATTGACGACCCACTCAGGGTGTAAAGTTTAACGGCCTGCTCGGGCCGATACATTGTCTTATCTACGTTGAACAGCGCATCCGAAATTCGCTCACCGAGCGAGGAGAGAGTGTCCGCGTCAACGGTGCCGTCAGGCGCGTATCCCCACGGGTAAAGAACTAATTGAGAGTAATTATGATAATCGAGTTGGGCACGAAAGTGTCGATTGGGATCGTCCATGAGCGATTTCATCGCTTTCACTTCCGGCTCGCTTTCGGGTTGGGGACCTCGATAGATCTCGCTGCTAGGATCGTCGCTCGCGCCGATGTCGTCATTCAAACAACTCCGATCACGCGAGCAATAATCCGAGCAAGGCGTGTCGCCCGTTGGTCGCCACTGATAATTGTAATTGCGATTCAAATCAGCGCCGATGCCGGAAGCGCAACTGCCGAACGATATTGGCCGGCGGTTCTTCCGCCACAGACGGACCGGGTCAACTGATTCGTTTGGAGACTGCTGGCTGTAGGTCAGTCCATCCGGATTCACAATCGGAACGATCCACACCTGGAGACGATCGAGAAGGTATTTGATCGAGTCGTCAGCCGCATAACCGTTCAACAATTGATTGGCGATGTAGACGGGCGTTTCGACCGAAATCCACTCGCGCGCGTGATGCAAGCCGGTGATCAGCACATCCGGCTTGCTGGCGTCATCAACCGAGGCGTCTCTGCCGATCTTTAGCGCGAATATTTCCCGACCCTCGAAGCTAGAGCCGAGCTTGACGTAGCGGGCCAGATCGGGGTGCGCGGATGCAAGGGCCTTGAACTCAGTAATAACCTGATCGTAGGTGTGGAACTTGCCGTTTTCGAGCGTAAGGTGGACTTCACCAACTTGACGGGTACGCCTGCCGGCCTCAAAGCTCTTTCCCGGAAAAAGTCGAGGCGCGAGGTCAGCGAACTCCACGGGCGTGTAAAAACCAGCAAGGCTGAAGCCTCGTCGAGTGTACTGTCCTTCGATGTGTGAGGCAATCGACTGCGATGAGCCGTCTGACTCGAAGATGTCCAAATAGGCTAGCCGCGAGCCCTCGCGCATCACGACGTTCTCGACGTCGCCAAGAAACTCCGAAGCACGATCGGCGAGATCCAATACGGCTATTCGGATTTGCATCGACCCTTGACCGGTCGATTGATAGCTCGGCGTGATCGACCAAGCCAGCGCGTCCCCGCCTACGCGAGCCTCTTGCCACGCGGCTATTGAGTCATAGATGATCTCAGTCTTTATGCCGTCCGTGCGAAGCCGATCTATCAAATACGGCGGCACCGCTGCGACCGTTTGATTGGAGCCTGCTGTCCAGATAGTGGCCTGAAGTGCTGTCGCCTCAGCGATTCGCGTTACTCTTTCTGAAGACGCATCGATTCGAGCGATCTGGGGCACGAACTGCTTTCGTGACAGCTCAGGTTGAAGAGAGCGATACTCGTCCCAAGCTTCACGCTTGAGCTGCGGATCGGCGTTGTTTAAAGCCGAGTGCCACAAATCGAGCGCTCCAACGTCGTCGAATTCAACTAGAGTTTTGAGCGCGGATCTGAACTGGGCCGGTCGCGTTGAAGAGAGCTGAGTTGCCAGCTCGGTTTGCCTCGACCGGGCGCTATCAAAGCCGATAGCGCGGCTTTGAAACTGGGTGAACAGCGGAGCGCCAACCACGAGCAGAGCGCACGCGGCGAGGGTAGCTCCCACCACCATCAGTCCGTTAGAAAACGACTTCCCGTTCATCGACTCATTGTAACGCCAACAAACTAGGGGTGTACCAGAAGGTCACCCCTCGGTCAAGAGTTACGGCAGCGACCCTTTGCGATAAAAGGTGTTCTAATCCTGCGGGGGAAGTGTGTAACGATGTGCGCGCGTTAAGGTTTCCTCCGCCTTCCTGGTTGAGTGGCGGGCTTCTCAGCTTCGACCTTGTACGCGTTCTTAACGCCTTCCAGCGCTTCTTTGACTATCGGCACTCGCTTGTCTGTTGCAGGAGCCTTGGCCACAAATTCAGCAAGAGTGTTCGCGCCCTCTTGAATCTGCGCCCGCTCGGTGCTGGCAATCAGCGTCAGACCCAACCCGTAGAGAGCATCAAAGTATGCCGGGTCGGCAGCCAACACGGCTTTGTATGACGCGACCGCTTTTTCAGTCTGCCCTGCGTTCCTGTAGATATCCGCTTTCATGACTTCCCATTTGTTCTTGTTTGCGGCATCCAGCGCCTGCGCCTGTTCGATCTGCTTAATCGTGTCGTCCACCAGATCGGCTGCTCCGTAGTACTCGACTAACAGCGCCACGTTCTTGGCAAGGATGTTGTAATACACAATCAGGTCGGTATTGATCGCCGGGTTGCCTTCGGCGGGGGCCTTTGAAGCAACCGCGATAGCCTTCTTTGCCGCCGTCACAGCCGCGTCGAAATGAGTCTTTGCTTCCGGCCGTTGCTTCTTGTTGAACAGATCAACTCCAATCTGATAGTGAGCTTCCGCAAGGCTCGCGTTGGCTTTATATGCAAGCTCCGCCATTGCGGCGTGCTTGGTCGCGTCAACCGTAGACGCTTGCTCAAACTCACTGAGCGCGTTCTGATAGTTGTTCGCCTTCATCAACTCGACGCCGGTGTTGTAGTGAGTGCGTGCCGAGTCAAAGCTTGCCTGGAGCTCCTGTCCTTCTTTGACTTTTGCTTCCATCTCCTTCTGCGCGGCTTCAGCCTTCGCCTTGTCTGCAGGTGACGCTGAACGGCTGGGCTGCTGACCTCCAGGGGCGGCTTTGCCAGCCTGTTGAACTTGCTCGAGGGTCAGCGTGTGCCCGTCACCAGGATCTGTAGCAAAGTCAACAACTGGTCTCTGCGCGATCCGGACGCCGCCCTGAAACGATGGCGTTATTTCGGGACCTGATACGATAAACGTGAACGTACCTTGCAGCGGCAACCCCAGCATCACATAGTGACCGGTCTTGTCTGTCTTTACACTCCAATGACCCTTGATGTCGGTCCGATAAATGTCGATCAGCGCGCCGACTACCGGTTTCATCGACCCGTCTTGCGTCTTAACCTTGATGGTGCCTTCTACTTGACCGACCTGCGCCCAGGCCCAGATCGATGCGAAAACCATTGCTGCGGCCAGCCCAACCGCTCTTAGACTTTTGCGAAACATTGAATTTCCTCCCTCGAACTGCAGTCATAATCCTCAGTCCGGCACGGTCGCCACAGAACTGACGATTCAAAGAACTCCAGTGTTGGATGACCCAATAAAATCAAAGCTCAGAGTACTTTCAGTCTATATCAGCGCTTTGATGAGTGTCAACGCAGAAGCGTTTTAGAAGCATGGCTTTGACGTTGGCGCTCACTCGGTTATAATGGAGTCCAATGACACCAGCGATCAATACTATTAGGCCTGCAGGAAACCATTAAGAGGTTCGCGCTCGTCATGCTGAATTTCAGACGACTAATCAGTGGCTTTTGCGTAATGCTGGTGATCTCGGCGATGGTTTCGCCCGCAACGGCACGACAGTCGCAGCCAACCACAAGGCTTCGCGTCACTGCCAATGACGAGTCCGGCGCTCCGGTTGCTGGAGCGTCGACCCAACTGAAGTCGCGCGGAGCAATAGTGGCGACGACCAGGACGGACGATAAGGGCGAAGCTGAGTTCATCGGTATCGCTGCCGGAACGTATGACGTCCTTGTTTCTAAAGACGGATTTGAGCCACTCACTCAGAATGACGTCGTTGTGGTCGATCAGCCGCAAGAGATCAAGTTCACGATGGTTCCCAAGATCACGCTGAAAGAAGGCGTGACCGTGCAAGCCGGCGCGGACGAGCCTATCGAAAAAGGATCGTCTCCATCGTCAGAGCTTCAGCGCAACACGCTCAAAGACACCGCGAGCAACCCCACTACCGTCTCTGATGCGCTCCCGCTCGTGCCCGGAGTCGTTCGCTCCGCGGATGGTGAGATCAAAATCTCCGGGGGCGGCGAGCATCGCAGCGCGTTCATCGTCAATTCAGCGGACGTAACCGATCCGGCCACCGGACAGTTTGGAATGACCGTTCCGGTTGATAGCGTAGAATCGATCAGCGTTTTCAAGACGCCTTACCTGGCACAATTCGGACGTTTCACTGCCGGAGTCGTTGCGGTCGAAACCCGCCGCGGCGGAGACAAATGGAACTACGAACTCAATGATCCGCTACCCGACTTTCGCATTCGCAGCGGCTCGCTGCGCGGCATTCGAGAAGCCACGCCACGCCTGACCTTCAACGGCCCGCTCATTCATGACAAGCTCTATTTCTCGGAGGGTTTCGAATACGCGATTCAGAAACGCCCCGATCGAACTTTGCCCTTCCCGTTCAACGAAACAAAGAAAGAGGCGATCAATTCATTCACGCAGCTTGATTACATTTTATCGCCGACCAACACATTAACCGGCACGTTTCACGTTGCGCCGTTGAAGATGGCCTTCGCCAATCTCAACTTCTTCAATCCCCAACCGGTGACGCCGACCGTCGGCGATCACGATTACACGGGGACGGTTTTCGACAGGCTGATCATCGGGAACAATCTGCTCGAGAGCACGATTGCAATCAAGCGGTTTCACGGGCGCGTTTGGGGAGCAGGCGCGGCTGATATGGTGCTCACGCCGACTGGCAACAGTGGCAACTATTATAGTCAGCAAGATCGTCGCGCGTCGCGAATGGAGTGGCTGGAGAATTATTCGCTCGCGCCGATAAGTCTCGCCGGGCAGCACAATCTTAGGTTCGGGACCTCTGTCGCTCACACAAATAGTCGCGGCGAGTTCCTGGCGAGGCCGGTGGACATTGACGACTCATCAGACCGGTTACTCAAGCGCATCGAGTTTATCGGTGGTCAACCATATAACGTTTCCGATCTGGAGTTTGCGCTCTACGGGCAGGACCACTGGATCATCAACCCCAGACTCTCGCTGGATATCGGCGCGCGAATGGAGAGGCAAGGAATAACCGACACTTATCGAGCTGCGCCGCGAGCGGGTCTCGCCTGGACTCCGTTTGGAAGCAAATCAACAGTGGTTCGCGGGGGCTTCGGGGTCTTTTACGATCGAGTCCCGCTGAGCATCTATGCCTTCAGTAATTACCCGCAGCAGGTGGTCACGACCTTCGGGCCGGACGGCGTGATAATCGACGGTCCGCGCGTGTTTGCCAACATCACCGAGCAGCAGGCCGTGGGGTATCGATTCCCATTGATCAGAAGCGGCAACAGGATTGGTAACTTTGCGCCCTACGGCGTGACCTGGAATGTCGAACTCGAGCACCCGATCTCAAAGCTGCTCAAGGTACGAGCTAACTATCTGCAGACAAACTCGTCAGGCGTAGTGACCGTTACTCCCAAGGTCGTAGGCGAAACCGACGCGTTTGTGCTGGGCGGAAACGGTAAGTCACGCTACCATCAGTTGGAACTTACAGCGCGCTTGAGCTTGAGAGACGGACAGCAACTTTTCTTTTCATACGTTCGCAGCCGCACGCGCGGCGATCTGAACGAATTCAGCACATATTTCGGTAATTTCCCGTTCCCGATCGTCCGCCCGAATCAGGTGACAACCCTCTCAAGCGATTTGCCGAATCGATTTCTCGCCTGGGGAATGGTCCGCTTGCCGTGGAAAGTTCGCATCTCGCCGCTGGTCGAATATCGAAACGGCTTTCCGTACGCGGCGATCGACGCGATGCAGAATTATGTTGGAGTCGCGAATTCTACGCGCTATCCAAACTTTTATTCGTTCGATTCGCGTTTCTCCAAGGACTTCAAGCTGAGCGACAAGTACACGTTGCGGTTTTCGGTGCGGGGACTGAATCTGACCAACCACTTCAACCCGCTGGTAGTGCATTCGAACATCGCGGATCCGCAGTTCGGCGTGTTCTTCGGCAACCACAAGCGAAGGTTCCTGGCGGATTTCGACGTGATCTTTTAGGCGACTCCGACTTCTATACTTTTCACTTTCTCTACGCAACCAAAAGATGTAATGATTTAAGTTATAGAGCCAACGGAACCACTCTCACGGCAGTCTGGCATACCGAAGTCCATTGCTCTCGGCAGTAGCGAAGCAGCAACTTGGGAGCGATTGGCGACAACCTCGCGCTCGCTTGCTTTGCTTGTAACCATCACAAGGGCCGCACAAAGCGATCTAACCGAGAAGCTGATCAACTTTGAAGCTGAGCCCGGGAACGGTTGGTGATACGAGCGTCTTGCCGCGCCGCAGGCGCTGGACTTTCTGGTATTTGTCATGAACGGGATGGCTATGTACTTCGATGGTGTCTTTGGGCAAAACCATCAGCCAGGTTTCTGGAATGCCCGCTCGAGCGTAAAGTGGCAGCTTGAGGCTGCGATCATATTCAGCCGATGTGTCAGCCACTTCGATAATCAACAGGACATCAGCGGGCGTCGGATGCGAGTTGGAATAAAAGTCATCACGCGGTCTGAGCAGCGCAATGTCCGGCTGCGGCTCCGAGAAGTCATCAAGGCGAATAGGGCCTTGCACACGTACAATTGCTTTGTCTTGGAATTTGCGATTCAAAGCCGCATTCAGCCGATCTACACGCGCGGCATGATGCTTGCCAATCGGACTCATCTCAAATACCTCGCCTTCGATCAACTCGACGCGGTCATCTTCGGAGAGAATCCCGGCCTGAGCCATCTGGTAATACTCACTCACGCTGAAATAATGCTTTTGAACTTGTGCTGACATACATTCTCACCGGCGATC
>DASXSR010000252.1:0-8068 GCA_036505875.1 Blastocatellia bacterium | reverse complement strand
GCAAGATGCTTCTCCCGGGAGATAAAGGAAAGTTGATTGAGTAGACTGCCGCAGACGTGGAAGCGGAGACTTGAAATCAGCCAGTTCACAGCCGCAGGCAAGGCTCGGTTCTTACTGACCCCTAACTTCTGAAGTGAGGTGCTATCAAAGCCGCAACCACGCTTTGACCGCCCGCGATTACAGTAACGTAAATGTAAACTGAAGAGTCAAAGAGGACGCCGGACATTCCGTCTCACCCACGCTTTAGCCGCCCCAAGGCGTCATCGATCTCGACGTGGTCACGGATCGCTTCGCGGACGAAGCGCTCATGCGCCGCCCAAGCGCGGCGATTCTTCTCGTCTTCGTTAATCACGCGCTCCAACGCCCGGTCGATCGTCTCAGTTTCGGTGCGCGCGCCGAGCACCTTCTGAGCACGCTCTAATTTTGCTTGATCCAAAACTAAATGCTTATGCCTGTGCTTGCGCTCGGCCTGTTTCGCTTTCTGCATTGCGTTCTATCCTTCTGGCGTTATGTACACAATAATACGCATGATGTACCCGACAAGCGGGCGGAACAGAACAACCGCGCGACAATCAAGAATCGGTCGCTGAGCGGCGAGACTGGACAGCGTCGCTCTCGATAGTCGATGCGGTTGATGACGGACCGGCCCCGCGTAGCGGTCACTGGCCGGTGGACGACACGTTTGTAAGTTGCATCGTTGTGCTTGCTTACCGGTGATCGCTAACGCGCTCTGCTGGACGACCGTGGATGTCGATTGCTAGCGAGAGCCCACGCATACGCGGTCCACAACACCATTGAGGAGTGTGCCGATGAGTCACTCCGTCCGAAGGGTTGTGCCGACCGACATCTGATTGGCGCGCTGAAGAACATAAACCCATCGCCGCAGTCGACTGTCAGTCTTTCACATATTCTTGTTTGTTGCCTTCCTCCTGTTCGAGTTTTTCGGCCTTGCGTTCTTGTTCGACGCAGCCGCGCCTTCCACCGTGATTTGATTCTCGACCTTCTTCACGCAAGCGACGCGCTTTGTCTGGCTTGTCGCAAGAGCTTTTTGAATGCCTTTCTTGACCGAACCTGTGAGCGTGACGGCTCCGGCGCTCGTGGCGACGTTGATGGCCTCGTCTTTCAGCGATTTCGTTGCAGCCAGTTTGGCTTTCACGTCTTCGGTGATCTTTGCGTCGGTAAAGGTTGAGCAATCGACCGGCGCAGCTTTGGGTTTTCTGGGCTTAGCGTTCTTGTTTTGCGTTGCGTAAACAGTACCGGCCAGCAACAACACTAACAGAAATACGGGGACTCTCTTCATGACTCTTCTCCTTAGTTCGTGAATTTGGAATTCACCGACGCATAACCTCAAAAAGCGCCGTCGGTGATCTCCATCATAATACGAGAATCAGCAAGAGTAATCAACCATCCAGAGCGCGACGAGCGTTACTCGCTAGGCGTATTCCAAAGCTCGCACTTGGGTCACATCGATCATTGATCGATGGAAGCCAATGAGCCGGATGAGAGAGTATTATCGACCGCGCCAGTCGGAGAGAATCTCGCGAGCTGCGTTGTGACTCGGCGCGCCCATCACACCGCCGCCCGGATGCGTTCCCGACCCACACAAGTAGAGGCCTTCGATTGGTGTTCGGTACTTCGCCCAACCCGCAAGCGGGCGCATGAAAAACAACTGATCGAGCGTAAGGTCTCCGTGAAAGATGTTGCCGCCCGTTAGCGAGTACTCACGTTCGAGATCGAGCGGCGAGATGACCTGACGATGAATGATCGAATCGTGAATGTTCGGCGCGTATTCGGCCAGCGCGTCGATGCAACGATCGGCGAATTCGTTTTTTATCGAATCCCAATCGGCGTCTTTCAATCTGTACGGCGCGTATTGCGCGAACATGCACATCACGTGCTTGCCCGCGGGCGCGATCGAATCGTCGTAAGTGGTCGGTATCGTGACTTCCACGAGCGGATGCTCGGACGGTCGCCCGGCTTTGGCGTCTTCCCACGCGCGGTCGACGTATTCCATCGACGGACAGACATGAATCGTAGCCCTGTGTTGGGGCCCGAGAGTCGATCCGGGAAACGACGTGAAATCTGGAAGCCTGTCGAGCGCAAGATTGATCTTGATCGAGCAGCCTTCCATACGAATGTTCTCCACCTCGCGGCGAAATTCCTCGTTAAGGTCACTTGCGTCAACCAACTTTAAAAATGTCACTTTCGGATCGGCATTCGAGATCACTACGCGAGCGTGAATCTCGTCGCCGTTCTCAAGCGCAGCTCCGTAAGCGCGCCCGTTGCGAACGAGAACGCGGGCAACTGAAGCTCCGGTCCTGATCTCCGCGCCACGAGATCGAGCCGAGCCTGCGATTGCTTCGCTGATGGCCCCCATCCCGCCGCGAACGAATCCCCACAGTCCGCGAATGCCGGTCGCGCCGCCCATCACGTGATGAAGCATTATGTAAGCGGTGCCGGGCGTCGAGGGTCCGCCATTCGTGCCGATCACGCCGTCCGTTGCAAGCGTGGCTTTGATCTCGTCAGACTCGAAGCGCTCGTCGAGATAAGCCCTCACGCTTTGAGTCATAATCTTGACCAGCTGAACGATATCGGGATCGCGAAATCGAAGCGACTCCAGACCCAGCTTGCCGAGCTCGACCAAATCACGCAGCTTTCGCCGGATGATGTTCGGAGGAGTCCTTAACAACAATCCTTCAACCCATTCGCCAAGCCTTGCAAGTTGGTGGTCGTATTCCGGATAGGCTTCAGCGTCGCGCTTGGAAAACTTCGCCAGCTCTCTTTGCGTTGCCGCCATGTCTTGCCAGAAGAAAAGGTGTCGGCCGTCCGGGAACGCGGAGAAGAAAGCGGGATCTTTCGGATAGAGGTGATATCCGAAGCGCTCAAGCTCGAGCTCGCGGATGATCTTTGGTTGAAGGAGGCTGCAGAGATAAGAGAGCGTCGAGACCTTGTAGCCGGGCCAGACTTCTTCGGTGACGCATGCACCGCCAATTACCTCGCGCCGTTCGAGTACGACGACTTTCAGGCCGGCTCGGGCGAGATACGCAGCGGTCACGAGTCCGTTGTGGCCCGCGCCTATGACTATCGCGTCGAACTGGTTCGCCATCAGTTGCCCCGGTGCGCGCGGATCCAAAGCTCGTCGACAGAGCCTTCCTCGAGCATCTTGGTGATGTAGACAATCTGGCCGGTGTGGGTTGCCAGGTGAATAGCGATGTTGAAGATCACGTCAAAGATAGTTGGAACGTAGTTGGGCTCGTCGCTGGTGTCCAGGAATCGAGGAGTGTCGAACGAGTTCAGTATCTGAGATGCTTGATTGATGGTCTCGTCAAAGATCGCGATAAGTTGCGTCTTCGGGATCGGTCCGCGCTCCGCAAATTCGGCCGTCCGGTCGCGCTTGTAGTCGATGCCTCCGACCCCGCGCGAGAGATAATGCCGCATCGAGCCTGACAGGTGGAGCACAAGATTACCAACGGAGTTGCTGTGCTCGTTTGGCCTCCACCAGAGTTGCTCTTCGGTTAGCTCTCCGAGGCAGGCTTTGATTTGCGCAGGCAAGATTGTAGCGATCCGCCCGCGCAGAGCTTCAAGCGCTACGTTGTCGAGATTCTTTCTTGGTTCCATTGTTGCTCCAATATGATTAGAGAATAAGCGCAGGATTGTAATAATCGGAGGGCGGCTTTTGCAATGCCGCTGGCAAAGTCGGGATGTTACAAGCCGTCAGACCCAAGGAAGGTCAAGATACGCAAATATCCTCCGCAGTTTTCGCGTAATGATTCGGCCGGCAAAACTCAAGCACAAAGGACTAAAACTGCACTTCAACCGTGCGAGCGGTCGCCACCCATCGGATGGTCGTGGAACCAACGCCTGTTGCCTTTATGACCAACGCGTCGTTTGTATCATCTGCTTCCACATTGACATCCCAGAACGAGTCGTTCGCACCCAACATTTGCTTGATCCCGCTTCCGACAAGGCTGGTGGTGCCACCCACATTCTTTATCACGCCGAGAAAGTGGTGGCCCGCGGTCGTCCCTGAGGAAGTTTTGGCCACTACCAGTATGTCGAAGGAGATAGCGCGTCCGGGAGCTATCGTGATTCGCGAGGAAATACCATCCAGAAACAACTCGGTTGTCGTGGCGTCGGTGGTCGTTTGTCTTAAAGTGTAGACCGAGGTCTGAGCATCGCCTTGTGCTGAGAACGAGCCACTGGCAAGAGCCATCTCCCCGTAATGCGTCGCGTTAGCCTGAAGGCCGCCCGGCACAAGTGAGAAAAGGCCACTCGCGGTGTTGCCGAAGCCGCCGCCGACGGTGCTATCAGCGGTGCTCGCGTTGTTGCTGCCACCGCCGCCGACGGTGCTGTAAAGGCTGCCGCTCGCGGTGTTGTTTTGGCCGCCGGCCACGGTACTGTAAAGGCCGCTCGCTACGTTAGTGCCGCCGCCGCCCACGGTGTTGTGAGAGCCACTCGCACTGTTGTTCTCACCGCCGCCCACGGCGCTGTGAGTACCATTCGCGGAGTTGAAGCTACCTCCGCCCACAGTACTCCAAGGGCCACTCGCGTTATTGAATTCGCCGCCCCCCACGGTGCTGTTGCTGTTACTCGCGGTGTTGGCGCCACCGCCGCCCACGATGCTATCAAAGCCGCTCGCGGTGTTGGCGGCGCCGCCGCCTACGGTGCTGGAAGTACCACTCGCGGTGTTGAATTGGCCGCCACCTACCGTGGCACCCACAGCATTGTCGAGCGTGATGTCACTATTACCTGCACGATTACCAAGTCCCCCTCCCACCGTTCCGAACCAGTCGGTCACCCGATTGCTGTTATCGCCTGCCCGCATCAGGCCTGAAGGGAAATTGATTGGGCCATTGAAACCGCCTCCGCCAATAACTGCTCCGACCACTCCAGCCGTCACCCGATTGCCCGGCGCTGGTGTCCCATCACCGCCCGTACCCAGGAAGCCACCGATCAGGTTTGGCGGGCCAGGCACAGGACCCGGATTGACGGTCGTCGTCTCCGTCCGCCACTTGTTCGCCACCAGCACATCGCCCACGCTCGTGATCCGCATCCGCTCAGCTATCGTTCCTCCGGTCCCCGCTGTCCGGAAGATCACTGCTGCATTGTCATGCGCTCCCGAATCTATATATGCCTGGCCGGGAAATGCTGACCCGGTCCCAAACAACTGGATCGCTGCTGATTGTGGCTGAGCGGTCAGTGAAGGCGCCGAGTAAATCCTCACCCCGCCCGTGTTGTTCTGCATCGCGATGTCTCTAGGAAAGCCTGTCGTGAAGAAGATGCTGCCGTTGACCGTCAGGTCTTCATTCACCATGAACTCAGGCGACACCGAATTCTGTCCCTTACCGCTTCCGCCCGACGACTTGCTTGGCTTTGTTAGTTTGGAGCCCGTTCCACTTTGTGGTTGTCGGGTACTGTCTTGGGGGGCGCTGGCGGCAATGGCGGCTGTGGTCTGGATGGTGCCGTCGGGAAACATGATTCCCTGACTCGCTCGGATCAATCCGTCTACATCGAGCCTGGCCCGCGGATGGGTGATGCCTATTCCGAGACTCCCTTCCGGCGTCAATCGCATCTGCTCGATGTCTCTCCCGCTGAGGAAATCTCCGATTCGGAACGAGAGCGCGCCTCTTCCTCTTGTGATATGTCCGTCTTCTCCGTTGTGAGCAATGACTGTGGTTGTTCGATTGTCATCGCCGCTCAGCACAGTCAACGATGCGTTCTCTTCTATCGGACCAATTGCCTGCAACTGCGGAGCCTTCATCTGTGATGCATCGAAAGCTTGCAAACTGGCGGAGAACTTCTCGATCGTCAGTAAGCCGATCCTCTGAGTGATTCTTCCTCCAAGACTCTTTACAGTGATCACGCACACATAGGCGTCGTCTGCGAGCGGCTCGGCCTGTCCGTCTTGTAACCGCCAGTCGAGGACGTTGCCTCCACGCACCTCGTTGTCGAAGCGCTTCTTGCCCGCTGTATCGTAGACCTCGAGCCTGATTTGCACGACGGAAGAGGGAGCCGTGAACCGCACTCGCTCGCCCGATACGGCTGCGGTGATTGTTGTGGCGGAGCTTTTGTCGTTGCTCGCGTTGGTCTGAGCCGCGGCAGCCGAAGAAAGAATCAATAACACAAGACTCGAAAGAAGCGTGCGCTTTTTGACCATGACGTCCTCCTGGAGAGAAGCAATGTCCGTCTGCAGAGACGGCGCTCTAACTGCGATGAAGCTGTTGCAGTATAAAACACACAAGCACTGGAGGCAATCAGTGGGAGCATCAGGCAGTGGCGTAATAGTGTGTTAATAGATTCGGTGAAAGAAGAATGAGCGCACCGTGTGTCACGGAGATACCTATGAGACGACCGAGCGGTTCAACTGTCCCTACGGGACTGACGACGGCGGTGGGCTTTCACCCACCAATGAATTGGTGGGCTATTATCAAGCGTCCCTTATAGGCCACTTCAACAACACACTATTACATCACCACCGAGCTACGCTCGAGCCGGGAGACCGTTTCGACATGGTAGGTTTGAGGAAACAAATCGATCACGGAGAGTCCACCAATCCTAAAGCCCAGATCGATCAAGCTCCGCAGATCGCGAGCAAGCGTTGCCGGATCACAGGAGACATACACGATGCGCGACGGTTGGAGCGTCGCGATCAGAGGAATCGCCGTCGACGCGCCGCTGCGAGGAGGATCGAGTAACACGAGATCGGGAGAATTATGGGACCCCGCGCTGATCGAGCTAGCGAGCCACGTTTCGGCGGTGGTCGCGTGACACTCGACGTTCGTTATGTTGTTCGTGCTGAGGTTTTTGAGCGCGAAGCTTACGGCTTCGCGATCAGATTCGACTCCGATCACTCGCTTGAATCGGCGGGCAAGCTGAATCGTAAACAGCCCCACGCCGGCATAAAGATCAATTGCAAGGTCGCCCGACGCTTCGCCGACCGCCTCATCGATCAACTCACCAAGCAAACCGGGATTAGCTTGAAAGAAAGTCGAAGGGCTGAAGTTGTAAATGGCGTCGCGCACCGTTCTCCGGAGCGCGCCTCCAGGTAAGCTCGCGAAGGAGGGTTCGAAGGAGACTGAGGATTCGCCAGCCGCCATTTCTACCTGCCCAACATCGGCTTCGTCGGCAACCGCGCGCAGCGAGCGAAGCGCTTCATTCAACTCCGGCAGGAGTATTGGACAGCTTTTGATATCACATACAACGTTTGAGCGTGCCCGGTTGAAGCCGATGCGCCCGTTCTCTTTGTCGATCTTTATCTGGGCCCGGCCGCGATAACCGAACTCCTCCCCGTGGAGAATTCTTATTCGGTGTGGCCAGTCGATGCGGCCTATTCTCTCGAGCGCGTCGCGAACAAAACCCACCTTGGCTTCAAGCTGCGCCTCATAAGTCAGATGTTGAAGCTGACAACCGCCGCAATCGCCGAAGTACTCGCAAGGCGGTTCGCGTCTCACGGGCGATGGTTCCAAGACCCGCTCTATCACCGCCCGAGCGAAGCGTTTCTTGCGCTCGACGATTCGAACCCTTAATCGATCGCCCGGTGCGGCTAGCGGAATGAAGACTGCGACACCGTCGTATCGAGCCACAGCATCGCCGCCATATGCCAACCGCTCGACAGTCACTTCGATGATGTCACCCACTCTGAGAGACGCATCCTTCACGATTTGACGATAGCAGTGGGCGCAAGCGTGACGCCAACTGTCGCGCTTGACCGCATAGCGGTCGCCTCTCGATAGACGATGAAGATGGCCATCGAATTGGACTGCGTAGCGCTAACCTATTGCCCGGCGACTGGTAGTTGCTGCGCAGAGGTGACCGCTACGCGGTCGCGGCGCGGCCGTCGATGGCTTGTTCTATCGAGAGGTGACCGCTACGCGGTCTAAAATATGGGAAGCAGATCACAAATAGAACAAGCTGAGGCGCGGGATGTTGTTTATTTCGTGCAGCCGACGGGCGACGAAATTCTGAACCGTCTGTTCGTAGATCTCCTTGTCCATCTTTTTTCGATAAGAGCGCAGTTGCGATTTTGCCTCTGCGCGAAGCTTTTCAATGTCCTCTTCGCTGCACGCTC
>DASXSR010000251.1:0-18388 GCA_036505875.1 Blastocatellia bacterium | reverse complement strand
CGACTTGATCGTTCACGCGATATTGAATCAGTCTACACAGCAACAACCCGTGCAACCTGCACCATCAATACAGCAACCATCACAACCAAAGCGTTAAGCAATCCCTAACTACGCTATCTTGTACACATCTTGACCCAACGGACCTACCTGTGGGATTCTTCATTTCACAATTAAGAATTTGAGGCAGAACTCGCACTTGCCTCATAATTCGAGGCGAAAGGTGATTTATGAGGCAAAGCCCAAATCTACATAATACCTATTATCAGACTCTCCCTATCGATTTGGAACTAAGCTGCTTGGTTGAGGAAAACTGCGAGCGTCTGATTACTTGGTCTCGAGTTCCATTACTCTTCTGTGAAGAGCGATACGGTCGAGCGCCAGGCTTGCCTGCGTTGCCAGCGCGACCAGCTCCGTCAAGCCGTTCAACTCATAATTGCCGGGGTAGTTGTCGCAGTAAAGGACGTATGCCGGTGACTCGTTGCAGGTCAAAGGCAGCACAAAAGCTCTGAGCTCGTAGCCCGAGCCGCCGAACCGGCTTAGCAGATCCGCCACAAAGTAGTTTTCGGGCATCGGTCCAACGTACGGTTCGCTTGTTCTTACCACTCGTTCGAAAAGATCGTGGGCGACCAATGGAAAACTAAGTTGCCGGACCATCTCATCAGCGCTCTTCCCACCTCTTTGATTCAGCCCAAACTGGCCTAACCCGTAAAGGTTCGAACCTCTAACCGCAAACAAGATCCCCCGCGCCGCCAGCGCGCTTGCGTACCGCATCAGCAGCAAGCTCACCTCTGCTTCAAACGAGTGCTGCTTCATCTCTGCCAGCAGCGAGCAAAGCAATTCCGAACGATCCAGACTTTCGTCGTTTCGCGGATGTGAACTGGCCGCGGGCGGGCTATTGACCGGAGCTTCAGGCCGGTCATCACCCAGAGAAAGGGATGAATCCTTCTCAGGGCTTGGACTCAGATGGTCCTTCTCATGGCTGCCGGCTAACGTAGAATCTCTCTCTGATTCATCTCGATCATGGGCAGCGCTCAAGAGGGCTTCGCCTACATCAAGCCCCTCAGCCAGCCTGAACCCTTCTTCATGCCGCGGAAGTGTGCCCTCGCCCAACGCGATCCTGAAGTGGCCCTTCTCGAGCGCGACGAGATCTCCTATGACTCGCTGAGTGTGTCTTCGGACAGCGGATGCCAGACCGTTGCCATTCAACACGCCTCCCCGATTAAGCAGCTTCTCCAATTGTGAATCTATCGATTCGCCCCTGGGCGTCAGAGCCTGCAATATTTCCGGTCTCAACACGCCCGCGGCCATGAGGCTGTCGGATAGACTTTTCCCCGGCCGCGCCGACGCATGCGTGATCCGGCCGCTCTCGACTATGATCTTCCCTTCTTCTAATCCAGCGCCGTTGAGCAACACGACTCCCGTCTTTCTGCTCAAAGACAGTATCTGCAAGATGTCGGTCAGAGCAAAATCGCTCAAGTCGCCGGTTAGTTGCATTGTCTGTTCACTTCTCGCCCAGGAGGCTGGTCACCAACTCCCTCAGCTGCGAGGTTGAAATTGGCTTGGATAAGTAGCCGCTCGCGCCCACTCTCATCCCGATCTCGATATCTTCTTCGCAGCCTTTGGTGCTGATGATGATGATCGGCAGGGAACGGTCATTCATATCGACGCGCACCTTGCGCACGAACTCAAGCCCATCCATTCTCGGCATCCGGATGTCAGTCAGCACAAGATCGAAGCTGCCGGTTTGGAGCTTCTCCAGCGCGTCCTGGCCGTCGGTGGCTTCGGTTATGTTAGCTTGGGTGATTCCGTCGACTCTTGTTAGGGACATGCACAGGAGCTGTCTGAAGGTTGCCGAATCGTCCACCACCAGCAGAGACTTCTTAGACATTCGCGCCTCCTTGTGTCATTCGCAGCAGACTCATGAATCCTTCCATCGTTCGGAGTTTTCGATCTGCCATGCCGTACAACTTCGAGCTGATCAAGGCGCTGGCGGCATGTCCGGCAAGCAACTCGAGCAGCTTGTGATCGAGCTGGGTGAGTTCTTTCTTGTGTGGAAGCAGCGCGTAAATGGTGATCACGCCGATTACCCGGTCCTTGATCTTCAACGGGACGCACGCACACGCCTCTTCGCTCGCGTGGTCACCGAAGAAAGACTCGCCATGAGTCGCAACGCCGCCTTCGATTCCCTCTCCGCTCATTATGCGCGCTTTCTCGGCGCGAGCGGCAGTTTCTCCCTCATGGCCGGCGCGCACAAGCTCATTTGTTTCGTCGTCGAACACGAAGAGACCGAAGTCCTCCGAACCAACCATGTTGAGAAGGATCTCCTTGATGCATTCGACGACCTCGGTTGAGTCCAGCGTCGAGTGCAGCCGATGGCTGGCCACGTAGAGGTTGGCGAGGCTTTCGTTCTGCTCTTCGACTTCCACGTATCGCTGCGCGAAGTCTTTGTTCTCAGCTTCGACTCGCGAGAATCTTTGTTCCAAGAACTGGAGCTCCTGCGACATCTGACTATTTTCGAGCCTCAGGCCCTCGAGCTCCTCGACCACCGCTGCCGACGATTTCATGTTCTGGGCCTCTAACTGGACGATGCGATACCGGAGTCGCTCGTTCTCGCGCATCAATTCTTCGGTGAATACCCGGCCCTCTCTGAGCATCTCAACCAGCTCTTCGCTCTTCTTGAAAAGGCTCAATATCTCCGCAGGCTCTTGTGTCATATTCTCCGCTCCCCTCAATTCAGATCCTGAATAGTGACGTTGACTCGGACTTCGCCGTAAGCAGTGTTGATGGGAGCGACGAGAGTTTCGAGGCATTGGTCGTAGCTCGCAAGGTTCGAGCCGGTTATTACTGTTGGCGGGCTTATCTTGAGTCGATTGCCGTTGTCGTTGATCTGCGATATGGCTCGGCCGATCGCCATCGATGCCAGCTCGGCAATCGAGCTGCGAGCGAGCGGCGTCAGTCCATGCGGCCGCTCTCCGAGCATATGTCCCGCGATCCCGACCGCTGTCGCCGTGTCCATATCGAAGATGACTCGCCCCTGCGCTTCTCCGGTGAGTCCTATGATTGCCATCACATCCCTGCCGGCCACCGGGCTCGGTTTCATCGTCATCGAAGGTATCACGACGTCAGGGCCGACCATTTCCCTGAACAAGGTGGCAGTCGAGTCGACGAATGTCTTCACGAAGTCAAGCCTCATATCGCTCCTCCGTTCGGCCCGCCTCCCGAAGACAACACGCTGGCGATCGCCTGTCGTAGCTCGCTGGCGGTTACAGGCTTCGGTATGAAGCATTTCGCCCCTGCGGCAATTGCGTCGGCCACTTTCTCTTTGTAGCTTAGCGAACTTATCATGATGACTCTTGCCGCGGCGTCCGCTTCGCAAATTCGCTTCACCGTCTCGACCCCTTCCAGACCCGGCATCACTACGTCCATCAGCACAAAGTCGGGTTTGACCCGCGCATATTCCCTGATGGCTTCGTTGCCGTTGGCGGCTTCGCTGGCGATCACATTTTCAAACGAGCTTACCATTCGCTTCAGATGAAAACGCATGAACGCAGAATCGTCGACGATCAAACAAGTGAGGGCTGATCGAGGTGTTAACGGCATTTCGTCAACTGATTGCATAGCTGTTCTCCGCGCGACCGATCTTCAAGGTCAAGTATGTAGCCATATCCCTAAGAGACACGACTTCGTTTACACATCCTCTTTCCACTGCAATTCGAGGCATCCCGTATACTGCGCAAGTCTCCTCGTCCTGTGCGATGGTCCAGCCGCCTGCGGCCTTGATCTCTTCCAGCCCCTGCGTCCCATCGCTTCCCATTCCGGTCATGATTATTCCGGTTGCGCTGTCGCCATATTCCTCGGCGACCGACCTGAACAACACGTCGACTGATGGTCTATGCCCGTTCACCAGAGGTGATCCCTCGAGCAAGATTTGACACCCAGCCGCTGTCTTTCGGACTTTCATGTGCGAGCTTCCGGGTGCAATGAATGCCTTGCCGGGAACGGCCAGATCGCCCGGCTCCGCTTCTTTGACTTCGAGCTCGCATATCTCGCTCAGCCACTGCGCCAGCATCCGTGTGAAACTTTCCGGCATATGCTGAACGATCACAATACCCGCGTGCAGATCAGCCGGAATCCGCGGTAATAAATATCGCAGCGCGTTCGGGCCTCCCGACGATGCGCCGATGGCAACGATTTTACCCGCCGCGCTTCCCTGCCCTACTATTGCCGGCTTGTTCATGACGGGCGGCAGATCGAGCGGGTCTCGGCTCAAAACCGAAATGTTTGCGCGAGCCGCCGCCTTCACCTTCGATACCAGCTCCTCGGCCATCTCGGCGAGGCGGGCGGCGCCCTCGGGTTTGCAGACGAAATCAACCGCTCCCTTCTCGAGAGCCTGCATCGTCAAAGCGGCGCCGCGGGTTGTAAGCGAGCTGAGCATTATCACCGGAGTGCGATACTTGGAGACCATTTCCTCCAGAGCTGTCATCCCGTCCATCCTTGGCATATCCACGTCCAGCGTGACCACGTCAGGCTTTAGCCGTTCCACCTTGGTCAACGCGAAGCAGCCGTCAATTGCAGTCGCGATGACTTCAATCTCGCGATCCTTCTCCAGCAGACCCGAGATAAGCTTGCGCATCACCGCCGAATCGTCTACTACCAGGACTCGAGTTTTCTTTCTCTCAGACTGCATATGCACTCTTCACCGCCTTGCGGAACATCGCTTCTGCGTCCATGATCAACGCGACTCGACCGTCACCCAACACTGACGCTCCGGAAAGAGCCTCATTTTGCACCCACTCACTGTCAAGCGGTTTTATCACCAACTCGCACTCGTCAAACAATTCGTCTGCGACCACTCCGTATTGTTTGTTCCCGACCGTCAGCACGATAATAAAGAATTGCTCAGTTTCCCGCTTGTGGACGTCTTGCCTCTCGAACGAAAGAACCTTTCCAGGCCGCACCAAAGACACGAACCGCTCACGTAATCGGTAGTTTTCGACGCCGTGGAGATGAACGATCTCAGAACTCTCGCCCCGAGCAATCTCGCCCACTGCAAGCAGCGGCAACGCGAAGAGCTGCCCGGACGCGGTGAATAGCAATCCGTTGATGATCGCCAGGGTCAAAGGCATCCGTAGGGTGAAACAGGTTCCAACACCAACCTGGCTTCTGACCGTCACGTTGCCGCGTAATTGTTCTATTGCACTCTTGACCGCCGCGGCGCCCACGCCCCTTCCCGACAATTGAGTGATCTGCTTGGCGGTCGACAGCCCGTCGAGAAAGATTAGATTAAGGGCGTCCTCGTCCGACATCTGCTGCGCCTCTTGTTCCGTTACCGCCCCTACTTCAATCGCCTTGGCTCTTACAATCGCAGGATCGACGCCCCGGCCGTCGTCGCTGACTTCTATCACTACGCGATTCCCCTCGTGATATGCTCGCATCGCAATTCGACCGATTTCGGGTTTTCCGGCCGCGCGTCGATCCTCCTTCGTCTCGATGCCGTGATCGACTGAATTGCGAAGAAGATGCAACAGGGGCTCATAAAGCGAGTCGACAAACGCACGATCAAGCTCCGTCTCCTTTCCGGTTGTTTCAAACTCAACTTTTTTTTCGTGCTCGGCGGCCAGCTCGCGAATCGGCCTGACGAACCTCCTGAAAACGTGGTCGACGGTGACCATTCGCATTTTCAGCACGCTCTTTTGTTGTTCGGCGATCAACTTTCCCATCTGACCCGTTGCGCCGCCAAACCGGTTGACTATCTCGGTTTTTGGCAGGAGACGCTCAAGCTCCGGGCCGATTTGAGTGATTATCGACTGCGCGATCACCATTTCTCCCGCCAGGTTCAAGAGCGCGTCTATTTTCGACGCTTCAACTCGGACGTATTCGCGCCGGCGTTTTGTCGCCGGCTCGATGTCCCCGCCGAACGATCCGGACGAGAGATCCGTTGTCGACTTGGGGATGTGGGTCAGCAGATCGATCAGTTTGCCCGCTTCCTCCGCGGTGAGATCGCTCACCGTGTCGCCAGACACCACCGCAACTATCCCGTCCAGACTATTGAGGATCGCTCCAACCGACCGGCGGTCGAACGCAATCGAGCCGCTGAGCACCGCGTCGAAGACGTCCTCAATCTTGTGGGCGACTTCCGCTACGCCGCGCAGACCGATGCACGCCGAGTCGCCTTTGATCGTATGCGCCGCCCTTCTCAATCGCGCCATCGTCTCCGCGTTAATCGAGCCAGATTCGAGCGCGAGCAGATCCTGACCCATCTCCTCGAGAATCTGAAGAGACTGGTCGCGGAACACCGCCAGTAGCTGACTGAGTTCTGCTTTGGTCAGATCGTCCATATTCAAAATCCGGTTGCGCGCCGCTCAGTCCTCAAGCCTGTAGGCTATGCCCTTGTTGCGATGCACCATCGTGAATCTAGTCGACAGCCCCTGCAGACTTTCCGCATGACCTAGAAACAAGAACCCCCCAGGCACGAGACAATTCGAGAATCGAGTCACGAGTCTGCGTTGCTGTTCGGTGTCAAAGTAGATCATCACGTTCCGACAAAGGATTATGTCCAATCCGCGGAGCCCGTTATCGTGCTTCAAGTTATGATAGTCGAATACGACGTGTCGCTTCACGGTATCGCTCATTACGTAGTGTCCATTTTCTTGCCGAAAGTACCTGGCCGCGGCAAGCGGATCCACGCCCCTGAGTTGATCGGGACGATACAATCCGCACTGCGCCCGCTCGAGCGCGGTGAACGAGAGGTCCGAGGCGAACACGCGAAGGGCCCACGACTCGCGGTCCGGAACAGATTCCAATATAGTCATCACCGCGCTATAGGGCTCTTGTCCGGTCGAACAACCGGCGCTCCAAACGCGAAGAAGCTTGCTTCCAACCTTTTCCTTGTTGGCGATGATCTGCGGCAGCACGACTTCTTTCAGCAAATCAAACTGCGGCTGATTCCTGAAGAATGACGTCTCACAAATCATCAACGAATCCAGGAGAGCCGGTAGTTCGAGCGATCTGCCTCGAGGCTCCAACAACATGCGGTAATATTCATAACCATCGTTGATGCCAAGCTCCTCCATTCGCCTTCTCAACCTGGATTCGAGAAAAGTGCGCCGCTCAACTCCCAGGCTGATTCCGCACTCCTCGTAGATAAGGCGCTTGAACAGCGAGTACTCGCTGTCGGCGAGAAGTCCCAGTCCGGACGATCCCGATTGAGGCTGATACGTAGATACTGACATCTTCACCCTAAATGCGCTTGCGCAGGCGCGAGCTCTTGCCCGCTATTGAGAGCTTGTATCACTTCCTCCAAACCTGTTCCGATCTCTCCAGAAAGAGCGAGCCTCAAATCAATGAGCGTAATAAACCTATCGTTGAGGTTGATTACGCCTGCGACGTAATCTGCGCCGATTTCTGAGATCAGATCTGGAACGGGCTCGACCATCTCGTCGCTCACCCTGATCACCTCGGAGGCGTCATCGACTATCAGAGCGGCTGATTTGCCGTCGAAGCTTACGATTACCATTCGGCGATCCGCCGAGCCGGTCGCGTCGGGAGCGCGAAGGCGCTTCCTCAAATCCAACACCGGCACCAGACTGCCCCTCAAATTCACGATGCCTTCCACATATGCGTCGGTTTCGGGCAGCGGAGTTATTTCGCGCATCGGGGCCACCTCTTTGGTGAGCGCGATGTCGACGGCGAACTCTGCGCCCCCTAGCGTGAAAACCACCAACTGTCTTTTCCCGGGCACGGCGCTTCCCTTCCGACGTCTTTCGTCAATCGGCTTGTGGCCAGTTCGCAGTGGTATTTCGAGGGCTTCCAGGCACGTCGTAGGAGAAGGGATGAATGTAGTCGTCCTTCACCTTGAACTGTGAGATCGCTTTGTTCAGCCGCTCCGCAAGACCGACCATCCCTTCTATGGTTTGAGCGGTTTGGTGAGCGCCGGCGGATGTTTCCAGCGTAATGCTCGAAATGGTTTGCATGGCGCCGGCCAAGTTGCTCGTCACCCTGGCCTGCTCTTCGGATGCCGCCGAGATTTCCTCGATCAGCTCCGAAGACTGCCGCACAGCAAGTGATATATCCTGCAATGCATGGCTTGCCTGCCCTGCGAGCTCGCTTCCGCCGCGCACCTCTTTCATTCCTACTTCCATGGCGCCCAAAGCTTCTGAGGTCTCGCTCTGAATTGACTTGATAAGATTGCCGACTTCCTTGGTTGCGCGCGCGGATCTCTCGGCCAGCTTTCTGATTTCGTCGGCCACGACGCTGAATCCCGCGCCGGCTTCTCCGGCGTGGGCCGCTTCGATTGCCGCGTTCAACGCGAGCAAATTCGTTTGAGCCGCGATATCGTTGATCAGATCGATGATCTCCGATATCTCCGAGCTTCGCAGACCGAGCAGCCTCATCTTCTCGGCCGTTTGCTGTACCGAGGAATCGATTCGGGACATTGCCTCGGAGGTGTCGCGAACCGACTGGTCTCCGTGTTCGGCCAACTCCAGCGCGCGACGGGCGGCCGAGGCAGAAGCCTCCGCGTTTCTGGAGACCTGGTTCATCGAGGCCGACATCTCCTCGACCGCGCTCGATGTGTTCGTTATTTCTTCCGCTTGCCGCTGAGAACCGACCGCAATCTGCTCGGCAGCGGCAAGGATTTCGGTCGAACTGGATGAAACCGAAAGTCCAATCTGCTTGACCTCGGTGAGCATGCTTGCGAAGTTATCGAGCATTCGGTTCACGGACTGAACCACGCTTCCAAGCGTGTCGTCTCCCTCCCTGCCCCGGCTGGTGAGATCTCCGTGGGAGAGGGCGGAAACGATGCGTAAGAATTCATTCAGGCTGCGTTCGGTTGCCTGTTCAGCCTCACGAAGCCTTTCGTTGTGCGCTTTCTCATTCCTGACCATTTCAGCCAGTCTGTCCATCATCTCGTTGAAGCCCTGGCCGACCTTTTCCAGCTCGTCGCTGGTGGCAATGCTGACTCTCGCATCGAGGTTGCCAGTCCTCACCTTCTCTGTCGCCGCAAGTAAGTGCTCGACCTTGCTTGAGAAACTCTTAGAGAACGCCAGCGCAAGCGCCCCGAACAGCACAAACGACAGCAGTCCTGCCACTGAAATCGATCGAAGCATTCTATACGCAGGCGCGTAAACTTCGTCTTTTGAGTTGTCCACTACGAAGGTCCAGCCGAAACCCGGCAACCCTGGATTTCCCTCGAGGAACTTCTTCGTTCGGGTATAGGCCAGAATGCGAGTCTCGGCCTTCTTCGTCTGAGGATTAACGCCATTGTAATATACCGTGCCTGAATCGTTGGCCGAGATTCGTGAGGTCAGATCTGAAGCCTCTGCACCTGCCTTCTGCATCGCCTGGTTCAACTCGAGGTTCCTCATCGCAGGATCCGGATGAATTACGATGTATCCGTTGCCTGAAACAGCGAACGCGTATCCGGTGTCGTGCTGTTTGAAGTGTGCGACATACTCCTGCACGTCGTGAAGGTTGTATTGAAGCTTGATAACTCCAACCGGCGCATTGCCGGCCTTTGAGCGGAGCGCAACGCAGATCTCAACGTCGTAGGTGCCGGTCGGCTTGTCGAATTTCACGTCTTCGACGTATAGCCCCAACTTCATCGCCTGTTGCCACCACGCCTCGTCACTCTGAACGAAATCCTCGGTCGGGCTGGTCATGCCGACGTTGAGGCCGTATTTGTCGGTGAAAAACATTCGTTCGATCGTTCCGCGGACACGCAGCTTCTCACGTAGGAAATCATTGATCGACTGATTGACTTTGAACACGTGCGTGTCTTTGTATTGATTCTCAAGCACGTCAATTTGTTGGGTGTCTGGTTCACGGTTGATGCCGCGCTTCTCAGCTTCTCGCGCAGCGCCTTCGGCCGCCTCGATCAGGAAATCGTCGCTGGCGAGCGATTTTGCGAACTGGACGTTTTCTGAGAGGAACAGATCTACCGCGTCGGCGGCCGAGCCCGACACGCGCTGGAGTTGTTCGCTGGACTCTATTGCCCTGGCGAAGCTCAAGTAAGCGACGACGCTAGCGAGTGCTATAGAGAGACCCGTCAGGGCGAGAACGGTGACGAATAATTTCATCCCCAACGTCCTCAGCCCGAGCTTCCCGAGAATTCTCAAGGCATCGAATCTGAAAAACGGGTTTCGCGTTACCACTCTTATCGCGTCTTCGGATGCGTTCATGATGTTGTTACCTGATTGCGTCATTGCCGGGATTCAAAGAATCGGAATTGCCGGTTCAGCGCTCGTTGCCTTGGTTGTCAGGCGACGCTTTCCGTCTGACCATAAGAGAGGGCGCGTGGCATTTTTCGCCAAAGGGTTACTCGAGTTGGTCGACGGTTACAATGGATACAGGGGCAGGCTGGGGAGGAGCCTAAAACGAAGAAACTTCAGACTTGCATTATTATGACTGCTACCGGGATTCAGTCAATACAATTCTAGCGAGGACAAGGTGCTATTGTTGCTTAGGCTTGGTTTGCTGTGGGAAGTCATTCCTTTCGCGCTTTTGTGGAATCGCGGAAGCTGCCGTGGCGGCCCGCGCCCTCAGCGAATCGCTTTGCTCCGGATGAAGTCTCTTCTTCGAGCGCCGCCAAACCGCTATCGAATTCATTCGCCATCGCTTCTTCGAGGCTCAAATCGAACTGCGCGTAAGATGACATCCTGTCGCCTCGCATGCAGACTTGTGGGAACCGAGAGATCTCGTGAGCAAGCTCCTCAGCGGCTTGCCGGGCCCTTCCGTTCGGAACAACTCGATTGACAAGTCCAATGTTGAGTGCTTCGGGGGCGCCAACGGCTCGGCCGGTCAATATCAAGTCAAGCGCGCGGCTCAGGCCGATTAACCTCGGCAAGCGCACTGTTCCGCCGTCGATCAGCGGTATGCCCCACCGACGGCAGAACACCCCAAGCACCGCGTCTTCTTCCATCACGCGCAGATCACACCACAGCGCAAGCTCCAACCCGCCAGCGACAGCGTAGCCCGATATCGCAGCGATGACCGGCTTGCTCAAAACCATTCGCGAAGGTCCCATCGGACCATCACCCGTTGGTTCAGTTCGATTTCCTTTGCCCACCGCGATGGCTTTCAGATCGGCGCCGGCGCAGAAGGTCCCGTTGTCGCCGAAGAGCACTCCCACCAGCGCCTCTTCGTCTTTATCGAAATCGCGAAAGGCTTGCGCGAGCGCTTCGGCTGTCGCCCGATCAACGGCGTTGCGCACTTCAGGCCGGCTCAAGATCACCGTCGTAACCGCCCCGTCCTTCTCGACGCGAACTGACATTGTGTCTCTTGGAAGATTTGCCACCAAGACGCGAAGACACAAAGTCGCACCAGGTCTTAGTGTTCCTTCGTGCCTTGGTGACTTGGTGGCAGAAGCTCAGAACTTCACCTCGGGAACGTCGCGCTTGCTCGGTTCAGCTCTGAACTCCTCTTCTCTTTGAAAGCCGAACATGTTGGCGAAGATCACTCCCGGAAAGTGTCCCCGCGACGTGTTGTAATCAACCACCGACTGGTTGTAATCCTGTCGCGCGACGCCGATGCGATTCTCGGTGCCTTCGAGCTGGGTCATAAGATTCTTGTACTGGTCACTCGCTTTCAAGTCCGGGTAGTTTTCGGCGATCACCAGCAACCGGCTGAGCGCGGTGTCCATTTGCGCGTTCGCGGCGATCTTTTCTTGAGGGGCGGCCTGAGGATTCATCAGTCGCGATCGCGCTTGAGCTATTTCGCCAAACACCTGCTCCTCGTGCTTGGTGTAGCCCTTAACGGTGTTGACAAGATTGGGAATCAAGTCGGCGCGCCGCTCGAGGTTAACATCGACGTTTGACCAGCGCTGCTTGACCACCTCGCGTTTGCCATAAAGCGAGTTGTAGGTGCCGCACGCGCCTCCGCCGATGATCAACAGCAACAGCAGCACGGCTGCCAGGATGCCGATTCCCCATCTCGACCGAGAACGGTGTTGATATTCGAGTTGAGATTGCTGCGCGGCGAACTCCTGGCGAAACTGCTCGCGCTCGTCGGTCGCGCTTCCTCTGTCATAAAGTTTGCTCATAGATGTTCTCCTACTGTTCACGTCGTTGCGATCACATCAGGCCGGCGCTCGTTAATCGGAGACGCAGCGTGTGAGGCTTTGAGCAACTCGGAGATTCGTTCAACCAACGGCGTCAGCGTCCGTTCGTCCAACGCCGAAATCCTGACCGCGTCAAACGCCTGTCGCAAATTTGAAATTTCGTCTTCGCCGAGCAAGTCGGACTTGTTTAAGACTAACAGCCGCGGAATCGCTGAAAGATTCAACTCGTCGAGTATCTTTTCGACCGACGCGATGTGGCTGTCAAGCTGCGAGCTGCTCGCGTCAACCAGATGAACCAACAGGTCCGAGCTTTCCATCTCTTCGAGCGTCGCGCGAAATGCAGTTATCAGATCAGGCGGCAGGTCGCGGATGAACCCGACCGTGTCATTGATTATGACATCGCGATCGCGCGGCAGACGCAACCGGCGGCTCGTCGGATCGAGCGTTGCGAACATTCTATCTTCGGCGGCAACCGCCGACGCAGTCAACGCGTTGAGCAACGTCGATTTGCCCGCGTTGGTGTAACCCACAATCGAGATGATCGGAAGGTCGCGACGCGTTCGGCGAGTCCGCTGTACGTGTCTGCTTGTTCTAATCTGTTCGATTTGCCTTTCGAGAAGATGTATTCGGTCTCGCACTCGGCGCCGGTCGACTTCGAGCTTAGTCTCACCCGGTCCGCGCCCGCCGATTCCGCCCATCAGCCGTGACATCTCGACCCCCGAACCGGTCAACCTCGGTAACATGTATCTCAGCTGCGCAAGCTCGACCTGAATCTTCCCTTCCCTGCTCTGCGCGCGCTGGGCGAAGATGTCCAAAATGAGTTGGGTGCGATCGATGATTTTCAGGTCGGTCGCCTCATTGATCGCTCGAACCTGAGCCGGCGTCAAGTTCTGGTCGAAGACGATGATGTCTGCGCCGATCTGAAGGCTGCGAATGATCAACTCGTCCAGCTTGCCACGACCCACCAGAGATCGAGGATCAAGCTTATGCCGGCGCTGAACTATAGAATCTAGAACGACCAACCCCGCCGAGCGAGCGAGCTCGCGAAGCTCGGCCAGTGACTCTCTTGCGGACTCCACGCTTGCAGTCGTCACTCCCACGAGAATCACCCGCTCGCGATGATCGCGCGGGTTGCGAACGCGCCGCGCCCGCGCCAGCTCTTCCTCCAGCGACTCGATCAACTCGATGAAGTCTACGTCAAGCAGACTCGGCGCCCGCGGCTCAAGAAAACCCCACGCCGCTGCCGATTCAACCGGCGGCGCTGAATCCTCGATATCACCAGGCGGAAGCTTCGGCACTTGCCCGTTGACAGGCAACAGGTGCGCGGCGCGAACCAGACCCGGCATCCCATCGCTCCGCACGTCAATCGCTGCCATCAGGTCGAGCCTCAACAACGCGAGGTCCGCGAGATCGTCTCGGGTGAGTTCCTCACCCGAGAGGTGAGTGTGAATGCAACGCAAACCGCGAAAGCGATCCGCGCCCACGCGAACGCGTTTGAGATCGGGCAGTACAATGCCGCGAGCATTGCCGACAACAACGTGCTCGACGTAACCACCTCGGTTCACAAGCACGCCGACTTGCCGGTGAATCTCGTGCGATGCTTCCGAAAGTTGACGCGCGAACTCTTGCGTGACGATTTGGCGAGGCGGAATCCGCCTCTGATAAAGCTTTTCGAGCCGGTGAAGCTGATGAGACTTGAGCCCCTGTAGATTCCCTTCGAGATTGCTAATAGCGCTTTCCCTCCAACCGTCTTATTGTACACCAAACTTCCAACTTATCGTCATCGGTTTTCGCCATTTGCCCTTGCGTTTTGTCTTCCGCTTGGCTACTATCAAGACATTCTGAACGGTGGATGAATACCCGCGACATTTCTAGCTGAGAAAACAAACGGGGAATCGGCGTCGAACTTAATTTGAAGCTCCCTCGTTCGGCTTGAACCTGAACCCGATCTCACAGCCAGGAGCATATGCCGCTCGATAGCCGTTTAGAAACTTCAAACATCTGTTGGAGGGTGTGCTGTGAATAGGAAACTGATCAGACCGACACTCGCAGAAATAAGAGAGCGCTCGGAGCGGGAGCAACACCGGCGTAACGCCGGCGGCGACCAGAATCGTAAGCGTGTTCCGCCCGAGCAGACTCACGCCGAGAGCTTCTACTACAAGAAGCAGATGGATAACCATACGCAAATGGTTATCATTCTTCAGGATGGCGAGCAGCTAAAAGGAAGCATCGAGTGGTATGACCGAGGCTGCATCAAGCTGCACCGCGATGAGGGTCCCAACCTGCTGGTGCTCAAACACAACATCAAGTATCTGTACAAGAGCGAAGATGGCGGGAATGGCCGTGTCGAAAGCGAGGAGCCTTTGGAGGAAATGGCGGAACCGGAGGAGGAGTAAAGGTCTGCCGGAGTCACTCCGCTCCCCTCACCTCGCAACGAGGCCCTAGTGACTCGAGCATCTAGCCTCGACAAACCGCGCGTTGGAATAACAATCGGAGACCCGGCCGGCATCGGCCCGGAGATAGTTCTGAAGGCCGTTGCGGAAGCTGACGTGCGCGAAGCTTGCTCTCCGGTCATCGTGGGAGATGCAGCCGAGCTTCGTCGCCAGGCGCGCGAGCTTGGACTTTCCACAAACTTTCGCTCGATCACTGAAGATCAACTGAGCGTCGGTCCGATTGATGGATCGATAGTTCTCGACACAAATAATCTTGATGAAGCTGTCCGTTTGGGAGAGCTGTCGGCAGCGTGTGGACGCGCCGCGATTGCTGCAATCGAGGCGTGCGCGAAGCTATGTGTCGTGGGTACGCTCGACGCGATGGCGACTGCCCCCATCAACAAAGAATCGCTGAAGCTTGCGGGTTCGCCGTTTTCGGGTCACACCGACATGCTGACTGCGCTTTGCGACTCGCAGCAATCGCTGATGTGTTTCTTCGCCGGTGATCTGAAAGTGTTTCTGTTAACGGTCCACATCAGCCTGGCCGATGCCATACAGGAAATCACCAAGGACCGCGTGATGAGCGCGATCGCGCTAGCCGATCGTGAGTTGCGAAGATTCGGGATCGCCCAGCCTCGAATCGCTGTTGCTGGACTAAATCCACATGCGGGCGAACATGGATTGTTCGGATCCGAAGAAGCGAGAGAAATCGCACCCGCCATTCAAGAGTGCCGCAAGCACAACATCGAAGTGTCGGGTCCGTTCCCGGCAGACACATTGTTTGTCCGGGCGTGGCGGGGCGAGTTCGACGCTGTGGCTGCTTGCTATCACGATCAAGGATTGATCGCAGTAAAATGTCTCGCGTTTGGCGAGGCGGTGAACGTAACACTCGGTTTACCGATCATCCGAACGTCGGTCGATCACGGCACCGCGTTTGACATCGCAGGTCGTGGCATTGCAGATCATCGCAGCATGATACAAGCTATCAAGCTGGCGGCTGGCCTGGCGAGGAAGGAGAGATCGAGAATTGAGAATTGAGAATTGCAAAGTGAAGATTGGGATTATCCTGATTGTCGCGCTCGGCTGTTTAGCGACCGCCGGGCGTTCCAACACGACGGTCGACGATCCGCTCCGCTTACCACAAGAAAAACACCTGCGCAATATCCGCCAGCTCACGTTCGGCGGCGAGAATGCAGAAGCTTATTTCTCAGCCGACGGAAAGAAGCTCATCTTCCAATCGACTCGCGACGGACGAGGCTGCGATCAGATTTACACGATGAACATCGACGGCTCGGACGTGAGAATGGTTTCAACCGGGAAGGGTCGAACGACTTGTTCCTACTTCTTCCCAAACGGCAAGCGCATCATCTATTCATCGACCCATCTCGCGAGTCCCGACTGTCCGCCGAAGCCCGACTATTCGCTCGGTTACGTTTGGGCGATTTATACCGGCTACGACGTCTTCAGCGCGGCGCCTGACGGCTCCGATCTGAAGCAGATTACGACGACGACTGGCTACGACGCCGAGTCGGTGATCTCACCGAACGGAAAGAGAATCGCTTTCACCTCGATGCGCGACGGCGATCTCGACATCTACACGATGGACTTGGATGGAAAGAACGTGAAGCGGCTTACAAATGAGATCGGTTACGACGGCGGCCCGTTCTGGTCTTACGATAGTCAGTGGATCGTCTTTCGCGCATATCACCCGAAGACTGAAAAAGAGGTTGCCGAGTACCGCGCATTGCTGAAAGAAAACCTGATCCGCCCCACAACCCTGGAGATCTGGGTGATGAAAGCCGACGGCAGCGGCAAGCGCCAGATAACCAACAACGGCAAAGCCAACTTTGCGCCTTATTTTTTCCCTGACGGCAAGCGTGTGATCTTCGCCTCGAACATGGCCGATCCCAAAGGGCGAGACTTCGATCTGTACGCGATCGGCGTTGATGGGACAGGGCTTGAACGGATCACCTTCAACCCGACTTTTGACGGGTTCCCAATGTTCAGCTCCGACGGCAAGGAGCTTGTCTTTGCGTCAAACCGCAACGATAAGATACAAGGCGAGACCAACGTGTTCATTGCGGACTGGGTTGAATAACGAGGAGGACAATCAATGGCCACAAATGCACCTGAGAGCGGGCACAGAATCACTCCGTATCTCTACTACGAAGATGTAGACGCGTTGCTCGATTGGCTAGCTCGGGCCTTCGGATTTCAAGAGTTCGACCGAATGCGCGGCGCTGACGGAAAGACAATGCACGCGGCGATGAAACATGGTGACGCGGTGATTATGATGGGACATCCGGGACCGGACTACAAGAACCCTAAGCATCTCGGTCAGACAACTCAGAGCCTGTATGTCAATGTCGATGATGTTGACACGCACTACGAGCAAGCGAAGGCGGCAGGCGCCACGATCATCGAGGAACCGAAGAACCAAATCTACGGTGACCGCCGCTACGGAGCGGAAGATCCCGAAGGTCATCAGTGGTACTTCGCCACGCATGTTCGCGACGTTTCGCCCGAGGATATGAAGGCGTCTACGTAGCGTCGGCAATGATAACCCCAACGACGGCGTGGAAGGTATGGGAATGTTCCAGTAAATAGGAGAGAACCAATATGGCCTGATTTCGACGTGGTAACCCCCGATCGCATCAGGTTGCGTCCGCCGAGTTCTCCAAAGCACCATCAGGCCCAAAGAGGAGAAGAAATGAATCGCACCGAAATCGAGATCAAGCTCAATCGAGACAGAGCGTGGTTGCTGGAGACTCTTGCAGCAATGCCGGAAGAGGATCTCAATCGCGGCATCACCAAGAGCAGACACGATCCCGAATCGTCGTGGTCCGCAAAAGACCATCTGTCGCATTTGATTGGCATCGAGGCCGCCTTCAACGGAATCATCAAGCGGCACATCGAAGGCCATCCCAGCCCTATCGGGATTGCAATTGCGCCGGACGGAACGCGCCGCTCGCAAGAAGAAATAATGACTATCGTTCACGCGATGAACGAAAAGTGGGTGAATGAGCACAAGAACAAGAGCTTCAGCGAGATTATCGCGCTTGGTCAGAAGGTGCGTTCCGAGACCCTCGCAATGCTTGCAAGTCTCACCGACGAGCAACTGACTGAAAAGATACCAGGCGCGCCGTGGGGTGACGCTACGGTTGGAGGAATTATGGCGATTAACGGCGACCACGCGCGTCAACATTACGGATGGGTCTCTGAGGGATTGGCAGGGAAGAAGAGTTAAGTTCTCACTGATTCAAAACGATCACTTTGCGAGGCGTCTCTTGGCAGACGCCCGGGCGACCGGCTTCGGAGATCGACCCGCGAGTTCCCTCTCTCTTGCGATAAACTTGGCGTGCTTAATCGATGCTCGAATGAACTTCCGCAGATGAGGATTCTTCAAGTCTTCGGGTCGCCTTACCTTTATGTGCCGGATGATCTTGCCCTCGCCCACCAGCACTCCATCAGGATCTTCGAGCTCCGCGCCGCGATTGAACATGAGATTCACGCCTTTGGGATAAATCACGACCTGGCAGAAAGCGTCGTTCATTTTGCCGGTGAGTGAGTACCAGAACACAAGCGCGTACACCTGAAAGAGCTTCTCGACCGCCGCGGGCGCTTCCTTCAGCACCATCTCTCGCAGCGCAAGCGCCAGCTCACCCACGCTCAGATCGTAGTGTGAGAGGTTCCGAATCAACTCTTCGCTTGGAGGTCGGGAGTCAGTCATTTGTTGTTCGCGCTTTCGGTCGCGGTTTCTTGATTCAA
This sequence comes from Blastocatellia bacterium, assembly GCA_036505875.1. GTDB lineage: Bacteria > Acidobacteriota > Blastocatellia > UBA7656 > UBA7656 > Onstottus_A. The sequence continues at coordinate 133 of DASXSR010000251.1, read as the reverse complement.
CGTGAGGGGTAGGGCTCACCCGGCTCGCTGACCGAGGATGCAACTTGCGACTCCTGCTCTTGCTCGAGCTTGCGGAGATCTACGATCTTTCCATCGATGAACACGATGAAAGGCGTGTCTGTCTGATCTGCCA
>DASXSR010000250.1:0-3350 GCA_036505875.1 Blastocatellia bacterium | reverse complement strand
GAATCCTTGGCGTCCCAGCAGGGAGGCAGGTACCTGTACCAACCGGAGCGTTGATGACCTGGAGGTCGAAGGTCAGAGATCAGGGATCAAGGGTCAGACATCAAGGGTCAGAAGGAGACGATTATGGACCTTGGGATTCGGGGAAAAGTGGCAATCGTCGCGGCCGCATCGAGCGGCCTTGGCAAGGCGACGGCAATGGAGCTTGCCTGCGAGGGCGCGCATGTCGCGATCAATTCTCGCAACGAGCAAGAGCTGCGACGTGCCGCAGATGAGATTGAATCGGCGACTGGAGCCGAAGTGTTCACTGTAGCTGGCGACGTGACCGATGAGGACTTTGTTCGCCGGTTAGTCGCCGAGACTAAGACCAGATTCGGGAGCGTCGATATATTGGTCGCCAACGCGGGAGGTCCGCCTGCGGGGTTCTTCGACGACTTCACCGCTCAGCATTACCGTGAAGCAGTCGAGCTGAACCTCATCAGCACGATAAATCTTTGCCGCGAAGCGATTCCGCACATGCGCGAGCGCGGCTGGGGCCGTGTGGTTGCGATTACTTCGATTGCGGCCAAGCAGCCGGTTGAGAATCTGATCCTCTCGAATACGGCGCGCGCAGGCGTATTGGGATTCATGAAAAGCTTGTCACAGCAAATCGCGGCAGACGGGATAACAGCCAATACGGTCTGTCCGGGTTATCATCTGACCGAACGATTGAAGAGTCTCGCGGCGTTGACAGCCCAGAAGGAACGTCTGAGCGTTGAGGAAGTGTACGCGCGATGGGCGGCTTCGACACCAATGAAAAGAATCGGCGATCCGAAAGAGTTCGCGGCGGTGGTCGCTTTCCTTTGCTCCAACCGTGCAAGCTATCTTACGGGCGCGGTGATCCAAGTCGATGGTGGCGCGTATCGAGCTTTGTATTGAGATGTTGCTGCGAGTTTGAAGATTCCGAATCCAGCGTAACTTGAGAGGTGATGATGGGAAACCACGTCTGCTCGACTCTTTTGGTTGGCTTGTTGCTCACTTTCACCGGCATAGCTGAAGCTCAATCTGCCTCAGTTCCGCGACCTGAATACCCGCGTCCTGATTTTGCTCGCGCCGATTGGCAGACGCTCAACGGACGATGGGAGTTCGAGTTTGATGATGGTGATCGCGGGCAGGCCGAGCGGTGGTATGCCGCCGATAAGCGATTCTCGCGCGCCATTCAAGTGCCCTACTGCTTTCAAAGCAAGCTGAGCGGAATTGGAGATACATCTTTTCACGACGTCGTGTGGTACCGCCGCGCGGTGCAGATACCGCAAGCCTGGGGTTCGCGGCGCGTGCTGCTCAACTTCGGCGCCGTTGATTACGAAGCGACGGTTTGGGTCAATGGCGATCATGTCGGAGGTCACAGAGGCGGCCACGTCCCGTTCTCGGTCGATATAACCGACCGTCTCAAGCCGGGCGACAACGTGATCGTGTTGCGCGCGTGGGACCCTTCGACTGACCGGTCGCTTCCTCGCGGCAAGCAGTATTGGGAGCCGCGCTCACAATCCATCTGGTACACGCGCACTTCGGGCATCTGGCAGCCTGTTTGGCTCGAAGCCGTCGACGCGGTGCATATCGCACGACTTCGCATAACGCCTGATGTGGACGGGTCGCAGGTCAGCATCGAAACTTTTCTGAGTAAACTGATACCTGATTTGAAGTTGCGCGTTACGGCTCGATTGCGCGGAGTGGTTCAAGCTCAGTCGGAAATCATTTGCAGACAGATCAGACCGACCGCCATCTTGAAGCTGGATGGACAGCAACTTTGGAGACCCGAGAGTCCTACGCTCTACGATCTGACTGCGGAGCTGATCGCCGGCGACAAAGTGATTGACAAAGTAGACAGCTACTTCGGCCAGCGCAAGGTCAGCACACACGCGGGCAAAGTTTATCTCAACAACTCGCCGTACTATTTGAAGCTGGTGCTCGATCAAGGCTACTGGCCTGAGAGCACCTTGACTCCGCCCACTGATGAAGCGATTCAGTATGACATTAGGATGGCGAAGTCATTCGGCCTGAACGGGGCGCGCAAGCACCAAAAAGTCGAAGACCCTCGATGGCTCTACTGGTGCGACCGGTTGGGGTTCTTAGTGTGGGGCGAGATGGCCAACGCTCAAGTCTTCACCGACGAGTACGTCTCTCGTTTCATCGACGAGTGGCAACAGATCATTGCTCGCGATTACAACCATCCAAGCATCATCACCTGGGTTCCGATCAATGAAAGCTGGGGAGTGCCGCGAATTCTCACCGACGCCTCGCAGCAAGAACACGCAAAGACAATGTATCATCTGATACGCTCGCTCGATCGGACTCGCCTGGTGGTGGACAACGACGGCTGGGAGCACACCGACGAGACGGACCTGTTCACGCTGCACGACTACGCGCGCATGGGCGAGCAATTGGCGGCCAAGTACAAGATTCTCGAGACAGATCGGAGCCAGATTCCGCGCAACGGTCGCGAGGCGCTCGCCTTCGGGTACAAGTACAACGGCACGCCGATACTAATGACCGAGTTTGGCGGTATTGCTTACCGCGTTGGTGGGGCGAAGGCAGAGAACGAATGGGGATATTCAGGCATTGAGCCGACCAAGCAAGCGATGCTCGACAGGCTCGATTCATTGGTGAAGGCGCTTAGGGACAACGCAGCTATTGCCGGTTACTGCTACACTCAGCTTACGGATGTGGAACAAGAGATCAACGGATTGATGACCTATGACCGCAAGCCAAAAGCGGAAGCAGCGGAGTTCGCGAAAGTATTTGGCCGGTGAACATTCTTTTCGGCGCCAATTGAAAATTCGCGAATACACATCACAAGATTTCTTGCAGCTTTACGAGATCGATCATGCGGCGTTCAGCGAAGACATTGCTTATTCGCGGCTCGAGCTTGGCATGTATCTGCGCTCTCGCAAATGCCGAACGCTCGTTGCTGAAGAAGCTGATCGGGTAGTCGGCTTCGTGATCGGCTGCAGCGAACCTCGCAACCTCGGTCACATCATAACCATCGATGTTGCTCCGCATCGCCAGCGCCAACAAATCGGGAGTCGCTTACTCGCCGAAATCGAACGTTGGTTATGGGAACAAGGCGCTGAAGCGATCTATCTCGAAACACCGGTAGATGACGCCGGCGCGCAAGGGTTCTACGACAAGCACGGCTACTTTGTGTTCGAGCGCTTTGAAAGGTACTACAACAATTCACTCGATGCGTTCGTTATGCTGAAAACTGCGAAGCGATGAGTCTGTCTGAAGAGTCCCATATTCACATATCCACTCGGCCGGATCACATGTCGCGCGCTGATGTCGGGAACATCCAACGATTGGAAGCTAGCCGACAT
>DASXSR010000249.1:0-17511 GCA_036505875.1 Blastocatellia bacterium | reverse complement strand
GGATGTTGTGAAGTTCTACGTCAAGGGCGGAATCGAGAACCCAGCTCGCGACTGGCAACTCGAGCCCGTGGATCTGACCGAGAGCGAGCAAAGCGACCTGGTCGAGTTCTTGAAAGCGCTAACCAGCGACGACGCGCGTCGAATGATCGGGCGTAATTGACGCTTAGCGTCTTTGCGAGCCTTAGCGTTCTTTGCGCGAAATCGGCCTCTGAATCAGTTTCGCGCAAAGACCCAAAGAGCCGCAAAGACGCTAAGTAATCTTCGGTCTCTTCTTCGCCCAAGGCTTCGCTTTCTCGAGCTGAGCCGCCAATCTCAGCAACGTGGCCTCATCCCCGAATCGCCCGGAGAACATCACCCCAATCGGCAAGCCTTCCCCCGACCAATGCAATGGCACCGACATCGAAGGCTGGCCCGTCACGTTATACAGCGCGGTGTAAGGCCCAAACTCAGTCACGTCCTTCGTGTAAGCCGCAATACTTGCGGGCGACAGGCTTAACACGCCGAGCGGAACCGGCTGCTTCGCGAGGGTCGGGCTCAAGATCACATCGTAACCTTTCTGAAACTTCGCCATCGCCAGCCCAACTTGATGCATCGTCGCAATTGCTCGCGAGTAAGCAACACTCGTGACTGCGCGTCCCGCTTGCGCGATCACCCAGGTAACCGGCTCGACGTCCTTTTCTGTCACCGGGCGGCCGAGCGTTTTCGCAGCATCGTCCAAGGTCCGGGCGGTAGAAACTCGCAGCACTGTGAGGAAGGCCTCGCGCATCCAACGATCATCGATCGGCGGCTGCGCTTCGACAATTTTGTGGCCAAGGCTTTCGCACAGCTTCGCAGCTTCAATTGCTGCCTTCTTACATTCGGGATCGAGCGGCGTGCCGGCTGGGGTCGCAACCGCGAGCGCGATTCGAAGCGTGCCCGGATCGGCGCCAATCTCATTCAAGAACGGACGAGCCGGCGGCGGTGAAAAGTAAGGCGAGCCGAGTTCTTCGCCTGCGGTCGCGTCCAGCAACGCCGCGCTGTCTCGGACCGAGATCGTCAACGCATGATGATGGGAGCAGCCGTTCCAACCTTCGAATTGAGTCGGCCCCAACGGCACACGCCCGCGCGTCGGTTTTAGTCCGAACAATCCGCAGCAGGACGCAGGGATCCTGATCGAGCCACCTCCGTCGCTGCCGTGCGCCATCGGAATTACGCGGCTTGCGACCAACGCGCTCGATCCGCCCGAAGACCCTCCGCTCGTGCGTTCAAGGTCCCACGGATTGCGAGTCAGTCCGAACATCACCGACTCGGTCGTAGTTGTCAGGCCGAGCTCGGGCGTCGTCGACTTCGCGAAGATCACAAGACCGGCTTGCTTGTAACGAGCGACCAGCGTGCTGTCGAAGTCAGGAACGTTGTCCTTGAACGCGCGGCTCCCGTAAGTCGTTTTGGTCCCGGCGAGTTGCTGACCGAGATCCTTGAGCGCAAACGGCACGCCCTTGAAGGGCCCGTACGGCAGGCCTTGTTTGATCTGTGCTTCAGCCTTATCGAAGAAGACCTGTGCAACGGCGTTGATCTTCGGGTTCGTTGCTTCGAGTCGTTGCCTCACCGCGTTGAGCAACTCGAGCGGTGTCACCTCGCGTTTCGCCACGAGCGCAGCGAGGCCTAGCCCGTCATATTGATCGTATTCGGCTGCGAGTCCCGACAGTCGCACCGGCTCGGCGCGAGCCGGCCGTTTCTCGATTGTATTCACAATAACTCCTGCTGTGGCGGCAGCGCCTAGCTCCAGCATCTGTCGCCGGCTGATTTGTGAACACGGGGATTTCTTCTTTTCCCGGTGCTCCTCGTGGGTCCCGTGGTTCTCTTTTCTCAATACGCCCTTCATGAGTCGTTTTACCCTAAGTGATTCGCAACTGATTCGCAAGCGGCCGTTATTTGGTGATTTGTTACCTCGAGCGATCGCGAGCGCTCTCCCGAGTCGTCGCCCTACCAGCGCGCTCGCTACGGCTCGCGGTACCGAAATCCACGTTGCTATAATTAGACAATGTCAAAACGCCACTTCGGTTTGACGGAGGGACAATGCCAGAGACATACGACATGCTAGTGATCGGCGCGGGGCCAGCCGGGCTGACCGCCGGACTTTATGGATCGCGGTCAAACTTGAAAACCGTCATCATTGAAAAAGGTTTGGTCGGTGGGCAGTTGCTTAACACCGAGGCGATCGAGGACTACACGGGGTTTGAACACATCACAGGCCCCGAGCTTGCGCAGCTCATGGAAAAGCATGCGACAAAGTTCGGAGTCGAGATTAAAACTTTCGAATCTGTCGAGTCGGTCAAGAGAATCGATCATCTGTTCGAGGTGAAAACCGACGCGAACACCTACCACGCGACAACCGTGATTGCGACTGCGGGCGGGACGGCGATTAAGCTTCGAGTGCCGGGAGAAGAAGAATTCGCGGGGCGCGGTGTGAGCTATTGCGCGGTGTGCGACGGCGCGTTCTTCAACGGCCAAGTCATAACCGTCGTTGGAGGCGGAGATGCGGCGGTCGAAGAAGCCAACTACCTGACCCGGTTTGGGAGCCGGGTGTATGTCGTCCATCGGCGGGATGAGTTTCGCGCGCAGAAAATTCTTCAGGACCAGCTCTTCAATAACCCAAAAGCGGAAGTAATCTGGGACACGGTCGTCGAAGAGATCAAGGGCGACAAGGAAGTCGATCACGTAGTGCTGAGGAACGTGAGGACGGGTCTCCGGCGCGACCTTCCAACTCAGGGAACGTTCATATTCATTGGCTTCAAGCCGAATACTTATTTCCTGGAAGACCATCCGGCGCACGACGTGGGCGGGCATTTAATCACCAACGACCGGATGGAGACAAGCATCCCGGGATTGTTTGCGGCAGGTGATCTACGCTCTCAGCTTGTGCGGCAGATCACTAACGCGGTAGGAGACGCGACAGTAGGAGCGCTGGCGGCCGAGAAATACATCACTCATCTTAAGCATGCCCAGTCGGGCGCTGCGGTTTAAGAAAGAGCGGGTAGGCCGCTAGCCGATGGTGTGACGTATCACCTCGGCGAGTCGGTGGGCTTGCTCGTTGATTTTTTTCTCGCTCTCGCCTTCGATCATTACACGGGCCAGGTTCTCGGTGCCCGAATAGCGCACGAGCAACCGCCCACGACCCTCCATCTCGCGTTCGATTCGTTCAATCTCGGCTTTGATCTCCGGGATTGTTTCAATCGGTGGCTTGCTCTGAACCGCGACGTTCACCAGGACTTGCGGATAGCGAGTCAACTGTGACGCGAGCTGACCAAGCGTTCGCCCTGACTCCTTGACCGCACCAAGCAACTGAATTGCGGTAATCATCCCGTCCCCAGCGAGCGAGATATCCGGAAAAATGATGTGACCCGACTGCTCGCCGCCGAGCTTCGCTCCTCGCGCAAGCAGTTCTTCGAGGACATAGCGATCACCCACCGGCGCGCGGACCAATTCAACTCCCCGCTCGTTCAGCGCAAGCTCGAGACCGAGATTGCTCATCACGGTGGCGACCACTAGGTCGCCCGCAAGCAGCCCTTTCGCTTTCAGTCTATCGGCCAGGATCAGCAACGTCGCGTCGCCATCAACGAGATTCCCCGCTTCATCCACGAATAACGCCCGGTCCGCGTCACCATCAAAAGCGACCCCCAGATCCAGCCGCCGGTCCACAACTAATCGTTGCAACCCCTCCAGGTGCAGCGACCCGCAGCCTTCATTGATGTTGCGTCCATCGGGGCTCGCGCCGATAACTTCAACACGCGCGCCCAAGCGCTCAAACAATTTCGGAGCGATGTGCGATGCCGCACCGTTTGCGCAGTCAATGCCTAGCCTCAGCCCTTCAAGTCTCAACTCGCTGCCGACTTCGTTTGCGAGGTATTTGACGTAACGTTGCTGGAATTCCTTTTCGGTTCCCGCCTGGTCGCGCAACCAGTTGGTCGCACCGGCAGGATCATCAGCCGCGCGGCTAGCCACGTCTGCTTCTATTCGTCGCTCAGTCTCATCATCAATCTTCTTGCCCGATCGAGCGAAGACTTTTATGCCGTTGTCCTGATAGGAATTGTGTGAGGCGGATATGACGACTCCGGCGTCGAACGAGTCCGATCGAGTGATGTAAGCAACACCCGGCGTGGTTATTACACCTGCGGACCGCAGGCTTGCTCCGGCGCTCGCGGCGCCGCTCGCAACTGCCAGCTCGATCTGGGGTCCAGACTCGCGAGTGTCGCGGCCAATCACAATGTTAGCCGGACGGCCCAGTTCGCGGGCAAGGTTCTCGGCAAGCGATTGCCCAATAATCCTCACCGTCTTTTCGTCGAGCGGGAATTGGCCGGCTACTCCTCTGATGCCATCAGTGCCAAAGAGTTTCAATGAATTCTCCTCAGGAACGAATGAATATGTCGGTCCGAAGCGGATTATTTCGAACGAGCTGCGTGGCGGTCACCTCACGCGCACCTTTGGTGGCTCTACCGAGCGCACTTCCACGCGGTCGGCGAACGTGGGCGACAGCGTTACCTTGGGCGTGAACTCATGCGATCCGGGTTGATATTGTACCGCTACATTCAGATCGGCTGCCGTCATTTGTTCAACGGCGGAGCGTGGGCCGTACACAGTCACCTTGACGGAACTCGGGATGACGCGAGCCCTGGCCGCCGCGCCGAACAACCCAACCGGAATATTATCTATAACACGTTCCTGCCGCACTTCTCCGATGTTGACTGTGAGCATGACCTTGCGCGCGTTGTCGTCGATAATGCTGAGGTTGGGCGAGCCGATGTCGATCGCAACTTGCGCGCTGAAAGTTTCAGTCCTGTCGGTAAGTCTTACCGTCTCGGTTGAGACATCGGTAATCTCTTTCATTTGACTCTCGGCCCCGCCAATCTTCACGGTGGAAGGGACGATTTGCCAGTCGATCACCTGATAGCCTGGAGGGGCCTCCCCTTCGAAGCGAGGTATTATCGTGAGTTCCTTTTGAATCACGCGCTCAACGGTGATTCGAATAGTTGGCGGCTCGATCTCTTTAACTCTTACGTTGGCGGGCAGGCGACTGCTCTCGATCTTGAGCGGAATCACTCGGACGCCTGGCTCGACGTTTGACATATCCGCCGTCACGGTCAATTGTCCGCCTCTGAGCCCTTCCAGCACGTCGCCCGGACCTTCCAGAACAACTCGCGCGATCCGAGTGTCGTACTTTGAAATCGTCAAGTTAGGCAGCTCAGGTAAGTCGATCGGCACTCCGTTCAACACGATTTGGCCAACTGGCCTGGAAGCCACCGACAGCCACAGGACTGCGGTGATCAGGAGGGCCAACACCTTCAAGCTGGTATTCTCGAGGACGTAGCCTCGGGCGTACTCCTTAACCGCGGTCATGTACTTGTACATCCAGTCCATTCCGATGGCTCATTTTACGAAGGTTTCGCTTACCTGCTCCCTGGAGGCTTCTCGCGAAGTCTCTGGTTTGCGCCGCGCGGGTTGGACCGCCTCGACCAGGCCGCGCTGCGGCTGAAGAGCCTCACGAATCAAATCGCGAAGCGACGTGCTGTTCAGATAACGCGTGATCTCGCCGTTCTGAACGAATGAGATGACGCCGGTCTCTTCGCTGACCACAACAGCGGCCGCGTCCGTATCTTCAGTTACACCGATTGCCGCTCGATGTCGCGTGCCAAGTTCCTTTGACAATCTGGGATTGAGCGTGAGCGGCAGAAAGCAGCTTGCAGCTTCGATTCTTTGATTGCGAATGATGACTGCCCCGTCGTGCAGCGGCGTATGCGGATCGAAAATCGTGATCAACAAATCGTACGAAAGCGCAGCTCTGAGCACGACACCGGTATCGACATAGTTTTGCAGCCCAACATTTCGCTCCAAAACTATCAAAGCGCCCACTCGCCGCGATGAGAGTGTCATCGCCGCAAGCACAATGTCGTCGTAGGTCTCGCGGCCCTTAGCGCGGCCGAATCCGAACGGACCCAGGTTCGATCCCACTCGCATCAGCGCCGACCGTATCTCAGGGGCGAATATCACGAGGATCGCGAACCCGAAGTACAGAAGCGTATTCCGCATCACGAACTGAAGCGTGTCCAGCCCAAGAATCGCCGATAGCTGATAGAGCAGACCGACGCCGAGCAATCCCACCGCCATCGTAACCGCGCGCGTGCCGCGCACAAGCTTGAGCAAGCCATAGATGATGGCCCACACGATGACGAAGTCGATCAAGTCGGTGATTCTAAGCTGCTGTAGAAATCGCCACAACTCCGCCGAACGACTCATCTCAGTTCGCCTGCAAAGAGGTAATTACAATCCGGGAGATGTTCGCGGGGCTAGCCGTCGCATCTCCATCGCGCACATCCAAGTCTCGGTGGCACTGACTGAACTCGATTGGCGGGCAACGCCTTTGTCCATCGTCTTCAAAGGCGGCCTGCCTCCGCAACACATCCTGACGTGTGTTTTGCCCGCGATGGACTCTAAGTTCTATCGTATCCGCCTCGCTTCTCAGAATCAAGCGCAATTCCATTCTGAAAGCGCAGGGCATCCTGCCTGCTGGTTCGTTCGCCAATAGTCGCTAGTCTTGACAACGCATACAGCCTCATATTAGGTTTCAATCTGTAAGTTTCCTCAGCTAAGCGAGTTTCCTCACTCATGAAAATATGCCCGCAATGTGGAAGCGCCAATGATGATCCGATTGAGGTCTGCCCCGTCGATCATTCGACACTGATTTCAATCGATGCAAGCGCGGATCCCATGTTGGGCAACCTTCTCGACGAGAAATACAGGATCGTTCGAAAGATCGGCGAAGGAGGCATGGGCTCGATCTACCGCGCAGTGCATACCGAGATGCTGCGAACCTCCGCCATCAAGTTGCTAACCGCGCTGTCGCCCGGTAAAGACGACGCCATCGCGCGGTTCAAACGCGAAGCGAAGATGGCCAGCCACATTGATAACATTCATGCCGTTACGATCTACGACTTCGGACAGACCGACGACGGGATGTTGTTTCTGGCCATGGAATTCATAGACGGCAAGCCTCTGTCGCGTATTATTGCCGAAGAACGAGCGCTGCCCGTGGATCGTGTTGTTCACATAACCAATCAAATTGCCCAAGCGTTGTCGGCCGCTCACGCGCTCGGGATCGTTCACCGCGACCTCAAGCCCGATAACGTGATGATTACTCGGAAAGGCGCGGATGCGGACTTCGTCAAGGTGCTCGACTTCGGAATAGCGAAAGCGGTGACTGATGTTGAGGGAGAAAACTTAACCAAGACCGGGTTTGTGCTCGGCACGCCGGTTTACATGTCGCCGGAGCAGTTGCTGGGCGAGAAGCTTGACCCGCGATCAGACATCTATTCTCTGGCGATCATTGTGTATGAGATGTTGAGCGGGCGGCTGCCGTTCGAGGGTGACAACCCTCAGGCGGTGATGATGAAGCGCGTGATGAGCGAGCCAATCCGCCTTGGGGCTGTTGCCCCGTTTATCAGCGAGTCTGTAGAACGAGCAGTGATGGCCGGCCTGGCACGCAACCGAGAAGCTCGCACTGCTGATGTCGAAATCTTTGCCTCGGAACTGAGCCGGGCGCTGCACTGCGGAACTCATCAAATGGGAGCGGTCGTGACCTCAAGGCTCGCGGAGCCAGGGACGGCAAGAGAAACTCGAGAGGTGACCGGCGTTATGACAAGTGCGAGCGGCAGCCAGGCGGCGACGCCTAACGCACGAGTCTGGGCGGCAACCGAATTGAGTCAAGCTGTAGTGCATCCCGAACTCATCGATCAGAGGGCTGCGACATCCGAAGACGACGCGGATCTGCTTTCGAATTCACGCGGGGCCCAAATAACCACGAAGCAGCCGCCTCGCAGGAACAAAATAGTTTGGGCAGGAAGCTTGTTGGGCATTTTGATTGTCGGCGCGGTCCTTTATGTGGCCTTCGTGTCCGGTTCCTCCACTGGGTTCACACTGGTCGTCAACGGCGCGCCCCCAGACAGCCAGATCTTTGTAAATGGATCTAGCCGTGACGCAGTCGTTGCGGACGGCGGGCTCAAAGTGGTGGGTCTGAAACCAGGTCCCGCGTACATACGCGTTTCGCATGAAGGGTACGCCGATTTCACGACTAGGGTCACCGGCGTGAAGGGCGAGGTGCAGAGCTGTGAAGCTCAACTGCTTCACGAGATCGATTACAACGGCGAGATGGTTCCCATACCGGCGGGCGAATTTGTGATGGGGGATGATAATCACGAGACTGACGAACGGCCCGCGCACCCGGTCAATCTTCCTGCGTATTACATCGACAAGTATGAAGTGACGAACGCCCAGTATAAGAAGTTCTGTGAAGATACTCGCCATCCGAATCCCCCTAATCCACCCTTCGACCCAAACTACTTCCTGGGAAAGCCGGATTACCCTGTGTTGGGAGTCACGATCGACGAGGCGCGAAGTTATGCGTCGTGGGCAGGTAAGCGATTGCCCACGGAGGAAGAATGGGAGAAAGCGGCGGCCTGGGATGCGGTCGCCCAAAAGAAGCGCCAATTTCCGTGGGGTGATGAATTTGATGCCGGGCATGCCAACATAGGCACCGATCAGCCCAATCCTGTTACCCAGCCGAACGGAGACCGCAGTCAATATGGAGTGCTGAATATGGCGGGCAACGCCGGGGAATGGGTTGAGGCTCCTTATAAACCTTACAAGGGGAGTGAGATGCTCGATCCCGAATACGCTAAAGATGAGATAGTTATGAGGGGTGGCACCTTCTATCACGCAAGCACTCAGGGTGAATCGAGGGCTTCATACAGGAATCATCTTCCGCGCGTCTTTCCAAAAGGGTTATCCGTCCCCGTTGGGATTCGATGTGTGGTACCGGCAGACGATCCGAGAATCCAGCAGTTCACCAAGATGCGTAGTAAGTAAAGACAAAGGACCGCGCTATGCTGTTTCGATTTTTGAAACCCCCTTTAATCGGCGTTGTCATTGCCGGCGTGATAACGCCGAGCATTTTGGTAAGCCGAGTCGTTGCACAAAAACAGGGGGCGCCGCTGTGGTATAAAGTTGCGGTTGTCAATCGAGTCACCAAGCCTAACCGAGAGCGTACGCACCCAGCTCCCACGGTCCAAAAGGCTGCCCTTCTCACATTGCAATGGCATCTGCTGCAACGGGGGGACGGCAATACGCAAAAGGAAGTCAATGCCGGCAAGAAGTTTGAGACAGACGACCAACTCAAGTTGGCAGTCACGGTCAATCAAAGCGGATATTTGTACATCGTCAATCGTCCGCCGGGAAAAGATGCCGTGCTGCTCTTCCCTGACATTCGAATCAACCACGGCGATAACCAGGTGCTTAAGGACAAACAGTACGTGATTCCGGCCTACTGCCCCGGCTACGAGGATCCGGACGATTGCTGGTTCACGATGACTCCTCCCGCTGGAAAAGAGACGATGCTGGTAATCTTCAGCCGTGACAAGATCACCACGCTTCCGAACAAAATCGACAAACCTAATAGCGTGGTGAGTCGCTCGGTCGTCGATGAGTTAATTGCAAGCTCGCAGCAAAGAGTTAAGCAGGTGACCGGCAATCTTCCCATTCCCGGCAAGAAGACTGTGCGCTACGCGACGCGAGCGCAGAATACAAATCCCAAAGACAACGAGGAGCTGATCGCAACAATCGAACTCTCGCACGGAGAGTGAGTACGAAAGAAAAAGGAGTGCAATCATGAAAGCTGTACTAACAATTATGATCACGGTGCTGTTCGTCACCGGCTTGACCGTATCTATGGCTGGCGCCGAGAAAAGGCCTCAGAAGACGGACGAGGGCAAACGCGCGCGCGGACTTTTTGTGAATAAGCGCTCTGACGCAATGCAAATCATCGTCTACAAGAACGAGGGCGGGAGTCTGGTGCCGGTTGACCCGAGTAGTCAATTCAAGGCTGGAGATCAGATCAAACTCCAATTTCAGAGCAACTTTGACGGATACATCTACGTGGTGAATATCGCTCCAAGCGGCAGGCGATGCGTGCTATTTCCTTATCCTGACGCTGCAGACAACGCAGTCCGATCCGACGAAAAATATGACATCCCGCCGGGTGGCGACGCGATTGAGTTCGACGAGGAGAAGGGCACCGAGGTACTGCAAGTAATCATGTCGCGAGGGCGGATTGCATTTCTGGACGCTGCGCTGAAGGAGCCCGGCAGGTGCCTCTCGCAATCGGCTTCCGCGGCTGCATCCGAGCTCCAGGCCGGTCTCGTGAAGAACGTCACACCAGTCGTGCCAAAAGACACCGCCGTTCGCGCGCGGGATATCATTCTCGCTCCTGGAAAAGATAAAGATAAGAGCGGTTCAGTGGTCGCGATTCCGGAAAACGGCGGAAGCGGCAAGCTCAAGCCTGGTGAGATCGCGCCATTCGAGCTTCGGCTCAAACACAATTAAGTTGCGCCAGTCTTTTCAGCTGACCGCGGTTCGGGAGCTGCTATGATGTCAGGACGGGTGAGCTTGTCTACGCTAATCAGATATTCAAGCAGGGCGATGCGCTCAAGGTGTTTCTGAGCAGCAATTTTGAGGGCTATGTCTATATTTTGAATGTGGAGCGGAGAGCGAATGGACAGGAAAGAAGATTCTTGCTTTTCCCCTCCGCGAAAGAAGTCAATAACAAGATTAGCGCACACTCACCTTGCGAGTTGCCACCCGGGTAAGGACAAAGAAAAGAGTGCTTATGTAGCAGTCCCCGAAAGCGGAAACTCCCTGGGCAGGCTAAAATCGCGTGAAGTCATGGTGTTCGAGATTAGGCTCGAGCACAAAGGTCAATAGAGCTTCAAACTTTATTCGTTGCTAAGGTTCTGAATCGTGCCAATTAGCCGAATCGGCGGAAGTAGTGTGAAGCGGTGGAGCACGTTGGCTCTCATCGCATATGGTGCTCTATACGCGTGGGCAATGTGCGCCGCGCAGACAGCAACTTCAATCAAGTCACCACAAGGGGAAACCGGGCAAAGCAATCTGTCTCCAGACACGATCTCGTTGGTGCGGCAAGCCATCGCTTCAACGGGACTAGTCCTCGTTCGCAACTCAAACGACGCCTCGGCCCTGCGCCCGAGAGGATCGGCAGTCGTCGTCCGCCGCGACGGTATCGTTGTCACCAATTTCCACGTGATAACTAACGACCGGACTGGCGCATTATATGACGAGATCGTCTTCAGCCTCTCTCGCGAAGGGGATCCGATCTCCGCGCGGACTCGCTACCGGCTGAAGCCGCTTCTGGTCAACAAGCAATACGATCTGGCTTTGCTGCGCGTTGACTCCGATGTCACCGGTAATTCGCTTCCAAAGTCATTCACGTTTCCAACTATTGAGATCGCGGACTCGCGAAAGATCAAGCTGCTGGACGAACTCTTCATAATCGGTTTTCCGGAAAAGGGCGGCTCGACTGTGACGGTCAATCGCGGAGCTGTCGAAGGCAAGGACGTGCTGGCGAATTGGATCAAGACCGACGCTCGCGTGATTCATGGCAACAGCGGAGGTGCGGCGGTCAACATCGAAGGCAAGCTGATCGGCATTCCCACCAAGGTCGTTGCCGACGACCAGCCCGTTCATAGAGACGTCGACGGTTTCCCTGATGAAGTCAAACATTTCGGGGCAGTTGGCTTTTTGCGGCCCTCTCAGCTTGTCGCCGAGATGCTAGCGCAACTACAGAAGGGCTCGGAGCCCGGTTCGCCTTCTGCGGCCGTTCAGGTCGTTGAGTCCTCGTCGGTGATCTCCGTCCGCGGAGTGGTCAAATCGGCCGCGACCAGCAAACCCATCGCCGGGGCGCTCGTAGGGCTCCTGCCGCTTGGCGAGAACAATATAACGGAGAGCACGTTATTGAGCTGGAGCAGCACGAACGCCGACGGAGAGTTCAAACTAAACAAGCCAGTGCCGCCGGGGCGTTACACGTTGAAGGCGAAAGCGCTTGGACACCAGTTCTACACTCGCGAAGTGGAAATCGGGCCGAGCGCTTCCGGGCTGGTGATCGAAATGCGCGCCCCGTAGGATTAGCGGATAATCCTCTTTTTCCTTGCTTGCGGATTTGTTTGTGGTTAGAATGAAACCGCGTGGACGAGCATCAGGAGGTCCGCGCGACAGCAGTAAGCATCGAATTGATCGTTCTGATCAGCACTGTTTTCTGAATCGTCGAAAATAGTTGGCGACAGCGCATGCCGCCTGATGCCCGGCCGGGTCCGGGCTAACCCCAGACCTCGGGGGGACCATCATGAAAAAAAGATTCGCGTGCGCTTTCTTGACCGCGCTGCTGGTTACAGCGCTTTCACAACTGCTCGCTGTATCCGCCCAGCAAGACAACAAGACCTCGGCGCAGGGAGCTAAGGTCGACAACGAAAAGCCCAAGACTCCCGATGCGCCCGCGAAAACCGCAGACGATAAGGCTCCAGCCCCTAGACCAGACGATCGCAAAGCCCAGAATCCCCAGGATGGAAAAATCCAGCTGGCCACGGACATCGTCAACGTGACCATCAGCGTGACCGATCCGTATGGAAGATTTGTCACCGGCCTGGGCAAAGACCATTTCGAAGTTTTCGACGATAAGGTGAAGCAGCAGATCGCGCATTTCACAGATGAGGACGCTCCCGTTTCTCTAGGCATCGTTTACGACGTGTCCGGCTCGATGAAGGAGCGCATCAACAGGTCGATTCGCGCGCTTAGACGGTTTATCGAGACCTCCCACCAGGATGACGACTTCTTCCTGATAGCTTTCAACGACCGCGCGAAGCTGATCCAGGACTTCACCGTTTCCGGAGATAACGTCCTCGGCCATCTGATGTTCGTGGCCCCGCATGGCTCGACAGCTCTCTACGATGCGGCTTACATTGCCGTTGAGAAAATCCAGCAAGGCCGCCATTCCAAAAAGGCGCTGCTGATAATATCGGACGGGCAGGACAATAACAGCAGGTACACCTACAAAGAGCTTCGCAACAGGGTCAAAGAAGCGGATGTTCAGATTTACGCGATTGGGATAACAGACCCGGCCAGCGACTCCCTGGCGGGATTTGGGCGTTCGGTGCTTGAAGAGATTACTCGGATGACCGGAGGGCGCGCCTTCTTCCCAAACGCTTACAACGAGCCTGAGCTGGTCGAGATCTGCACGCGCATCGCCTTGGAGCTTCGACATCAATACTCGATCGGATTTTATCCAACAGACATTCAAAGCGAAGCGAAGTGGCACAAGGTACAGGTGAAGGTGAATCCACCTCGTGGTCTGGGCCGCCTCTCGCTCACCTATAGAGACGGTTATCAGTCGTTCAAGAAGTGAATCATCCTCTTTTGCTCGCATCCTTTCGGCAACGATTAGGGCTCGGCCGCGCATCCCAAGCCTCGGAGTCCCGGTTTTCAAATACCGCCGTCCCGGAGTAAAATTCGCTTATGAAGTTAGCAGCATTCAGGTTCTCTTTTGTCGCCGCTCTTTTCGCAGTTTCTGGTTTTCTCGTTGTTGGCATCGCTGCGAATTCATTCGCGAATCAGCAACGACCCGATAAGCCCAAGCTCCAAAAATCGCAGCAGCCCAAACAAGAAGAGCCGCAGCAGCAAGAGGACACCGTGATACTCCACACCGACCTTGTTCTTCTTGACGTGACAGTTGTAGATCCGTCAAACAAACCAGTGATGGATCTCAGGAAAGAAGAGTTCGGGGTCACCGAGGACAAAGTTCCGCAGAAGATTGAATTCTTCAGCCGCGAGCAGGTCCCCGTCTCACTCGTCTTTGCGATCGATACATCCGGCTCTATGCGACCCAAGATTGACACGGTCGTAAAGGCCTCGACCAATCTGGTGAAGGAGAGTCGCGCCGGCGACGAGATGGCCGTCATCGAATTCAAAGACCAGCCTGAGCTTTTGGAAGAGTTCACCAGCGACGTGAACGACGTGATTGATACGCTCAACGGCTTGGTCGCCTCACGGCAGACCGCCATGCTCGACGCGCTTTATCTTGCTGCCGATTACGCGAGCAAGGAGGGTAAGAACAGACGGAAGGCCGTGCTGTTGGTCACTGACGGTCTCGACAACGATAGCTACTATAAGTTCAACGAAGTAGTGAATCATCTGCGAGAGATCGACGTGCAAATTTATTTGATCGGTTTCATAAGCGATCTCGAAAGAGATTCGGGGCTGTTCAAGAAAAGCGCGAAGGACAAAGCCGAGGGCCTGTTGAATAAGCTTGCTGAAGAGACCGGCGGCAAGGCGTTCTTCCCGAAAGAACTTTCGGAAGTCCACGCGATCGCGCAGCAGATTTCTACCGATCTGCGCACGCAATATGCGATAGGCTACTATCCCACCAACAACAAGAAAGACGGAACGTTCCGCGCGGTGAGGGTGCAGGTTAACTCTGGCAGCCGCCGTATGATCGCTCGCACTCGAAACGGCTACACCGCACCGCGCGAACACGAATCGCGAAGTAACACTCGACCGTGAAACAGCGGAAAGCAGGTATCCGGCTGATGCTCACGATTGAATGGTTCTCGCTACGAACTCCGACACCGCGCCCGCTAGTTCTGTGAGGTGGCCTTCGAAGAAGTGATCTGCGCCTGCGATGATCCGCAGTTGTTTCGGTTCGGCCAGCGTTGAGAATAATCTCTCTAAGTCTTCCGGCGGGCCAAACTCGTCGAGCGAGCCTTGCACAAATAACTTCGGCTTGCTGCACTGCGCAACCTCTCCAAGATCGTATTTCGAGACCGGAACCCCGGCAGCTACGAAGCCGCTGACTCGTTCGTCGCACGCGGCCGCCTGAAGCATAACCGTCGATCCAAATGAAAACCCCGCCAACCAGATTTCCGACTCCGGATATTTGTCTTCGATGAATTGGATTGCAGCGCGCAAGTCATCTTTCTCGCCGCGACCGTAGTCGTGCTCGCCCTCGCTTCGACCCGCGCCCCGAAAGTTGAATCGAAGCACCGCAAATCCTGCATCCTGAAACGTCCGAGCGATTCGATAGACGACCTTGTTGTGCATCGTCCCGCCGAACAACGGATGAGGGTGGCAAACTATGGCTGCCCGCGTCACACGTCCAGCCGGTTTTTTGAGTATCGCCTCGATTCGACCGGCCGGCCCTGGAAAGAAAGTGTTGCCGGTTAAGTCAGTCATACGCCACGCCGGAAATCATTGTTGTCTGTACAAATCTATTACCCATTGAGGCGGCTCAGGATCATCTTTGAAGCTGAGATTCATTCCTTTGCTCTTCATCCAACGCCACAGCCAGGTCGGACCAAATTTGCTTACGGTCTTATCTTTGGTTTGATATGCTGCATCGGTCATCGCTTCGTCCAGAGTTACAAACCGATACCCCCGTCCGGCCAGCCGTCGCAACATTTCATCCAGGCAATCAGCGTTGATGTCGTTAGCGTGGAGCAACAACGTCTGCGCGATTTCACGGCCGAAGATTTGCGGCGAAACTCGTTCGGCAAACTCAGTGGCCGCCAGGGTGAAGTCCAGGTATGTCTCTCGCAACCGCCTGGCGGTTGCCTCATCCTTAGCCTGTAATGCGCGGACATAGCCCACGTTGAAGACGAAATCTGAATTTTCAATCGTGTGCGGTGTGACTTTGTAACCGCGCGCGGCCAGAAATATTTCGATCGCCTCTTTCTTGGCCTGAGTATCGCCGGTGTGTGTCATCGGATGACGAAAATAGAGCTGGTACGGTTGGTGTGATTGCATCAGGCGACGCGTGATCACTTCGCCTTTGATTATCTCATCCTCAAATTGCTCGACAGTTAGCTGATTGAAATCAGGATGCGAGTACGTGTGATTGCCCAACACCATCCCGGTATCAACCCACTGCTGCAACAACGCAATTCGTGCATCCACCTGGCCCGCTATTTGTAACTTGTTTTCATTCACGAACCCAACTGCCGGCGCCCGGTGCGCCTGCAGGACGCGGAGGATTTCTTTCGTAGCACGCTGAGCGCTCTGCAAACCCTGCGAGGGTACACCGGCGCGAACGTAAGGCAGATCGTCAAAGGTTAACGCCATTTTGCGTGAAGGGCCCTTCACCTGCGCCGGAGCGCTCAGGCAAAAAAGAAGAATGGCAATCACTATCTTGAAATCCATTCTGTAATTGCTCCAACCTTCAACGCTATGCGCACGTCAAAGTTTCAAATCGAACCGATTCTTAACTCATGCGCAGACTAGACGGTCTGTGGTATCTTTGCCGTGACTCAGCTACCTTCCCAGCCGTTGGCTCGTTAATTGGTCTAGGTAGTAATGCATAAACTCATCGCGCTTCGGCTCTAAACAGACCCTAACCGTCTTCCCCCGCTCGCGGTCCACTCGGGTGTAACCTTGGTCATCAACTACCAGCGGCAATGTCTCCTGTTTGGCAAAGAATGTCCCTGAGCTCGCGATTTCCGCGACGGCAAGTTGATCGTGAAGCGTCATTCTCTGCGTCGGGCCGCTGAGCCACAAACGATAGAGACATTCCAGCGCGTAAGTAATCGGCGAGTCGTAATCCGCTACTCGCTTGCGCTCTTGCTCACTCAGCTGAACATGCGTGGTCGAATCGAGCGGGACAATCGTCAGAGGCAAACCAGCGCCGTAAACGAGTTGTGCATCGGCGGTAGATTGATAGACGTTCCACTCGCGCAAGGGCTTGCCGGGGCTGGACGACGTGCCGTAAATGCAGCCGCTCATCAGCACCACCCGCTTCACGTAATTGCCTAAATCGGGTTCCTTGCGCAGCGCGTCGGCGAGGTTCTGCAATGGGCCGATGGCAAGCAGGGTCACTTCGCCCGGGTAGCGCTTGACCATCTCTACTATAAAGTCAGCGGCGGATTTCTTGGCTGGCCTTTTCGCTGTGAAGTCTTCAGCCCAGGAGAATTGCTGGAACACTTTGTCATTCGTCTTGCGCCCCACAAAAACCGGGATGTCATCGCGTTTAGCGACATGGAGTAGCTTGCAAGCAATCTTTGCCCGCTCGGGTGTGTTGCCGTCAGTGATCGTCACTCCAAGAGGAGCAAAGCCGTTATAAGAGATCACGAAGGCCAGCGCCCAAGCATCGTCGATGTCGTCACCAATATCCGTATCGAGGATCATCTTGATCTTGCCGCTCTGACCAGAACCGCTCGAAGGACATAACGCAAGATACAGGAGAATAAGTACGCAGCAGAATCCTCTTCGTCCTCTCATGCACATCGCAGTGAATGCTCCTTCGCGCACTCGAATACAGAAGCTACGGTAGCGAGATTACCCGACCTAGCCCCGCACGGTCGAACCGCTCCTTGAATCGATCCAAAAAAACAGCGAATCCGAGTTCACTCGTACAATGCCCCGGGGCTACGCGTTCGACTTTAAGCGAATCGTGAAGAACTGTTGCAACCCGCTGAATCTCTTCCCGCGGGGTGACGACGAGGTGGAAGCCCGGTAAGCGTCGAGCGCCCGGCATCAGAGGGGCCGCGCTTGACATTCAAGTAACGTTATGAAGTTCGCTTCGCGGCCTCCGCTGAATGCCGTAGTTAGACGGCTGCTTCCAGAGAGACACCCAAGAACATTGTTCAGGTAATG
>DASXSR010000248.1:0-8190 GCA_036505875.1 Blastocatellia bacterium | reverse complement strand
TCTATCGAGAGCTGACCGCTACGCGGTCCCGTCCTACGATCACGCGGTCCTCTATTGAGAGGTGACCGCTACGCGGTCCCGTCCTACGATCTCGCGGTCCTCTATCGAGAGGTGACCGCTACGCGGTCCCGTCCCTCGATGTCGCGATCCTCTATCGAGAGGTGACCGCTACGCGGTCCCGTCCCACGATCTCGCGATCCTCTATCGACAGGTGACCGCTACGCGGTCCTTGCCCAACTGAAGTTGGGGTTAATCAGAGACTGCCCTGCGCTACTTAAGAGGCGCTTTGAGCGTCAACAACGTGCCGTCGCCCTTGCGCGAGACGACTTCAAGCTTGCCACCCAATCTCTCCGCTCGCTCGCGCATGCTCACCAGCCCGTTCCCATCAAATGACTGGGTCGTGTCGAAGCCTTTGCCGTTGTCGCTCAGCTTCAGCGTCAACCACCCTCCTTGAGCCTTCAGCTCAACGCCGGCATGAATGCACTCCGAGTGGCGGGCTATGTTGTTAACGGCTTCCTTAAAAATCAGATAGACCTCCCGACGTGTTTCAGTCCCCAATCTGACATCGCGATCCTCAGACGGCGCTTCGAAATGGAAAGCGATTGCGCGGGCCGAGAATACATCGCTTACGAAGCGTCGCATTCTCTTTACCAGATCAACGAGATGATCACGGTTAGGGTTGACCGCCCAGACGATGTCGCCCATCGAGTCAACCAGCTCGCGCGAGGTGCCCGAAATTACAGAGAGCGTTTCTGTCATCGGGCGGTCATCCGCGCGCGCTTGTCGTTGGGCTACCTCGCTGGCCATTGCAATCAAAGACAGGTTTGCGCCTATGTCATCGTGCAGGTCTGTTGCGATTCGGGTGCGGACCCGCTCGACTTTGAGCTTCTGCGCGAGTTGATAGCGATAAAATGAATAGACAGTCAGTAGAGCCAAAGACCCGACCAGTGACACAAACCACCAGCGTTGCCAGAACGGCGGCAAGATAGTGAATGAAAAGCTTGCCGGCAAATCACTCATCACCTCGTCGGCGTTGAGCGCGCGCACCAGGAAGCGATACCGGCCCGGCGCGAGATTAGCGAAGTTCACGCTCCGCTGATCCGAAGGCGCACTCCAATCCTGGCCCGCTCCTTCGAGCTTGTACTGGTAACGCAACCCTTCGCCGGGGCTGAAGCCCAATGCTACGAAGCCGATTTGCAGCTCGTTCTTGTTGGCGGCCAACTCAATTGCTGTGACCTCGGTTTCGCCCAATGCAGAGAGGCGTTGAGCGTCTCCGGCAATGCGCAGATCGGTAATCAAGACCGGCGGCGCAATGGGCGGCAAGTCCGGTTCAGGCACGAGCCGAATCAAGCCAGTCACATAGCTGAACCACAGCGCGCCATCTCGATCCTGCAAAGCGGCATTCACGTCGCCAAGCAGCGCTCCCTCGTTGGCGTTGTAATGCCGGATGTGACCGGTCGCCGGATCGAGCCGATCAATCCCGCGCCCCGTTCCCAGATAGATGCGCCCCCAGCGGTCTTCCGTGATTGCCTTCACATCGTCGCTCGATAGTCCATCAGCAGTTGTGTACGTAAGAATAGTCGGGCGCTCAGCCTCGGGATGATCAATCCGGCAGACACCGCCGCGCGTGGTCGGCGCCCAAAGTCTGCCCGTCGAGTCAACGAAGAGATTGAAAATGCCGCCCTCAGCCACACCGTCCTCCGAACTGAAACGAGTGAACCGGCTATCGCGGTAACGAGCCAACCCGCCTCCCAAGTTGAAACCGACCCAAACCGCTCCCGTGCGATCTTCGGCAAACGAGATAGGGTAAAAGTTGCCGAGCGAAGGCAAGCCGTCTTGTTCCCTGTAGCGATGAAAAGTCTCGCTCGCTCGATCCCAACGCGAAAGACCGCCCCCATTAGCAGTGCCTACCCAGATGTCGCCGCGCGAATCTTCAAACAGGCGAAGTATGTCGTTACTGGAAAGCCCCTCGCCAGTGGTGTAGACGGCCTTTGGCGGAGTTTGGGCGAGACGGTCAAAGCTAGTGACTTTCGGAAAGCGGTAGACGCCATGCCCAGCTGCCACCCACCACTCGCCCGCGCGGTCTTCAAGCACGAGCCCGTTCCATCCCCAGCCGTAGGAGATGTCTCGATGAAGCCTTGGCTGAATCGCAGTGAACCGCTCTCCGTCAAACCGGTTGATCAGATACTTCCTATGAATGCTGTCAGGGCCGGCAATCACATACAGGTCTCCCACTCTATCTTTGAAGATCCCGGTGGCGCTCTTGAACCCGTCCGCTTCACCGAAGGCGGTGATGCCGCTGCGCGCTAATTTAGCGGCTCCTCCGTTCGCCGTCCCCATCCACACGTTACCGTTGCGATCTTCCGCCAGCGTCTGCACATTCGCAGAACCAAGGCCGTGCGATTGCGCATAGGTTCGGAATCTGAAGCCGTCCCCATTGACAGTCGGGATGAAATGGATTAGCCCCTCAGCGCTTCCAGCCCACAGGCTTCCGTCTGAGGCTTGAAACAACTGGTTGATCCACCTGGTTGGCAATCCATCTTTCATTGAGTAAGCGCGAGCAACCACCACGTGCGTCGAGTCAGGGTCGGAAACCAGACGGCACAATCCGCCTCCTCTGGTACCGACCCAAAGGCGACCTTCGCGATCTTCAAGCAACGAGTGGACGTGATTGACGGGCAAGCCGTCACGGTCATCATAACGCTCCACGCGCCCATCCGGGAGAAGGCGATAGAGACCCCTGATCGAACCGATCCACAGCGCCCCACGCTTGTCTGCCATCATCGAGGTGACATAGCTGTCATTCTCATAATCGTGAGGCATGCCGAGTTCGACGAACTGGAACATCGCTTGTCCGTCTTGCTGTTCCAGCCGATAAAGCCCTCCTGCAGTCCCGCACCAGATCGTGCCCGCGTGGTCTTGCAGCAGTGAGGTGACTTCTCTCGATTTGGCATCTTCACCGGGAAAGTAAACCGTGAACATCGTATTGGGAGCGGCCGATTCTGGTGCTGCGTTCGTGATGTACCGTTGAGAGATTCCTTTCGGATTGAAACGACACAGTCCCGCGCCTGTTGCCAACCAGTACTGCCCTTCGCGCGTCTCAAGCAGATCGTTGATGACCTGGCTGGGCAAGCCGTGATCTACGCCGTAAGTTGTGAAGCTATAGCCATCGAAGCGCGAGAGCCCTTCGAAGGTGCAGAACCAAAGGAAGCCGCGCGAGTCGCGCACGATGCGGTTGACGTTATTGTGCGCCAACCCGTCAGCAGTGGTGTAGGTCTTGACCGGCAAGCGCTCGGCCAAGGCAATGCTTGAAACAGCGAAAGCCACATAGAATAGCCACACCGAGCGCATTAGAAAGCCCTGACTTCTTAATCTCGTGGCTCGCATATCAAGCCTTCTACAACGTTTGAGACTCGAAGAGTATAACGGGCGACACCACCAGACAGGCAAGATGCCTGCGGCCACTCGGATATGCTAGAATTTGATTTGGCTCAGGCAAGAAAAAATCTAAGGTGAACCAAAATGTTCTGTAACAAGTGCGGTCAGACGCTGCCGGAAGGAAGTCGTTTCTGCAATAGCTGCGGCGCTCAAATTCCGGCAAGCGGCTCACCAGATCCGCCGGTCGCGGCTGCGGCTTACGCCCAAGAACAGGAGGTTTTCACGCTGAGACCGACGATGATATTTGTGCTGGTCAGATACATTGTGGCCGCGCTGATCGTCATAGCGACAGCGGCTTTGATGGGAATACTCAGCAACAAGCTGCCGTCGGGATGGGTCGCGTTCTTGGTGATTCTCGGAGTGGGCATCATCGCGTTCATAAACCCGGTCTATAAGCACATTCTCAGAAAGCGCGAGGTTTACACGCTTACAAATCACAAGCTCGAAATGCGTTACGGAATAATCGCTAAGATCGTGCGCAACATCCCGCTGCGCAACATTCAGGATGTGACGGTAACCGCATCCGTTTGGCAGCGGCTGCTGAACCTCGGGAATATTGAAATCGACAGCGCGTCAGAGGCGGGTAAGATCATTCTGGACGATATACATCATCCCGAGCGATACGCGGACATGATACTTGCGGAGCTGCGGCGACGGAACTAAAACGCTCAGCGCGGGTTCTAAGCTCGTTGATGCGCAATTTGAAACGTAAAGTAATGCGGCGACAAAATCGGCCGGCAACGCTGGCAATCATCATTTTAGTTACATTCCCGGTTATGATCAGAGCTCAGCAAGCTGGCGGAGAAGTAGTGCCACTTGTTTCGTCTGATCCCTCAGCCCTCTTGCTTGCCGACACGCTGGGCGGAGTTAAAGCAACCAGCGAAATAAGACGCATTTCGGGCGACAACTTGAAAGAGCTTGTAGGAGACCGGGCTGCGGTCTATCAGGAATACCGGGTCACGTCCGCTGCGTCACGCGAATACGGCGCGGCACGGGTCGACGTCTTCGCGACTCAGAATCAGTTCGCGACGTTCGGGCTTTTCACTTTCAATACTGCAGCGGGCAAGGGCAAGCCTATAGCCGAGAACGTGGGAGCAGGTGGCGTGAGACTCGACGGTGACATTCTCTTCTGGAAAGGGAGATTCTTCGTCCGAGTCAGCGATGGCAATCACAAGCCGACGACGGCAGTCTCGCACTCGTGCGAAACGCTGGCGCATGCCTTGGCGGATGCTATCGGCGCGGGCAATTCCGCGGTGACGCGTCCATCTCTGCTAGAGAGCTTGCCTGAGCTGGCAATTGTGCCGGACAGTAAACGGTACGTCCTCGGTCCCGAATCGCTGAACGCATATATCGCTCACGGTCAAGAAATGTTTGAGTTCCGGGGCGACACGGAGGCGGTGGTCGGCGAATACCATCAGGGTCAGTCAGCGAACGGCGGCTCGCGTGAGCAGAAATCGTCTGAGGCGGACTCGCTGCTGAAGCTGGCCATAGTTGAATACCACACACCTCAGTTTGCGACCGATGCAATGTTGCGGGTTGATGACTTTGTATCATCGCTTCCTGAAGCTGAGCGAGAGCGCATAGTTGTCAGGCGCACTGGCAACTACATAATCGAGGCGGCTGACGTGCGCGACCGCGAGTTTGCCGAAGGCCTGGTCAACTCGGTGCAGTATCCGTACACAGTGAAGTGGCTGCGCAATCCGCTTTGGCCGACCAACGATCCATTCCGCGCACAGAAGGCGGCCCAGATGCTGGTGTCGACTTTCGGCCTGCTCGGCTTGATCTTGTTGACGGTGCTGGTGGTTGGCTCGGTATTGGGTACGACGATTTTTCTTAAGCGACGCAAGCAGCAGCGAAAAGCATTCTCGGACGCAGGCGGCATGCTCAGGTTGGAGCTTGATCCATTCGAAGCTGTAATGCTTGGACTTCCACCGAAGAGAGACGACTGAAGGCAAAACGCAGAAAGCAGAAGGCAGTCTTCGGCTCCTTTCTGCACACTGCCTTCTGCCTACTGATCTTTATGCCTAACTCAGTTCTCATCGTCGATGACGAAGAGGGGATCCGCCGGTCGCTTGCCGGCGTGCTCGAAGACGAGGGTTTGTCGGTCGAAACTGCCGCGTCCGGAGAAGAGTGTCTGGACCTATTCGAGCGCCGCCTGTTCAGTTGCGTTCTGCTCGACGTGTGGCTGCCGGGCATCGACGGCATAGAGACCCTCGAAAGATTGAAGGCAGCCTATCCGGACACAGCGGTGATAATGATCAGCGGTCACGGAAATATTGAAACAGCTTTGCGCGCGACTCGACTTGGCGCGCTCGACTTCATCGAAAAGCCGCTTCAGATCGGTCGAACTGTTCTTGCTATCCGCAACGCGCTCGAGCGACGCCAGATCGAGGCTGACTATCGAAGACTCCGTGAGCAGCTCGACGACGAGTATGCGATGATAGGCGAAAGCGTTCCGATGCGCGCGCTTCGCCAGCAGATCGCGGTAGCTGCGCCCACCAACGGACGAATCCTGATCTATGGCGAATCGGGCACCGGCAAAGAACTGGTCGCGCACGCCCTCCATCAGAGATCCCTGCGCGCCGCCAAGCCTTTTGTCGAGCTCAACTGCGCCGCCATACCTGAGGAGTTGATCGAATCCGAATTGTTCGGCCACACCAAGGGCGCTTTCACCCACGCGACGCAAGCAAAGCGAGGCAAGTTCGACCAGGCCGACGGCAGCACTTTGTTGCTCGACGAAGTCGGCGACATGAGCTTGAAGGTACAGTCGAAGGTGCTGCGAGTATTGGAGGAGCAGCGCTTCGAGCCGCTCGGTTCCAACACCCCTGTGCAGGTCGATGTGAGGATTGTCGCCGCGACTAACAAGAGACTGGACGAAGAGATCGAGCGCGGCTCGTTTCGGCCTGACCTGTTTTATCGATTGAACGTGATTCCTTTCGAAGTGCCTCCGCTGCGCGACCGTCGCGAGGACATTCAGCTGCTCACTGAATACTTCAACCGGCGGTACTCGGTTCAGTACGCGCGTCAGCCAAAGGCATTCGCCGATGACGCGCTCAATCGGCTGAGCGAACACGACTGGCCCGGCAACGTACGCGAGCTGCGCAACACGATCGAGCGCGTGGTGATAATGACGGCGAAGGAGAGAATCAGCGCGGACGACTTGCCGCCGCTTGGAACTCCGGACGGCGCAAAAATGCCCCCCCGCTATAACTTCACATCGTATCGCGAAGGCCGTGAGGCTTATGAGCGAAATTACATACTTCGCAAGCTGGCGGAGTGCGACGGCAACGTCACCCGCACAGCGGAAGCGTTGGGCATCGATCGCTCACACCTCTATCGACGGATGAAAGCGCTTGGCATCAGCGACAAACGTAGCACGACAAGTTGAAATCCAGCTAAACACATTGCGTCCATCTTTCCGCTTCAAGAAGCGGGTCTGTATAGACGACAGGCGCCGACATCAACCCATTAGCGTTGCGCGCTTGCACTAGCACGGTCTGTCCTGGGGCGATGATCCGTGCCGCCTTTTGCTCAGCAAAAATGGATTCGTGATTCCGCGCGACTTCTTCGGATCGTTGCCGATGAAGTAGTTGCTCCTGCCGGGGAACTCATGCAGTCCAATCACTCGCAGCGCGCGGTTGCCTCCAACCGGTCTCATACGCAACACAGCCGTTGAGTGCATACCATCAAGCGCAATCACCGTCTCCGTGTCAGTAAAGAAAAGATCAAAGCCATTGCCGCGCGATATGAATCTTGCTGGACGACCGGCTCTCTCGTCACCTGTCTCAAAGCTCAACGGGATATTACTGAAATACTTGCGTGCTCTTCTCTTGATTACTTCTTTCGACTTGACCAATTCTGAAGTTGTGTTTGACGCAACGGTTGTGGAAGAGGGATATGATTCGGTCGATGAAACTGAAGATGCTGCGCCGTTAATGAATGCCGGCTGAGCAAGTCCGATCAACAGCAACGCGAGCATCCACGTGACTGAACATCTACATTGGTCCGCCAGGTGTTTCGTAAAGTGCTCCTCTTTGGTTCTGAAGTGAGACTTATTGAGTCGAACGGGTAAAGCCGAACGTTTCGGAGATCAATCCGTCTGAGTTGCGCACTTGAAGGCTCACTCTCTGACCTGGAGCAATGTTCTTCGCCGCCTTCTTGCCTATGAGAATAGTAGCCGGTCTTGATTCGTCGCTTCGAGTTCTCTGCTCAACGCCGTCGACGAGTATCACTGCACCCTTATCAAAGTTCTCGCCGGTAACCGACAGGTTCTTGCCGCTGATGGAGACGGTCGCAATTCTTGGCGGGAAAGCGATCTTGGAAACAAAGGCATCAACGCCCCCGCCATAGGCGGGCTGAATAGAAGTCCTCGCTGGAAAATTCCCTGAAGTGGTCCGGCCTGCCACGTAAGCTTTGCCAAAGGCATCCACTGCGATGCCCATTCCGGTGTCGCCATTGTTCGTGGCGCCGCTTCCGCCCAGATGGGTCGAATAAACGAGAGCCGCGCCTGCGTCGTCAAGCATTGCAACGAACGCGCCGGTGGCGAATATGCCGCTCGCTTTGTTTGATTGAATGGCGTCCCGGGTTGGGAAGTTGCCCGAAAAAGTTTCGCCGGTGATGTAAGCCCTGCCCGCAGAATCTACAGCGACGGCAAGGCCCGCGTCGCGCCCAACGCCGCCGAGCAGCGTCGAGAAAACGAATGCGCCTGCCGCGTTGATCTTGGTAACAAAAGCGTCTGAGTCTCGGAAAGCG
>DASXSR010000247.1:0-49800 GCA_036505875.1 Blastocatellia bacterium | reverse complement strand
CCGATGAGAACCTCGTGATGATCGGTTCCGTACTCCCGCGCCACTGCGCGCGCTTCCTCAAGCTCGTTATAGACGAAATCCCCGCGGTAACCGACGGTAAATGTGCGAACCGGCTGATCCATCAATTCCGACATCAACGCTACGTTGGCACTCGAGTCGACTCCTCCCGAAAGAAAAACACCGAACGGAACGTCGCTCATCATTCGCTTGGCAATTGACTCTTTCAACAACCTCCGGAGTTCTTCCGCAACAGACTCTTCGTCTTGAAGCTCGGCGGACCCGTGTTTGACGATTGCGTCCCAATAGCGCGTGACTTTCACCTCACCCGCCAAGTCGCAAGTCAGCAAACAACCAGCCGGAAGCTTCTGGATGCCCACGAACAAAGTTTGCGGCGCCGGCGTTGTCAGGAAAGTCAGATAATGATAGAGGGCTTGTTCGTCCACGTCTCGCGTGACCGCCGGATGTTCGAGAATAGCCTTTATCTCCGACGCGAAAATCAGGCGTCCGCCAGCGAAGGTGTAATAGAGCGGTTTGACTCCGACGCGATCGCGCACGAGCACAAGTCGCCGCTTGTCCTCGTCCCATAATCCGATTGCGAAGTCGCCTTCAATCTCGTTGACGAAATCCAATCCGCGCTCCTCGTACAGATGAATGATGGTTTCGGTGTCTGTGCGCGAGCGGTAGCGATGACCCTTCGCCTCCAGTCCCGGCCGCAGCGACTCGTGGTTGTATATCTCACCGTTGAAGGTTATCCACACTCGCCCGTCTTCGTTGGGCATCGGATTGCGGCCGGCCGGCGAAAGGTCGACGATCGACAGCCGCCGGTTGCCGAGACCGACGCTGCGATCCTGGCTTACCCATACACCTGCGTCATCCGGTCCGCGATGAGTCATCGTGTCGCGCATGCGCACCACGAGCGACGCATCGATGCTCGGTTCGCTCACGCCGTATTCGTAGATTCCACAAATCCCGCACATAAAAATAGAGATCAGAGGTCAGCAGTTAGCTGCTAAACATTGCGTTCCGAGGGACGCAATTGAAAAATCACCATCAACGGAACTTCTACAACAAGACCGTATATGATAGCAGACGAGCTTAGCCGAATCCCGTACGCCGGCGAAACCCATCTCTCTTCAATGCGCGCTTCAAGCTTGAGATCCGAAACGGGCACGATACTGAGCGTTGCGCCTGCATCGCGAACAGTCGCGCAATTGCGGTCATCGAGCGTGACTTCGAGTCCGGCGTCGAAGTTGAAGAAGAATTCGAATTGATGGTGGCCCTCACCAGTGAATATATCTTCGATGGTCCAGTAGCCTTCAGCCTTGTTTAGCGTGATAATGCGCCGGTGTGTGACGGGCTGCGCGAGCCGACGATAAGCGTAATGCTCTGCATCCAGCACGTCGCGCTCGCGAGTGCTCTCCCAACTGTTCACTCGCGGCTGCACATTTGAGCTGAACATGAAAAGCTCACCTTCGGTCGTCTGGCTTATCTCCTCGCCATCGACGCGAACCGTGTTGTGATAAGCCGTCGAGCGAAAAAGATTCCGCAGCTCTTCGCTCGCGGTGTAAGCAAACGTCCCCGGATCGCGCAGAAATGTTCGGTTGAAAGCGAACACCTCGAGCGACAGAGCGTCCGAGTGCGCGTGCGAGCCGTGCCCGCGCGCGCCGTGATCCCCGCAGTCGATGATGGCGTAAAGTGGCCCGCCGCTGTCGCTTTTAGTAGCTCGCTGAACGAAGATCTGAGCTTCGGGGAACGCTTGCGAGGTAGGCTGCCCGCCCTGAGCGAGTCTTTCAAATGCAGTGCGTCCCTCGGAGCCGAACCACCAGATTGCTTCTTCATCGATTTGATTCGACTGCTTGAACTTCTCGCTTTCAAACAACACTGCGGCGATTGACATCAGGTATGACTGATCGTCGGCGGGCCACAACTTGAATTTGATCAACCGCCCGTCATCCGAGTCCCCGATCATCGGCGCCGTGCCGTCGGGCTTCAGATAGTGCCGCACGAAGTCGAACATCGCCTCCAGTCTTTCCCGGTAACGATTTGGAGGCTCAAGGCCGGCTGCGCGGCTCATTAAGAAAAAAAGCGCGAAGATTTCCAACACGTAGCGGTGATAACCGATTGCGCCTTCATAATCCACGCCGTCGCCGAGCACTTGACGATCCATCTCCTCAACGATCCAACGCGCGCTTTCGTCCGCCCATCGCCTCGACTCGCTGAACTCAGGCACTATGATTGCGATAGCGAACAAACCGATCAAGTCAGACAAGTAGTGATTACCCGGCGAGCGATAGTTGAACTCCAGATTCGCGCGTATGAAACGTCCGTGTGCCAGCAACATCTTTAGTATCAGATCGATCGCTTCATCGGTCATATGCGGCGAGCCGCGAAACAACTCGAGCGCGGCGATGATGTTCATCGCGCGAATGGCAACTTCCATCGCGACGATCCAGTTGGGCCCGAAGCGCGGCGGATTGGAGTCGTTCCACGACGCAAGCTGAAGCAAAAACTCTTCGGTGTATCGCTCGTCGCCGGTCAGCGCGTACGCGCGGCCAAGCGCCACAAAATGCTGTAGCCGATTCAGCTCCCACACCACGCGAATGTCGGCACCTCGTCGCAACACGATCGGTACTTGCGAGTAGTGCTCCAGCGGCCAACGCACATCAACTCTCGGGTCGCGATGCCAATCAATCTTCGGTCCGAGCTCATAAACGCCTCCGAATAAGTTGATCCTGTGTGAAAGAATGGCTTCTGCTTCGAGGCGAGACTCTTCAATCGAGTCAGGAAAGACTTCTTTGACAGCTGCGACCGTACTCGCCAGCTCTTCGAGCCCGCGAGTTAACTGCGGCTTGCGGCCCTCGCGAATTCTCGATGCGACCTCGGCGACCCGGCGTCCGCCCAACGAACGTCGGAGGGTCTCGTCTGAGATATATCCCGTTTGCAGGCCATCAGTCGCGCGGCTGAGCCTCTTCGAGATGATCCGGCTCGAGCGAAGAAAGGCTTCGCCGGCAAGCTCACTTACCGTCATTCCCTCCAGCTTCGCGCGTAGTGTTCGATACAGGTTCAATTTCTGATGTCAACCGTGCGGGCAAAGGATCGGTTCAATAACGCTCCGGCGAGAAAGAAAAAGTACAAATTCAAGTCCGAGTAATACGCGCTTGAGAGAGTCAGACCGGGAATCCAGTAAGCTACCAGTAGCGCGATTACGCAAGCAGCGGTCGTTCGCTGCTGCTGATCCGACGCCTTTTTGAGCGCGCGCCAGCCCATCAAGAAAAGATAGACGTTCGCGGCGATGTAAAGAGCTAGTCCAGTCAGTCCGAGCTCGGCGCTTATCCATAAGAGGTTTGAGTGTGGGTAGTAAGCCGCTTTGGTCTCCAGGATTTCTTCGTCCGGCTGTTCGGCATAATAGTGCGTCGCATCGT
This sequence comes from Blastocatellia bacterium, assembly GCA_036505875.1. Taxonomy (GTDB): domain Bacteria; phylum Acidobacteriota; class Blastocatellia; order UBA7656; family UBA7656; genus Onstottus_A. Next base: position 46,378 of record DASXSR010000247.1, on the reverse strand, counting down.
AAGCCTCGGAGTAGTTTCCTAAGCCGACGCCGAAGACAGGTTTGTAGAGCGTGATTTCGACCGCAGCCTGCCACGTTGCGAGCCGGCCAAACGCTGTGCGAGCGCTGGTAAGGCGACCTACAAACGCCGACGGAGCTGCGACCGCGGCCAGCATCGCGGCAACAATCAGACTTGCGACAATAAACGATCCAGCCGGCAGGCTGCGCCGCAGGAACTTCGGGTCGCCCGATCGCGCCGTCCATTCCAAGATCATCCAGCAGACCACCAGCGCGAGCGCGACCATACGAAACGCAGGCAACAGCGCTCCCAGTGCGGCGCTGGCCACGGCAAGAGCGTAGACCAGCTTGCCGCTGCGGTCGAACCGCAGACGAAAGATTCGCGGCGCGGCCATCAGGAACACGAAAAACATCAGGCAGATGATCGCATAAGAAGAATCGGTCAAAAACGGACCGTTCACACGGCGCTCGCCTTCACGGACTATTTTTGACCCTGTGTACGCGAGCAGATCGACGCCTGTGCCGAACTCGAAGACGCCAGTCGCGAACAAGAAGACGGCAAGCGCGATGACGCCCAGCAATAACGCCTTGCCCTTACTCGAGAGACTGAAGTGGTTTCTCGAGAGGTGAAAGGCTACGAGCGGAAGCCAGAATGTATCCACTGCCAGGTGCGTTCCATAAGCCACATTGCTCGATTGAGCGGCGGCGCTTGCAAGCGCGAGCACCGACAGCAGCGCCCAGGCCAGTTCGAACCGCGAGAACCTGCTTCGGAGCGAAGCCCATTTACCGGTTCGAGTTTGACTCACGAGCAGCGCTACGATAAGCAGCCCGAAGACGACGCGGTTGTAGCTTAGGATTGATCTATCGGTCGGAAACCTGATGTAGAAAGACAGCAGCGGTGTGGTTACAAACCAGGCAATCAGCAAAGTTCCGATCGAGATTGGCATCCAAAGAACAAACCCGGCCGCGATCGCTGCCGCTGCAACCGCCGCCGCCTCTCGGTAATTTCCACTCGCGCACAAAACTGCAGCGAACACAGTGCCGGCGGTTCCAAGCACAAGGGCGACAGCAACATTGTTGAACCGCGTCGTGGTGAGAAAACCTTTCCGAGCAGTATCCATCCTCGAACCGCCGCGAAACGAAAGCTACTGGTTTGCTTCCTCAATCGCATCAACTATTCGAATCGCCGCGTGTCCGTCCCACAATTCGGGCAGTCCGGCCGGGCGATCAGAGCGTTCAAAAGCGGCGAATGCCTCGCGCTTGATGACCACCGGATCGCTTCCGACGACTCGATTGGTTCCCTGGACCACGGTAATCGGCCGTTCAGTGTTTTCTCTGAGCGTTAAACACGGAATGCCGAGGGCCGTGGTTTCTTCTTGAATGCCGCCGCTGTCGGTGAGCACCAGGCGGCTGTTGCTGTAAAGCTGCAAAAAGTCCAGATAGCCGAGCGGCTCGGTGATAATCAAGCTCGCCTGCTTGCGGAGTCGTTGGTCAAAGCCGAACTCGCGCAGTCGCTCGCGGGTGCGCGGATGAACCGGGAACACAATCGGCAACCTCTCGCCGATCGCTTGCAGCGCGTCAAGTATGCCCGAAAGCGTTTCTCTGTCATCCACGTTTGACGGCCTGTGCAGCGTCATCGCGCAGAACTCCCCGGGCTTTAAACTGAGGCGATCCAGCACTCGCGAGCCGCGCGCCCTTTCGAGATTGCGATGCAGAGTATCAATCATCACATTACCGACGAAGCGAATTTTTTCCGGCGGAACGCCCTCACGAAGCAGATTCTCGCTTGCGTCGCGCGACGGAGTGAGCAACAGATCCGCAAGCGCATCCGTCACCACTCGATTAATCTCTTCAGGCATCGAGCGGTCGCGGCTTCGGAGCCCCGCTTCCACATGCGCCACTCGAATAAGCATCTTTGCCGCCACGATCGCCGCCGCCATCGTCGAGTTTACATCGCCAACGACGACTACCCAGTCCGCGCGATGCTTCAAAAGAACTTGCTCAAATTCGATCATCACTCGAGCGGTCAGTTCGGAGTGAGAGCCCGAGCCGACTTCAAGATTGATATCTGGCCGCGGAATCTTGAGATCCTCGAAGAACCGGTCGCTCATCGACTCGTCATAATGTTGGCCGGTGTGAACAATCAGGGGTTCGAATCGGTCTGATCGGCGGCGCATCTCATCGATGACCGGCGCGATTTTCATGAAGTTTGGCCGAGCGCCGACGACGTTTATTATTCGGAGCATCGCACTTGTTCAGAGTTTGAGTTGATGATTCAGGAGGGAGTCTACAGGAAAGGACGAAAGGGACGCAAAAGACACTAGGGGCGCAAACGACACAAGGGACACAAAAACACGAGGACGAAAAAGCCGGTAAGACTTTTCGTACTTCGTGGTTTTTGCGTCCTTTGTGTCGTTTGCGTCCCTAGTGTCCTTTGCGTCCCTTTTGTGGGATACAAATCGAGCGATCAGTACCTGCGGCCGCGATGCTTCAGCAAGTAGTACAGCGCGCCGCCTCCGCCGCCAACCAGCGCCCCGATGCCCGCGCCTTTACCGCCGCCTGCAATCGCTCCTATCCCGGCGCCTAACGCCGCCGGAGCTGCCACTGTCAGAACGAGGTTTCGCGTCGAGTGGCCTCGGTGATACGGCGAGTAGTAACGCGAACCAGCCACGCCGCGATAAGCGTACGGGCTGTAATAGCTCGTCGCCACCGGCCGGTAATAGCCGACCCTTCGATGGCGATGGCAAGCCAGCGTTTCGGGCGCTGCCGCCAGGGAAAAAAACGCAAGGACAAGCACAACGACTCCAACTCTCTTTAACATAGGTCCTCCGTGGTTCGTTGAGTTTGCCCTTTTTGCCGCAACTCGCATTCCCCGTAAGCGCCGGCCCGTGCGCCCAACAATATTAACCACAACGCCTGTCGCAAGATTGCGTTGCTCCATATCGTGTGGCTGTCGCCCGATATGCTCACGCGGCCACGCCAGGCCGGACGTGCTTATTACTTGACGTCGAACGAGCCTGTGAGTACGTCCTTACCCCATTGCACTTTGATCCAGGCTTTGCCCTTGCCTTCGGCTAGCGAGATGGTCAGCGGATCAACAGGTTCGGCGGCCTTTTCAAGCTTGAGCGGTAATTCGGCGATGAATCCCTCGGTGAGCGCAGGGTCGCCCCACACGCCGGTCTTTGGATGAAAGGCGAGCAGCCAGTTGTTACCGCTGACTTTCTTGGCCCACAGCGTGTACTTGCCGGCCTTCACCACTTTCCCCGCGACAATCAGATCATGCGTGGTTTCTATTTCAGTCGCCTTATTCATTCCTAAACGCCAAACCATTCCATCGCTCGCCTCACCGAGTCTGCTGTCCCGTCCGCCCAAACTGGGGCGGCCGTAATTTATTGTTATTTTGGCCGCCTTGATTGTAAGATCGGCGTTCCCGCGGTTGTCTTGAGCGAACGCGCTGGAAGCAAGACAAAGCAGCGTGGCATATAGTACAGTCTTCCTGAAATTCATTCTTGCGTATCCTCCAATGGAAAATCTGAGTAAGGTTCGCGCTCAAAAATATTATTCCTCCAGTGTGCATTCCGGCAAGTTTCACCAGTTCTCCGTTTGATGCGGGAACTGTTTACAGACCCCAAGCCGGTAAGTACCCGAAGCGGCGTCGAAAGATGATTGTTGACAATTCTTGAGAGTGACTCATAATGAGCTCATTGTTAACCTGAAGCCCCCATGGTCGGTGTTGCAAACAGCCGGGCGAGACCTCGCCTTATCCCAGGTATAGTCTTTGAGCACAACGGCAGCACCGCTGGATCTCCAAGCCGACATGCCGGTCGAATACGATGCGCATCAGATGAGCGCATACTTCCTCGATCTTGAGCGACTGCTGAGCCGCGTCGAGTTCGCAAACACTTTTTACCAGGTTCTCGAAGTCGAACGTTCGGCTACACAAGAGGAGATCAAGTCGTCGTTCGACAATCTGGTTAGACTGGTCTTTCCGCCCTATACCATAAGCAAGGACTTGCCCGCCGACGTCACATTGAGAATCGAGCGCGCTTTCAAGAAGGCTTCGCAAGCGTTTGCGGTGCTGGCAAGCTTCCACAAGCGAAAGGAATACGACGACGCTTCGCTCGTCGTAAGTAATTCGTCCGTTGGCAGTCCGGCTCACACTCAGGTTGGAAAGTCAGATGCCGCGCGGTCACGCGGTGCAGTCATCGGTGCAGTAACCTCAGAATCTCAAGCAGTGGTGACTGAAAACCTCAGTCTCAAGCGACCCCAAGCGTACAGCGAGTCTTCGCAAGCCTCCACCAGCGACAATCGGCGCAGGTGCGGGCGGGTCGAGCTAACTATTCCAGTGCGCGTCACAGGTTACGACCGGAATGCCGGCAAGTGGCACGAGATGACCGAAGCGATTGACGTCAGCAGGACCGGCGCTCGGCTTCGACTTCGCAGACGGGTAAAACCCGGCATGGTGCTGTACCTGACGCTTCCACTTCCGCCCAAACTGCGAAGACACGGCTTCAGCGATACAAGTTACAAGGTTTACAGTTTGGTGCGAAGGGTCGAGCTGCCAAGGCAAGGCGTGCGCGCCATTGGCGTGGAATTCCTCGGTGAGAATCCGCCAGCCGGATACCTCGACAAGCCTTGGTCAGTATTTCGTCCGAACGCATGGAACGGAGTCGACCGCAGACGACAGCCGCGGGAACAACGCGCCGAGTCAGTCAAGCTGGAGTACTTCGACGAAAGCATGAATTCGATTGGCCGCGAAGAAACAAAAACCGAGAATATCAGCAAAAGGGGCCTCAGAGTCGTAGTAGCCGGCGCGCCTTTCGAGTTTGACGTGATAATGTTGAGCTGCCCAAGAGTTAGGTTCGAAGGCCTCGCGATAGTGACTAATCGATATCGCGGAACGGATGGGCGCGAGCGCCTGTGCCTGCAGCTCGTTGAAAAAGAATGGCCTCAACCTATTTGCGGATCATAATCCTCTCATAGCCGGCGAGATTCAATTTCTCATAGTGCTCGTCAGCCCAACGCCGGAAAACATCAGCATGGTTCACCTTTCTCAGGCGTGAGATTGAAACCAGCTTCGGAGCTTGCGCCTCCATTTGGTCGATCATTGCTTCAAACGATGCGCCCTTCCGCGAAGCCGCAAAATCGTCTGCTCCCCAATCGAGAAAGACGTAGGGGTTGAGATTAGGCCTGTTCAAGAGAACGAGTATTTCGACCGAGCCGTGGACATATATCCGGTCATTCGGGCCGAGCAAATCTGAGAGGGGCTTCATTGCGACGTATTGGTCTTGCAACGTTTGGCCGCCAGGATGGTAAGAGACAGCGCGCCACAAAACCAGAGCGATCATCGCCGACACACAAATCCCCGCGAGCAAGGGTTCCAAGCGAAGTCGCCTCTCTACAGGCGCAATCAGACGAGAGAACCGAACTATTGCCCATCCGGCGAATATGCCGATGAAGGGAAAAAATGGAATGGAATCCGGGCCACCTTGAAAGTTGATCAGAGAAAACACAAGGTATATCAGCGGTGGAAATACAACGGCATCTCTGAACAGGTCGGGCGATGTAAAAGCGCCGCGCTGCTTGATCTTTGCGATCACTCGTTCGACTAAGAACAAAAGCAGGCCGATCATGCCGACCACCACAAGAATAGTGTCTCGCTCAAACGTGCGGCGAAGTATTATCCACAAGTGGTCGAACGCCGCGCCGATGGTTCTCTCGGCTTCCGGGCCGAACACGCTGTAGTTGTAAGTTATCGACCACGCCCAGAGGTCGCCGAGCGCTCCGCTGGCGTAGAAGTACGTTAGGACTACAGCGAGCGGAATTGCCGCGCCTAGAACAACTCTTGCGGCGCGCAGGTCTCGCCAACTCGTCAGATATCGCGAAAACATCAGAATTGCCACGCCGGTAAACATCAAGCCTGGCTGCCAACATAGACACGACAGCATCGAGCAGAACCCAGACCAGAACGGTTTGTCGCGAGCGATTAAAATCAGCGAGAGCAAACCAAAGACGATCATTGGCAGCTTTGGCTGAGTACCCTCGATCATGAATTCCAGGAATTGATACCTCAGAAGCGGAACCAGGAACGCAATCAATCCGGCAGCCCTGCTCTTCAGGTAAGTCTGAGCTACAAGGAATGTGAGCGATGACAGCAATCCTACCAAGAGGACGTTTAGGGCTCTCACTGCGATGACATCACGCGCTCCCAGAAGCTTGGCCGCGAGCATCGACGCAGCGCTAAGATATGGGGCTCCCGGGCCTTTGATGTCCACGACGTCCCGATAGGGAAGCTGCCCGCGCAAGATCGACTGCGCGATGTAGTCGTAAATCGCCGGGTCTCCGACTTCGGGCCGGCTGAAGGGGCGATGGAGCAACGTAACCGTCGCGCCGACGAAGAAAGCGAGCACAGTCAGGTTGCGCACGCTTGCCCAATCATCCAAACGTGACCAAATTCTGTCCAGGGTTTGACTGAGTCGCGCAGGGGCGCTGGTGCTCATAACGGAATCGTGCGGTGAACGGCGCAAAATACTAGCAGTCTTGCTCGCAAGATGTCGAGCTTGACACTCTTTGAACGCGCGCCGCACAATGAGCCGCGATGAGACCGAGCCGCTCAGCGCGAAACCTGTCCGGCTCTCAACCAACGGAATCGATCGAAGACTCGGGGGTTCTTTCACCGCCTAGGCTTAAATCCCGCGATCTCGAGGCTTGCCTGCTCGTAATCGGCATCGCAACGCTGGTGATGCTTCCCATGTTCGTGCGCGGGTTTCCAAGCGGCGTGGATTCGGATTGGCATTTCAGACGCGCACTGGCGTTCAAAGAAGCCATCCGTGATGGAGGCACGCTTTACCCGCGATGGCTGAGCAGCCTGAATAACGGTATGGGCAGTCCGGCGATGCTTTACTATCCGCCGCTCTCGTTCTTTGTTACCGCGGCCGCCAACTTCGTGGTCAAAGATACACTTCTATCGCTTTCGTTAAGTTGCTGGGCGGGTCTGTGCGCGTCGGGACTCGCGATGTATTTCGCTGCTCGCTCCTGGCTGTCAATGTGGCCGGCGGTGGTAAGTGCTGTGCTTTACATAACGGCGCCGTATCATTTGTTAGATCTCTATCAAGGAACGACGCTGGGAGAATTCTGGTCGTTCGCGTGGGTCCCGCTTGTGCTCCTGGCAATCCACCAATTATCAAATGGAGCAGGCTGGTACGCGGTCGGCTTTCTAGCGGTAAGTTACTCTCTGCTGCTGTTCAGCCACATTCCAATTTCGTTTGCGCTGTCGGCTTTGCTACCAGTTTTGGTATTAGCGATGACACGAAACTTGAAACGGCTTGCCAGGATCGCTCTTGGCCTGGTTCTGGGAGCAGCGCTGAGTGCTATTTATGTTCTGCCCCTGTTGTTGGAAAGAAAGTACGTGCGAATGGATGCGATCCTGCGTTTCGAGTACCCCAAGTATTTTCTGTTCGAACATCTTCGCCCAGCATTCAGATTGGGCCTAATGAAAAGCGAAGTGACATCCTTCTCCGATCCGTTAAACCTTAATGCATACATCTATCTGCTGAAAACTGAGCAGGCGGCACTTGTGCTTCCGATCTTATTCGCAATCTCGACCGCCATCGTAGTGGTCAACCGCAAAGCCGCAGCGCGACTCTTCTGGCAGAGACGCGCGCTTCGCGGTGTGTGGCTGATTACGATCGTGAGCTTGCTGATGAGCAGCCGGCTTTCTGCTCCCGTGTGGAAATCGATCCCGCAGTTTCTGTATTTGTCATTTCCGTTTCGATGGCTGGTGATCGTCACCGCGGGAACCTGCATCATGGTCGCGGTTGCCTTGTCCGTCCTGACAGATCAGGTCAAACAGCGTCTCGTCTACTCAGCGACGCTTGCTGCGGCAGTGCTCTTCGGACTATTGATCAGCAGTTTTATCGTGGCGCGGGCGCCCTACGAGCCGGGAGCTTTCGACGCAAGCCAACCTCGCCGGGAAGTGCCGGAATATCGACCGATCTGGTGGGACAACAAGCTTCACGATGAGGAGCAACTGCCGCCGATTGTTGTGACCGATGGCGACGCGACCTTCGAGGCTCTGGATGCTGAAGGCGTTCGCCAGAGTTACCAGGTCAGCGCCACAACAGCGTCGGTGCTAAGGCTCTACACATTGTATTTTCCAGGATGGATCGCTCAGGTCGACGGCGCCCCGTCGGAGATCGAGCCCAGCAAAGAAGGCGACATCCAAATACGCGTGGCGCCGGGCGAGCACCAACTTACGCTTGCCTTCGAGGACACAGCGCCGCGACTGGCAGGCAAAGTTGTTTCTGCGGCGGCGCTGCTTGCCGTATTGGCTACGCTTTTCAAATCATCTAGCTTTCGCCTTTCGCGTCGAGCGCACGGACGGCTCGCAGTTGGGGAAACGCTTGAGTGAATCAAAAGCCGCATTAGAGCCAATAGTGAGGATGACGGATGCTCGCCGCGAGCTTGTTGCTTGTGTTGGTGTCTTGATTCTTGCCACGGCAATCATGCTCCCGGCTTTCATTCAAGGATTCCCGGCTGGTTTCGACGCGGTCAGACACTACCGCTGGACGTCCCAATTCATCGATGCGCTTCGCGATGGCGCGGTTTATCCTCGATGGCTGCCAGCGGCAAACAATGGTCAAGGAAGCCCTGTGCCGTTGTACTACGCGCCGCTGCCTTTCTACGTTGGCGCTGGATTTTCACTCTTGACGGGAAACACACTGCGAGCTATCACGCTCAGTTGCTGGCTCGCGTTGGCGCTGTCCGGGCTGACGATGTACCTGTTCAGCCGGTCGGTCTTATCGGTCGGCCTAAGCTTCGCAGCGGCCGCACTTTACATGCTGGCGCCGTATCACCTGCTCGATCTTTATCAAGGGGCAACCGTTTCGGAATTCTGGGCGTTCGCTTGGCCACCGCTTCTGTTTTACGCGATAGGCCGCAAAAACGCGGGGCACACGTTGCGAGGAATCGCAGTCCTCGCACTCGGTTATGCATTGCTGATCCTGACTCACGTGCCGGTAGCGTTCCTTACTACGTTCGCGCTCGCGGTTTATGCCATAGCGCTCACTCGAAAGCCGTTCACGCTCGTTCGCATTGCGGCGGGTCTCGCGTTGGGCGCGGGAATTGGCGCGATATTCTTGCTGCCGGTGTTATTCGAGACCCGCTACGTCTGGCTCTTCTTCAAGTTCGACTACAGAGACTATTTCTTGTTCGAGCATCTTCGCGCGGCGCTTGGATCCACGCGATTCCCGGTCAATGCGTCTTTGTTCAGCTATTTGTTGGACACCGATTTCGTAGCCGTAGGGCCAATGCTCCTGTTCTTGGTCAGTTCATTTTTAATTTGGATTGGCATACGAAAAAGAGCAGAGCGTATGACGCGGGTGAGCGTGGCGATCTGGATCGTCACGCTCTTTAGCTTCTTGATGACAACCAGACTGACTGCTCCAATTTGGCGGATAACGCCGGGACTATCCTTCTTGTTCTATCCGTGGCGTTGGCTTGTAGTCGCATCGGCAGGTGCGGCATTCTTCGCAGCTTTGTCCATCCGAGAGCTGTCGCTCAACGGTCGGTGGCGTGTTCTCAAAGCGCTCGCGTTGACGAGCGCAGTCATCTTGAACGTCGCGATCAGCGGACTTTTGATCGCTCGAGCGCCTCACGATCCCGAGGGACTTGAAGGCGGGCTCTACCGAAGAGACACTCGCGAGTATCGCCCGTTGTGGTGGGATGGGCAACTGCGCGAAGACTTGTGGCGGTCGCCCGCTCGCCTGGTCAGCGGCGATGCTCAGGTTGTTTCGCTCGACGAAACGGGGTTCGAACAACGCTACTCAGTAACTGCCACGACTGAGTCAGTTGTTGCATTCCGGCCGTTGTATTTCCCGGGCTGGGTTGCGCGCTTGGACGGCAGCCAAACAGCGATCGCACCAACGCCGGAAGGGAACATTCAACTCACGGTCGAGCCGGGCGAGCACAACCTGACTCTGAGCTTTGAGGATACGTGGCCGCGCAGTCTCGGAAAGCTCGTTTCGGGCGTTAGCTTTGCGCTCTTTCTCGGCATCCTCTATTTTGCGGGGATCGCTCCAAACTACACCAAACCGGGTGAGCACATTCCAAAATAGATGACCAGGGAGCCTCCCCGAGGATACGGTTCTCACTAGATAATCCCTGAAAAATAAGAACTTACCGCTCTAAGGCTGGGCCCGACCGAAGTGGCACGCCAGTCGCTCGATTGCTATGCGCAGTTGAGGGAGGGAGACCTTGGAAGGCAACACGATTTCGATTCAATCCGATTCGGCGATAGTGAGCGCTCTGGCCGGAACTAAGATGAGCGGCTTCGAAGAGCTCTATCGCAAGTACCGGCAAAGAGTTTATTCGATATGTCTGAGGATGACCGGCAACGTCGCCGAAGCCGAAGACCTGACTCAAGAAGTATTCATTCAACTCCACCGAAAGATCGGCTCGTTTCGAGGCGAGGCGGCGTTCACGACGTGGCTGCATCGCCTGACCGTCAACCAGGTGCTGATGCATTTCAGAAAGCGCTCTGTGCGATCTGAATTAACAACCGACGACGGCGATATGCCTGAGTCTATCGACCCCGAGACCATCAACCCGGAAGCGATGCCTATAATCGATCGAATAGGGCTCGACAACGCGATAGCCCAGCTTCCGCGCGGCTACCGTACCGTATTCGTTCTGCACGACGTCGAAGGCTACGAGCACGAAGAGATTGCAAGGATGCTCGGCTGCAGCGCCGGAACCTCGAAGTCGCAATTGCACAAAGCGCGATTGAAGCTTCGCCGGTTGCTCTTGCAGCGCGCGAATGCGGCGTGAGCGGATTTCAATTCAGACGCAGACAGGCTGTCGGCTTATTCGGCCCGGCAGCCTTTTTCTGTGGCGGAGGGTCACGCTCTTTCTAGCCTCTCGTCCTTGTGTTATCTGTTAGCCGTGCGTCTCCCGTTAATGAAACCCTTCTTTGCGGCTCTACTTGCTGCGATCTGTTTTCAAACTGATAGCCGTTCTCAAGACGTCAGTCGCGCAGCGCTGATTTCTGCGGCGCGCGCCGGGGGGGATTATCTGGTTCGAATGCAGAAGCCCGACGGCAGCTTTCATTACTACTACGACGCTGGCGAAGACCGTTTCGAGTCGCGCAGATACAACATCGTCAGGCATGCGGGCGCGACGGCGTCTCTGCTGGATCTCTACGCAGCGACGCATGAGGCCCGCTACATGGAAGCTGCTCGCTCGGCGATCAAGTTCCTGAAGACCCGCTTTCGCAAAGCGCGCGCGCGGAAGGCCGACTACGTATTGGACTTCGATGGAAAGGCAAAACTCGGGGCGAACGGGTTGGCTCTCGTCGCTCTTACGAAGCAGATCGAGGTCGATCCCAAATCGGCCGATCGTGGGAGCGCAGCGCAATTGGCGAATCTGATCCTGGCGATGCAACGCAAGGACGGATCTTTCCAGATGCGTTATCGGCTCCGGAGCACCGATGAAGAAGGGAACGAAACACTCTACTATCCGGGCGAGGCAATGCTTGGATTGGTTCGTCTGTTCAGATTGAACGGCAATCGAAGGCTGCTTGAAGCGGCACGGAGGGCAGCCGATTTCTTGATCGAGTCGCAGCGCCAGGCAGGCACGCTGCCTGCCGACGCGTGGCTCATGCAAGCGCTCGAAGCCCTTTACGACATCGGCCACGAAAGAAAGTACGCCGATCATCTGATGGCCCTTGCGGAAGCGATGATCGCTGCGCAGTACACAGGCAGCGGTCCCTCGAACTACGTGGGCGGTTTTGGTCCGGGCCCTCCGCGAGGCACGCCAGCCGCCTCTAGAGCTGAAGGGTTGTTGTCGGCTTACCGGGTCGGGCGCTCGATCGGCAGCTCCCATGCTTCTGCGATAGCGGTCTCGCTCAAAGCCTGTGCGCGCTTTCAGCTCGACCAACAGCTTCGTGCCGATGACGCTTCCCTGCCAAACCCGCAACGCGCCGGCGGCGGATTTCGCGAGAGCTTGACCTCATTGCGAGTCAGAATCGATTTCGTTCAGCACAACATTTCATCACTGCTCGGCATCGCCGAAACGCTCTACTGATTGCAGATTGCGCATCGCGGATTTAAGATCGCCCCGATGGCGGGTAATGCTCAATCCTCGATCCTCGAACCTCAATCGTCTGCCGCCATCTTCATCGACCGCGACGGCACGCTCAACGAGGATATCGGCTACGTTGCAACGGTTGATCAGTTGATCCTGTATCCCTGGGCGGCCGAGGCCGTGCGCTTGATCAACGGGGCGGGGCTCAAAGCGATAGTCGTAACCAATCAATCGGGCGTCGCGCGCGGAATGCACACCGAAGAGACTCTCAAGGCTATTCACTCTACAATGATTGAGGATCTCGCAGAGCAGGGAGCGCGAATCGACGCGGTCTACTATTGCCCACATCATCCCGAAATCGGAGATTCGCGTTACCGAATCGTCTGTAAGTGTCGAAAACCGCAAACCGGCATGCTCGATGCGGCTTCACGCGAGCACAATGTCGACCTCGGGGGTTCGTTTGTCATCGGCGACAAAGCGACGGATATTCAACTCGCGCACAATGCCGGCACGCGCGCCGCGCTGGTGCTTACAGGTTATGGTCGCCAAACACGGGCGCATCCTGAGCACTGGACATGCAAGCCGGAGATTGTAGCCAAGAATCTGCTGGAAGCTGTAAAGCAAATCCTTGACAGCGGTCTGAACCGAGATTAACTTTCGAGCGCGTCACTAGTCCGATAAGCTTCAGCTTGTCGTAGCGTGCAACTGACGCTTCGATGCGCAACAGCGACAAGCTGAAGCCTAACGGACAATCGGTTTCTCAATGCTCACAACTCTTAACATCTCAGACATCGCGTTGATTGACGAGTTGACGGTCGAATTCGAACGTGGGCTAAACCTTCTCACCGGGGAAACCGGCTCCGGCAAATCCATCATTGTCGACGCGCTCGGCGTATTGATAGGAGGGCGGTTCACATCGGACCTGTTGAAGTCTGGCCGTGATCGTGGGTTCATCGAGGGGTTATTCGCGGTGGAGAGAAACCCGAAGGCTGAAGCGCTGCTCGAAGAATCGGGCGTCGACGTGGACAGCTCGGAGATAATCATCAGGCGCGAACTCGCGGCGAACGGCAGAAACAAGATCCTCATAAACCATCAGCTGGCAACCGGGGCGCTGCTGCGACAACTTCGACCATTCCTTGTCGACATACATGGGCAGGGGGATCAGCAAACTTTGTTCGACGCCGGCACGCACCTCGAGATGCTCGACGCCTTTGCCGGAGTGTCGGCGCTCAAACAGGAAGTTGCCGCGTGCTTCAAGCAATGGTCATCGCTGAAGCGCGAGCTCGACGAGCTAGGCAAGCAGGACGCCGAGAAGCTCCAGATGATCGACATTCTTCGATTTCAGATTGACGAGCTGGAACGAGCGCGGTTTGTCGCTGGCGAAGACGAACAACTCGAAGAAGAACGCCGGCGACTGAACAACATCGAGAAGCTGACTGCGCTTTGCGCTGAGGGCTTCGCCCTAATCTATGAAGACAACGACTCTGCGATAACGCGGGTGCGTCACACGTCGCGGCGAGTCGAGGAGCTAGCCGGGTACGAAGCGAGCTTTCGCCAGTACGAGGAAGGGCTTGAAACGGCGCGCACGCTGCTTGAAGAGCTCGCCTATTCGCTGCGTGACTTTGCAGACAAGCTGGAGTTTTCGCCAGCGCGTCTGGAAGAAATCGAGAATCGGCTTGCGGAGCTTTCTCGCTTGAAACGGAAGTATGGAGGCTCGATCGAAAGCGCGCTGGATCATCTCGCGCGTTCCCACGAGCGGTTTGGTCAGATCGAAAGTTCAGACGAACGCCAAGCAGAGCTAGAAACCGAATTGGGCAGATCGCGAGCAGGTTACCTTGAGAGCGCTCGGAAACTCCATCAGGAGCGCTCACGCGCGGCCAAGAAATTCGGACGCGCCGTCGAACACGATCTGGCCGAAGTGGCTATGGAGAATGCTAAGTTCGAAGCGCGGATAACGACGCCTACCGACGCGGAGTCAAACGGAGACCGCTCGTTTACCGCAACCGGGATCGATCGAGTTGAATTCTATTTTTCGGCCAACGTCGGCGAGGAGCTCCGGCCTCTGGCAAAGGTCGCGTCCGGAGGAGAAGCCTCGCGTTTGATGCTTGTGTTGAAGACGGTTGCGGGCGCGACCGAGTTTCCGCGCACTATCGTATTCGACGAGATCGACAGCGGCATCGGCGGCCGTGTCAGCGAGGCAGTAGGCGCAAAGCTCAAGAAGCTTTCCGAGACAAATCAAGTGCTTTGCGTCACCCATCAACCTCAAATTGCGATGTTCGCCGACTCGCATCTTCTGGTGCGCAAGGAAACTGATCGGGGCCACACTGAAATAGCGGTGGATCGACTGAATCACAAGGGCCGGGTCGAAGAAATCGCTAGAATGCTAACCGGCGCCCAGATCACCGAGGCGGCGCGCCGACACGCCAGAGAAATGCTGAAACCGTGACTGCCACTAGTCACTTGTGCCGAAGGTCGGGGCAATGACCAACGACAAACGACTAATGACAAATGACCAGGGACTAATCTCTTGCAACTTGCGTGCTGTGTGATAGACTAGCCCGTGTTAGGGACGCCTATCGCTTGCCCCGACCGGCAGCAGGTCTAAGCTGGTCGCCGTGGAGAATGAGATGAACGACAATTTCAAGGCGCCGGGAGAGGAGCATCGAACGGGGGAGGACCGGCGGAAGGAAGAGCGACGCAAATCGGATCTCGGCCCGCCCGCCGGGTCGCCCGATCGCAGAAGCGGCGATGAGCGCCGCTTGTTTGACCGCCGGGTTCAGGGCTCGACGACCGGCCAGCTTCTCGTGGAAGTAGGACGTTTCGCCGCCGAAAACATGACTTTTCGTCAGAAAGGAAACAAGGCGGCGGCACGTCGCGCCCGAAAACATTTGTCACAGATAATGAAGCTTGCAAAATCGAGGCGAGCGGAAATCTCCGGCGAAATAAAGGGGCTGTCTCCAGCCGAGTCGTCGGCAGATGTTGAGGAAGAGGCAGACGAATAGCTTACTCTTCGGCCCGCAGCCTGGCTTCCAACCGCCGCCTCACGTGATAGTAGTCCTCGACGAGCTTGTTGAGCGTGACGATGAAAGGTATCTGGAGCGCAGCAGCGTCGTCCGCTCTTCGCTCGATGTCAGCGGCTTCAGCCGAGCCCGGCCCGACGCGCTCAAGCTCCTCCATCACTTCGTGAACATTCTCGCCGCGTGGATGCCGATGATAGCAGAAGCTTATAAGCGATAACATAAGCCCGTCGATGACCGATTGAACTTGATCCGGATCGTCGAGCGACAACCGTTGCATTAGGAACGATTCAGCGGGGACCTCGGTGGCTCTGGCTAATTCAAGTATTTTCTTCGACAGATCATCCGATTGTTCGGAGTTCATAAGCGAATCATCGAGCTTGACATTATCATTGTCAAACCTGTGAACCTCGTAACGAACGCTTGACTCCCTGCCATCACGGTGATACCTTCCCGGCGCTGTAGGGCAAACCCTTCCATTCACCAGTGGAATACATAAAGAGGACGTTATGGACATCAAGTTACGCTTGAACGCATCACGCCTGGTAGTCTTCGTCTCGGCTCTTGTTCTGGCTTCTGGCAGTGTCGTCTATGGACAGAACGGCAAGGCGAGACCGGAAGAAACAGCGCTCAAGAATATGCAGTGGCGCTCTATCGGTCCGGCTATCATGGGCGGGCGCATAGACGACTTCGCCGTGGTTGAAGGCAACAGTTCCACCTTCTACGTAGGCGCCGCCACCGGGGGCGTGTGGAAGACCACAAACGCGGGCACGACTTTCGAGCCCATCTTCGACGAGCAGGGATCGACTTCGATCGGCGACATTGCGATCGCGCCGTCAGACCCCAACATCATTTGGGTCGGAACGGGTGAGTCCAACAATCGACAAAGCTCATCGTGGGGCGACGGCATTTATCGCTCGCTTGACGGCGGCAAGACCTGGCAGAACATGGGCTTGAAAGATTCCAAGCACATAGGCCGTGTGGTCATCGATCCCCGCGATCCCAACGTCGTCTACGTCGCGGTAGCCGGGCACCTCTGGGGACCGAATCGCGAGCGAGGCGTTTACAAAACCACTGACGGCGGGAAGACATGGACTCAGTCGCTATTTGTCAATGAAGACACCGGCGTGAATGATATCGCCATTGATCCGCAAAGCCCCTGGACACTTTACGCCGCGGCTTACCAGCGACGACGTACAGCGTGGGGCATGAACGGCGGCGGTCCGGGCAGCGCTATTTACAAGACGATCGACGGCGGGGCGACCTGGACCAAACTCACAAAGGATCTCCCCGAAGGCAACACCGGTCGCATAGGTTTGGACATCTATCGCGCGAACCCGAGCATTGTCTACGCGATCATCGAGAATAGAAGCGGAGGGGTGTTCAGGTCTGAAGATCGCGGCGCGACCTGGAAGAAGATGGGTGATTTGGATTCGCGGCCCCTGTACTACAGTCAGATTCGCATTGACCCCAACAACGATCAGCGCATCTGGCAATGCGCGGCCAACATGTATGTTTCCGACGATGGCGGAAAAACGTGGGCGCAGAACGTCGTGACGAGAATTCACGGTGACTATCACGGATTGTGGATCGATCCGGCGAACTCCAATCACATGCTCGCAGGTTCGGATGGCGGCATTCATCAGTCGTTTGATCGAGGGCGCTCGTGGGATTATATCAACACAGTTCCGCTCGGCCAGTTCTATGAGATTTCGCTCGACAATCGAAAGCCGTACTGGGTTTACGGTGGGCTTCAAGATAACGGGAGCTGGTCCGGTCCGAGCGGCACGCTCAACACTGAAGGCATAACCAACGATGAATGGTATCGCACGGGCGGCGGCGACGGGTTCTATTCCGTGGTTGATATGGCCGACCCGGACACCATCTATGTTGAATCGCAGGACGGTAACGTTGCGCGGTTGGAGATGAAGACAGGCGAGCGGCGCACAATAAGACCCGAGGCTCCAGCAAACGAAGCTCCGTATCGATTCAATTGGAACTCGCCGATCCTGATTTCGCCGCACAACCACACAACGATCTATTATGGCGGTAATCGTGTCTTCCGGTCGGCCGATCGGGGCGACACCTGGATGCGAAGCGAAGATCTGTCCAAAAACCAGGACCGAGATAAGTTGCCGATCATGGGAGTGCTTCCCGATCGAAACATGCTTTCCCGGCATGATGGCGTAGTTAGTTACGGCACGGTAACAACGATCGCCGAATCGACGCTGAAGGAAGGCCTGGTGTACGCGGGGACTGACGACGGCAATCTTCAAGTCTCGCGCGACGGCGGCAGGACCTGGAAGGACATAACCGCCAAGGTTCCCGGCATTCCGAAGAATGGTTACGTCAGCCGCGTTGTTCCGTCGCGCTTCGCCGAAGGAACGGTCTACGCGATGTTTGATAACCATCGTTCGGACGACTACAACACCTACGTTTTTGTGTCGACCGACTACGGTGAGAGCTGGAAATCTTTGAAGAGCGATTTGCCGGCGGGTATCACCTGTCGCGTGATTCGCGAACATCCGCGCAATCAAAACCTGCTCTTTCTCGGCACTGAGTTCGGAGCGTTCGTTTCGATGGATCACGGTGGACACTGGACTCGATTGAGAGGCAACCTGCCGATGGTTCGCGTTGACGACATTCAGATTCATCCTCGCGATAACGATCTTGTGCTTGGGACTCACGGACGATCGATCTGGGTGTTGGACAACATTAGCGCTTTGGAGAAAATGTCGGACGCGGTGATGAACTCCGACGTCGCGGTGTTTGACGTTCCGACGGCTGTTGAGTTTCGGCTCTACAATCGGAAGGGAAACGTCGGCCACAAATGGTTTTCGGCGTCGAATCCTTCATATGGAGCAGTGATCGATTACTACTTGCGAGCCAAGCCCGATGGGAACGTTCGAGTTACGATCACCGATAAGAGCGGCAAGGTAGTTCGCGAAATGACCGGCCCGAGAGAAGCGGGAGTCAATCGCCTGGTGTGGGACCTCAGGCGTGCTCCTGCCGGGCAGGTCGGTCCAGGCTTCGGGGGCGGAGGCGGTGGACGCGGCGCCGGTGGAGGCGGCGGCGCTGGCGGAGGCGGTCGTCGTGCCGCGGCGCAACAGGCGCAGCAAGCTGCTGCGCAACAAACGTCGCCACAAACCGCACCGCAGGGCGCCGCCGAACAGGCAGCGAATCCCGAACAACAACAGCAACAAGCCGCGCTGTTTGGCGGGTTCTTTGGTGGCGGCGCTCGAGGACCTCGCGTGGCGCCGGGGGACTACACGATCAAGGTCTCCGCCTTTGGCAAGGAATCGGCCACGACCGTGCACGTTGAAGAAGACCCGCGGATAACGATCTCCGAAGCGGACCGCGCGAAGTGGAGCGAAGCAGTGATAAAGGCCTACGAGCTTCAGCGTTCGGCTGCGGCCGCGCAACGTTCGGTGCAGAACCTCAGGACTCAGGTGACCTCGCTTCAAGAGTCGTTGAGGCGAACGCCGAATGTTCCCAAAGAAGTCAACGACGCTGTGAAGTCCGTGTCGGATCAAGTGGATGATGTTTCCAAGAAGCTCGTGCCGACGTTTGATCAGTCCGGCGGCGCGGGGCCACCTCTCCCCGATGCGCCGAGGCCGGTGCTTGGAAGGATCGGTCAGCTCTTCAACGGACTCGACAGCTACACGGCTGCGCCGACGCTCGATCAAACGGCGAAGATAGGCGAGTTGTCGGCTGAATTGAAGACGTTGATCGATCAGTTGAACAAGCTGATCGACGATGCGATCCCGAATTTGAATAAGCAAATTCGAGACAGCGGATTGGCGTTTGTCAATCCGGGTCAGCGAGTCTCGCCGCCGCAACAGTAAGCGCTTAAGTCAAGGGGCGCGGATGAGCTTCCGCGCCCCTCGCTTCATTGCTAGTCACCCACCTGGCGCGCTGCTAAAATCTCTTCAGTCATGGATGGATCGTCATTATTGACCATCATCCTCAAGCTGGCAGTCGTCATCCTTCTTGTGCTGGCCAATGCTTTCTTCGTCGCGTCCGAGTTCGCGCTGGTGACTGTGAGACGCTCGCGCGTTGCAGGACTGGTCGCGGAGGGCAACAGGCGAGCCGGCACAGTTCTGCGAATAGTCGAGAACCTCACCGCTTACATATCGGCCTTTCAACTCGGCGTGACTCTCGCAAGCCTCGCGCTGGGTTGGGTGGGCGAGGACACCGTCGCGCACGTTTTGCAACCCTTGCTCGAACGCGCGTTGC
This sequence comes from Blastocatellia bacterium, assembly GCA_036505875.1. GTDB lineage: Bacteria > Acidobacteriota > Blastocatellia > UBA7656 > UBA7656 > Onstottus_A. Next base: position 27,048 of record DASXSR010000247.1, on the reverse strand, counting down.
CCGGCGCGGCATCGACGGTCGCGGCTCATTCGATCGCCATCATCTTGGCGTTCGCGTCGATTACTTATCTTCACATAGTGCTCGGTGAGTTGGTGCCGAAGACCCTGGCGCTGGAGCGCGCTGAACGGCTTGCGCTGGCGGTAGCGCGTCCGATCGATATTTTTTATCGTGTCTTCAAAGCGCCGATCTCGCTGCTGAATCGCTCGGCCAACGTTGTCGTTCGATTGCTGGGATTGCACCTTTCCGCGGAAGAAACCGCGGTATACACCGAAGAGGAGTTGCGTCATCTCGTTGGCCTGAGTCACAAGAGCGGGCATCTCATTGAGGACGAGCGGCAGTTGATCAACAACGTTTTTGATTTCACCGAGTCGACGGTCGAGAGCGTGATGGTTCCGCGCACCGAGATCGAAGCTCTGGATGCAGAGCTCAGCGCGTCCGAGATGCTCGAGGTTTTCGAGCAAACCGGCTACTCGCGCATGCCGGTCTATCGCGACTCGCTGGACAACGTTATTGGCGTCTTGCTCTACAAGGACGTGAGCCGCGCAGTTCGAAAAGGCCAGGAGGTCGCAGTCGAAGAGCTCATCAGGCCGCCCATCTTTCTTCCCACGAGCGTCAAGCTGAACGACGCGCTCCGAACGCTGCGGCGATCGAGCGAGCATATGGCTCTGGTTGTTGACGAACACGGAGGTGTAGAAGGAATGGTGACGCTCGAAGACTTGCTCGAGGAAATAGTCGGAGACATTCGCGACGAACACGACGAAGCAGCGGCGCGCCAGATAGTCGAGCAGCCAGACGGCGCTTATACCGTTCGCGGCAACCTTTCAATCAGGGACGCGAACAAGCTGCTCGGTCTCGATCTCCCCGAGTCGGACACTTATCATACAATTGCAGGATTTATGATGGCGCGGGCGGGAAGGCTGCTCAAGCGCGGCGAGAGCGTCGACTACAACGGTTTGAAGCTGACGGTTCAATCAACCGCTCGCAATCGGATAGTTGAAACAAGGATAGAACGGGTGCAGGAAGAGAAAGAAGCGCCTGCTGAGATTGTGTGAGGAACAACAGATGAAAGGCAAGAATATCATAGTCACCGGCGCGTCGAGCGGTATTGGACGTGCGGCTGCCGAGCGCTTTCTCGCCGAGGGCGCCAACCTGGTCCTGGTCGGACGGCGCGAGCGTTCGCTCCAAGACATTGCGAGTCGCGCTGAGGTTCGCGGGACTGCCCACGTCATCGCGGCCGATCTGTCGGATGAGAGGCAAGCCGAGACGTGCATTGCGACGGCAACCGAGAAGATGGGTGGGCTCGACGTCCTGATCAACTCCGCCGGAATTTTGAAAGCCGGGCGCATAGAAGATACAACGCTCGAGTTGTGGGATGAGATGATGACGATCAATCTGCGTTCGATTTTTCATTTGATGAAACTCGCGTTGCCGCACCTCGAGCGCTCGCGAGGCAACATCGTCAACGTCTCGAGCGTGAACGGGCTGCGCTCGTTCATTGGCGTGTTAGCATACTGCGTAAGTAAAGCCGGGCTCGATCAACTGACCCGCTGCGTGGCGCTCGAGCTGGCGGCGAAAGGCGTAAGGGTCAACTCGGTTAATCCCGGAGTAACGGTTACCGAGCTTCATCGAGCGGGCGGCATGAATGAAGACTCTTACGCGGCGTTTCTCGAACACAGCAAGACGACGCATCCGCTTGGTCGAGTGGGGCGACCTGAAGAGGTCGCCGATCTGATTTATTTTCTCGCGTCCGATCGCGCGAGTTGGATCACCGGCGCAACCGTGAGCATCGACGGCGGTCGGGCGCTCACGTGCGCAAGGTGAAGGAACCAAAACGATGGGAAGGATCAAAACCAGACAAGACTCGTCCCTTGGGTCGCTTATGTCCTTTTCGTCCCTTTTTGTTCACACCTTTTTAGTTTAGTATTTTTGCGATACTGCAGAATTTAGGAGGGAAGAGTGAAGACGATCAAGCTCTCAATCGCACTGATTTTCGTTGCCGGATTAGTCGCCGCGCTTGCCGGCCAAACGTTTGGTTATCCGCCGCTGCTAGCCAAAGCGAAAAAGTTTGGCGCCAAGGATTGCACGTTCTGTCACGTTGACCCCGAAGGTGGGCCACCGTGGAACGAGCGCGGCAAATGGCTGATCGCCGAGAAAGAACGCCGAAAGGCCGAGACCGTCGACGTCGAATGGCTCGCGGACTACAAGCCTGGCAAGGCTGCAGACCAGAAGCAAACCGAATCTGCAAAGCAGGACGACAAGAAACCTTCACCGCCAGCTGCGAAACCTGGAAAGGCTGATCCGAAGACCTTCGACGATTACGTCGGTGAGTACGAGGCTCCGATCGGCGTCCTGGTTATTACCCGCGAAGGCGACAAGTTGTTCGGGCAGCCTCGTGACCAGGGCAACAAGGAAGAGCTGCAGCCCGAGGATGATGGAACTTTTTCGGTCACAAATGTCAATGCCAAGATTAAGTTTGGTCGCGATGATAAGGGCAAGGTAGTCGAGATCATAATAAACTTGAATGGCGAGGAAATAAGAGGCAAGAAGATCAAGTAGTCCCTCTCATTCTTCATTTGCCATTTTTCATTTGCCATTTCACATTGGTAAGTAGCGAGAATGACAAATGAGGAATTGTAAAATGGCAAATGGAAAATGATCTGTAAGGTTGTATTATTTGCGCTGCTGATTCTGCTTTTGATTCTTCTTGCTACAGGCTGCCGCAACGCGAGCGAACGCTCCGCCATCATCCTTACGTTGAACGGGCGTGAAATCCACCGCGACGAGTTCGAGCGTTTCCTCTCGCTTAAGCTCGGCGATATGAGCGCCGCCGACAATTCCGACTCGATTCGAAGCCAGATGCTTGACGAATACATCAAGCGTCGGCTTGTGCTTGACGACGCGACGCGAATTGGGCTCAGCGTTAGCACCGCAGAGATAGAGCAGACGTCGCAAAACAATCCGCAGATGAATGCTTCCACGGCCGGCGCTGTCACGCGGGATGAACTAGCTCGAGATCTGCTGGTCGAAAAATACTACCGACAGGTAGCCTTGCGTGACGTGCGCGTCTCGCCCGACGAAATCAATCAGTACATCGAAAAGAATCAGTCGCGACTCACCGACCGGCCAGGGTTCTTGGTGCGCGAGATTCGCGTCGCGTCTCGCGAGCAGGCAGACCGTTTGCGCCGCGAGGTTACGGAAGGGGGGCGCGATTTTGCCTTGATCGCGCGGCAACACTCTGACGCGACTGGCGCGGAGCAGAACGGCTTGGCGCGCTACGATGAAGGTCAGCTACCGGAAGCGCTCGAAACGGCAGTTAAGAAACTTCGTCCCGGCGAAGTGAGCCCAGTCATCGAATCCAATTATGGCTTTCATATTTTCAAGCTCGAACAGATCATCAAGCCTCATTCCCTCGAGGAACGCCGCTCGAAGCTGGACGATCGCCGGGCGATGCTGGCCGACGAGTTAATCGCGCGGAAAAATCAACAGGCAGTTGACGCCATCGTCGGACGGCTTAGTGCGGAGGCGACGATCAAGATAAACGATCCGGCGCTGGGCTTCACATACACCGGCCAGATGAGGCATAATTGACGTTTAACACCAGCCCGAAGAACTGCGGATTGCAGATTGCGAATTGCGGATTCCGCAATCTGAAATCCGCAATCCGCGATTAAAAGAGAGGATGTGCCAATGAAGTTAGTCATTTTGTTCCTTACAGTCGGCTTTGTGTTAGCGCTGACTGCAGCTTCGCGCGCTCAGGAGCCGGAGCTTATAAACGGCATTGTTGCGCGAGTCAACAATGACATCATTACTATCGCCGATTACAACAACGCGCTGCGCGATTTCAAAGAAGAACTCATTCGGCAAATGCAAGGCAAGAGCGAAGCTGAGGTTAACGCCGAGTACGAGCGGCTGAGGTCAAGCGTTCTGGATTACCTGATCGACGACATTTTGCTGGAGCAGAAGGCAAAGGAGTTGAACATCGACGTCGAGGCCGAGGTCAATCAGCAGATGGCCGAGATCGCCAAAGAAAACGGGGCCCCAAACGTTCTCGCATTCGAGAACGACTTGAAAAAGCAAGGCATCGACCCGGAATCCGCGCGAGCCTCGTTGCGCAAGCGGCTGCAACAACAATATGTGATTCAGAAGGAAGTTCTTTCCCCGATCTTTCAGCGGTTGAGCGACAAGGAGCGGCGCGACTTCTATGAAAAGAATAAAGACAAGTTGTTCACGATGCCGGGCGAGGTGACGCTTTCAGAGATCTTCTTGCCCCTGGAAGGGCACACCGCCGCCGAAGTCGAGCAGCGAGCAAAGCGTCTGGTCGTCGAGATTCGCGCAGGCAAGAACTTCGTCGACGCAGTGAAAGAGAACTCGCCCGCAACCCGCGCCTCGCGCGCGCAGAACGGGAAGATCGGCAGCTTTAAGCAAGGAGAGCTTAATCCAGACATTGCCTCCGCAATCTCGACCATTAAAACCGGTGACGTCACCGAGCCGATAAGACTGCAAGATGGATTTGAGATCATCCACGTCGATGAGCGCAAGGAATCAACGGTCCGCAAGTTCGAAGAAGCTGATGTACAGAACACAATTGGCCGCGCGGCGACGATGGAACGCGCCGAGGAGGCTCGCAAGAAGTATTTGAAGAAGCTGCGCGACGAAGCATTCGTCCAGATCAGCAAGGGTTACGTAACCGCCCAAGCGAAGCCCGATAAGTCGGACAAGAATTGAAGCGCCTTGAATATGCGGCTTGATGTCTTCCTGAAGCTGTCGCGACTTGTGCCGCGCCGAACTCAGGCTCAAGAGATGTGCGAAGCAGGCGCGGTGAAGCTGAACGGTTCGCGAGCAAAGAGTAGCCGCGAGGTGCGAGAAGGTGATGTGCTTTCGATACGCGGGCGCGAGCGCGTGAGTACCGTTCGCGTCGTCAAGGTTCCGGCGAAAGCGCCCTCCAAGCGAGAAGCGGCGTCGTTGTACGAACCGATAAGCGTTGAGCAGGACGTAATCTCTTTAATTGACTGAATGCGAAAGATAACCGAGCGATATAATAAGCTGCGCGACGATGAACGCGGATTGATCAGCCAGAAGCCGCGCGGGCTTGGGCTGGACATCGCGCTTGCTTATCCCAACACCTATCATATCGGGATGTCCAATCTAGGCTTTCAAGCCGTATACCAACTCTTCAATTCTTATCCTGATGTCACATGCGAACGCGTGTTCACGCCCGATGCCGATATCGAACAAGAACTCGAGCGCACCGGGTCGTCGCTTCTTTCGCTGGAATCTGAAACGCCAGTCTCTGAATTCGATGTGCTCGCCATTTCGGTTTCATTCGAGACCGATTATCTCAACATTCCCAAGCTGCTGAGGTTGTCAAAGATCCCGGTCAAGTCAGAAGACCGTAATGATTGGCATCCGCTCGTGGTGATGGGGGGCGCTGCGGCGTTTCTGAATCCTGAGCCGGTGGCCGACTTCGTCGACGTGGTTTGCGTGGGCGAGGGCGAGGTGCTTGTGCCGGCTCTGATCGATGCGATGAGCGAAGCCGGCTCACGCGAAGGGCTCTTGTTGCGGCTGGCGAAAGAGCCTGGGTTCTACGTTCCCAGCTTCTACGATATTCGATATGACGACGGGAAAGTCAGCCAGATCGTTCCGAAGAATGGCGCGCCCCGTCGTGTGTTCACAATGCGGAACCCGATGCGCAAGCAGGAGGGTGACGGGCACTTCGACGACGATTTTATACCAGCAAGCGAAATCATAACCGACAATACAGAGATGAGCGGGCGCTATCTGATAGAGATTTCGCGTGGATGCTCGATGGGCTGCCGCTTTTGCTGGGCGGGCTATTCGTATCTTGCGCCGCGAGTCTTCTCGGCCGAGAAGCTGCTGGCCCGGGCGGCCGAGATGCGAGAAGTAACGGACAAGATCGGGCTTGTGGCGACAGCCGTTTGCGATCATCCGGAAATTCATCAGCTTCTCGCGGGTCTCGAAGCACTCGATTATCAAGTTTCTGTTTCATCGCTTCGACTCGATCAGATCTCTCCCGAGTTGCTCGACGCCCTTGTCAGACGAAACGATCAGCAGATCGCAATTGCGCCAGAGACTGGCTCCGACCGTTTGCGCCGAGTCATCAACAAAGACCTGACCAACGATCAGATAGTCGAGATCGCCGAGATGATCTTTGAGCGAGGCATCCTCAACGTGAAGCTTTATATGATGATCGGGCTGCCGACCGAAGAAGATGAAGACCTCGATGCGATTGTGACCCTGACCGAGCGAATCCGCGACCGTATGCTTGAAGCTGCCCGCCCGCGCGGTCGCGCAGGATCGATAATCGTTTCTCTAAACGCATTCGTGCCCAAGCCGCAAACGCCGTTTCAGTGGGAGCCGATAGAATCTGAAAAAGAGCTCGATCAAAAGATCAAGTATCTGACGCGCGTGTTCAAGAGAATGCCAAACGTCGAGGTGCGAGCGATGTCGTCGCGCATTGCGCAGCTCCAGGCGCTGCTATCGTTGGGCGACCGTCGAGTTTCGGAGTTTATCCTCGAAGCCGACCGCACAGGAAATTGGCGGCAGGCGATGCGCGGCTGGTCCGATTATTCGCTCAGGCGACGTTCGCTGGATGAGCTGCTGCCGTGGGATGTGGTGGACATCGGTCTCACCACTGAATTCATGAAACGGGAATACCAGCGCGCGATGGCAGAGAAGACAACCAAGCCGTGCCCGGCAACTGACCCGTGCATCCGTTGCGGCGTGTGCGATCCACGCTACGTGCCGGAGAACGCGCTCGTTCAGTTGTCTTGGATGAAACCTGCCGCTGTCCCCGCCGCAGTGTCGTCCGCGGCGAGTGTGGCTCCGATGGTTGCCGGTTAGCGCGACCGGGCTGCTTGAGTTCGCGACCAAACCTTTTAACACTGCGTGTTGTCGAGATACAAGTGGCGCCCGCGTCATCGAGTCAGCCCCGAAGTTCGAATGGATTTAGGAGGAATTAACTTGAAGAAGATTATGTTCGCAGTTCTAACATTGTCGGTAGCGGCCTCGATATCAGCCCCCGCAGAAAAGACGTTCGCGTACGCTGAGCTCGCGTCGCAGGGAAAGGTCGATGAGCTGCTCAAGAAAGGCGACGACCTGTACAAAGCCGGCAAGTTCAAGGAAGCCATCGAAGCCTACAAAGAAGTGCTGGCTCAGGATCCAAACAACGATCAGGCGATCGGGTACATTGCTTACTCTTACAACCGGATGCGCGACAGCGAACAGGCGCGGCAGTGGATGAAACGACGCGTTGAGATTCCAGGACAGTCGCCTTCCAAGAAAGCACAAGTGCTAACCGACATGACGCTGCTGTATTGGGATGAAGCGCACCTTCAAATAGCTACTCGCCTCGCATCTGGAAACAAGACTCTGAAACCGGAAGAAGCGGCGGCGACAAAGAAGCTGCTCGCTGATGGCATCGACTCGGCTCAGAAGGCGGTTACCATCGCGCCTCGGTCGATAAAGGCTTACAACTTGTTAAACCTTATCTATCGAGCAAGCGCAGCGACTGAAGGAGACTCGGCTGCGCGAACAGAGCTGCTCTCCAAAGCGGACGCGGCACTGCGCAAATCGGTAGAGATATTCGAAGCAAACCCTCAGCAACAGACCGGTGAACTTTGGACCGTGCCGACCATATCAACCATCAACGGGAATGATCTTGGGCAGGCCGTGCACCTTGGAGCGGCAACAAAGAAGGCCTCGGCTGATGCGCTGAAGGAAGCGAAGGAAGGAGCGGCAGTAGTGGAGGTGGTTGTGGGACGCGACGGAAAGGTGCGACTTCCAAGAGCGCTTTCAGGTCAAGGAAAGCTTGGCGAAGCGGCGGTCGGCGCGGCTCGGCAATGGGAGTTTGAACCTAGCACCTTCGAAGGCCATGCAGTGCAGGTGATCGAGACGATCTCTTTTCCCGTGAAGTAATCATGGGTGGGATTTAGATGGCGATCCGCTAAAAACTGACGCGAACCCACCGAGCCGACTTCGGTTGAATTCTCCGCCAGGCAAGAATATATTATTTGACCGATAAGTTTTTCTGCAGCGCTGAGGACACTGCAATCTATTCTCACAACGAAAGGAGCACAGATTATGTCAATTCGATTAGGAGACACCGCGCCAGATTTCACCGCGGAGACAACAGAAGGCCCGATTCAATTCCACAACTGGATCGACGATAGTTGGGCTGTTTTGTTTTCTCATCCCAAGGATTTCACGCCCGTGTGCACGACGGAGTTGGGCGAAGCGGCCCGGCTCAAACCCGAGTTTGAAAAACGAAACTGTAAGATCATCGGGCTGAGCGTCGACCCGGCCGACTCGCACAAGAAGTGGGCTGACGACATCGAGGAAACTCAGGGCCAGAAGCTTAACTTTCCGGTGATTGCCGACGCTGACCGGAAAGTTTCCGACTTGTATGAGATGATCCATCCAAACGCGAGCGACACGTTCACCGTGCGATCGGTGTTCGTGATTGGTCCGGACAAAAAGGTGAAGCTGACGATCACCTACCCCGCGAGCACAGGTCGGAACTTCGATGAAGTGCTTCGGGTCATCGATTCGCTTCAGCTCACGGCAAAGTACAGCGTCGCCACTCCTGTGAATTGGAATCAGGGAGATGACGTTATTATCGTTCCCGCCGTTTCCGACGAAGAGGCCAAGCAGAAGTTCCCGGGTGGATGGAAAACGCTCAAGCCATATCTGCGGATTGTTCCGCAGCCTGGTAAGGAGAAAGGCGCGAGCGGAGATTAGTCAGTTTGGTGTAGTTGGTTTCGCCCCGGAGCAGCTGTTGATTCAGTTCGTTCCGGGGCTTAGTTGTTTACGCTGTCCTAAGACAATCAATCGCCGCCTTCCGCTGCTTCCTTCAACTTGCGTCTCGCGAGTTGCTGCCGGACTCCCTGCGTGTAAAGCTTTACGAACTCGAGAATCGATAGAGTCTGCGGCGCGCCTTCGTAATAGAAGGTGCAAGCGTTGCCGACTTCCCGCTGCAACAGTCTCAAATCCAAAGGGTCGAGCGGGAATTTGACGCAAGCCTGTGGCGCGTGCGGGGTCGTGTAGATACCGCAGCGAGTGTTGTAAGGACCTTCATCGATTAGAAACGGACACTGGAATTGAATCTTGCAGCAAAGTCCGCAGCGGTTGCATTCGCCACGCTGGTACGCTTTATAGCGATCCAGGATGTTGTCGGGAAGAAAATTCGCCAAAACGGTCCGGCGCAACGCCCCCCACGAGTGAATTGAAAACGGTGAGTGCGCGATCTTCTTTGCCACCGCAAGTACCATCTGCCCGTAAACCCAACGACGCGACTTTAGGCCGTCGGGAAACCTGGCCGTTTCGGCGCTCTCAGTTTTGATGTTGTTAAAGACGTGGAGCACTCGGACGCCGGGCTGCTCTTGTTCGTTCATTTAGTCCTCGTGTCTGGAAAGACTGACCGTTTAATCGCTCGCGGGATCAACTGCCCGGCGCATTCGTTTAGCAAAGGTGGAAGCGTCCAAAACGGAATTTTTATCCTATCACAAGGAAATGGGAAAAGGAATAGTCGGTTTGTTTTAGTGTTTTTTTCGCTTGCGACTTTTTTCGAACAGCGATATAGTTCGACACTCGAATTATAGAGTGCCGTTTCACGCGGAGTTCAATCATCAACCCGAGTCGTGTAACGGACCGCGGGCTCTTGAGTTGGTGCTGCTATGCGGAAGATCGATCTCACCAATTTTCAGGTGGCAACAAGCGAAACGGCGCGCGACATAAACCGGCGCATAATGCTCAACCTGATTCGAAGGCATCAGCCCATCTCGCGTGCCGACCTCGCTCGGCAATCGGGGCTCCAGCGCAGCACCGTATCTCTGATAACTGAGCAATTGATCGAAGAGAGTTGGGTGACCGAGGGCGCAATCGGATACACGCCGCGGGGTCGACGGCCGCGATTCCTCCACCTGAATAAGGGGCGGGCCGGTATCATCGGAGTCGACATTCATCCGGCCGCTACATCGATTGGCGTCGCCGATCTGGACGCGCACTTCGTTGCTCAGGAATCAATCCCAACCTCCGGCAATCCGTCGGAGTTTATCGGCAGGTTGGGGCGACGCCTGCGCGGGCTGATCAGGACGCATCCCGAGATCTCCTGCGAAGGCATAGGCGTGAGTTTGCCGGGTCGAATCGATTTAGCTTCCCAGAAGCTGGTATTCGCTCCAAATTTAGGATGGAGCGATGTCGATCTAAAAACACCTCTTGAAAAGGCGACTGGACTGCCCGTGGAGTTGGAAAACGCTGCCAATGCCTGCGCGCTCGCAGAGGTGTGGTTTGGTCAGGGTTCCGACGGGGTCCGTAATCTGATCGCGGTGACGGTATCGGAAGGCATTGGAAGCGGTTTGATTTTGAACCACCAGCTGGTGCGCGGTTCCACCGGCGCCGCGGGCGAGTTCGGTCACATCACACTGGTCGAAGATGGGCTCGAGTGTCGGTGTGGGAACCGCGGCTGCTGGGAGGTCTATGCTTCCAACTCGGCGGCGGTTCGATACTATGTTGGATCTGTTTCGGCTGCTCGCAACGGCAGCCGATCCAAATCGCCAGTGACGCCGCCGACCTTCGAGGAGGTGTTACGGCTCGCCGAACAGAACGATACTAAGGCCACGGCGGCCGTCAACAAGATGGCGCATTATTTGGGACAGGGTATCGCGCTGCTGGTCACCGGACTGGCGCCCGATGTCATCGTGGTCGTTGGCGATGTCGCTCGCGTCTGGGACAAAGTAGGCCCGGTTGTGGATCGAACAGTTAGAGATCGCTCGGTGACTCACGCCAACGCGCGCATTGTAGCAGCGGATCCGGCAGCGCAACCGAGGCTCAGGGGCACCGTCGCGCTCGTTCTCCAAAAACACTTCGGCGCGCCGACTGTCGCTTGAGGCTCCATTTGCTTTCTCCGGCTCAGTTGAGCAATGCCGTTGACAGGATCGAAGATAACGTATATTGCCGCAGCCTCGAACTAATTATTGCAGGCGCAGATAACACGCTGGATCACAATTGACGAGATCGGCATAGCCGGAGCGGAAAACCTTCAGAGCTACTCGGCATTGCCCTATTTAGACCCGCTACTTCATGGAGGAGCCAATGAACACCAACTTTCGGACAATCGCCGCGCACATCGGTATTTCTCGAGTACCAGCGCTGGGCCTCGCGCTACTCGCTTTCTTGAGCTGCGGCGTCTCAGCATTCGCCCAGGAAACTCGCGGCACGATCTTAGGCGCGGTTCACGATTCTCACGGCGGAGTCATTGCCAGTGCGGATGTGGTTGCGACCGACTCCGCGACGAACGCTTCCACGAAGGTGAGCACCAATGAAAGTGGCGCGTTTGAGATACCGTATCTCATTCCGGGCACTTACAACGTGTCGGTGGAAGCGAAAGGATTCAAGAAGGTTGTCCGCCAAGGAGTTGTTGTCAACGTCGGCAGCCGCGCCAATATTGAGATAACTCTGGAAGCCGGAGTAATCACCGAAGAAGTCGTTGTGACGGCGGCAGCGCCGCTGCTTGAGACGACTTCGGCCAGCGGCTCGGCTGTCTTGGAGAATCAAGTTATTCGCAGCCTGCCGGTTTTCGGCAACAACGCGATGCTGGTCGTGCGCGCCCTCCCTGGTATTCAATGGACAGGACAGCCTAACTATCTGGGTCTGCACTCCAACATTGGCTCATCGCAGATCAGCGCGGCCGGCGGCGTGGGCGGCACTGAGTTTGTGCTCGATGGAATTCCGAACAGCGGAATTAGTCGACGTGCTGGTTTTATTCCGGAAACTGACGCGATTGATGAAGTCCGGATCAGCTCGTCAGAGTTTGACGCCAAACAGGGACACACGTCCGGCGCCGTCATGAACATGGTGACCAAGAGCGGCAACAACAACTTTCATGGCACGATTTCGTGGCTGCACTGGCAGCAACGGTGGAACGCGACTCCTACCTTCACGAAGTCAACGCGCGGCGCGCAAATCGGCGCTGCACTGGCTGCCGGCGACACGGCGCTTGCCGAAGCACTGCGCCAGCAGGAGCTCCAGACAGCGGGTCGCTCGAACACTTACGCGGCCACCATTGGCGGTCCGGTGCGCCTGCCGCATCTCTGGAATGGCAGAGACAAGCTCTTCTTTTTCTTTGCGTTTAACGGATATAAGGAAGTCAAATCGGAAGAAGTCACAGCCATCAACCGCACCGTTCCGACGGCTGCTCACCGGCGCGGCGATTTTTCGGATTTACTGAAGCTTGGCCCGCAGTTTCAGATTTACGATCCACGCACGGCTCGTCTTGTCGGTGGTCGCGTTGTCCGCGATCCCTTCCCCAATAACCAGGTGCCGATCCTGAATCCGATCTACAACGCCATCGTGAAGCTGTATCCGCTACCTAACAACCCGAATGCGGGTCCTGCCGATCCGAACAACTACATCGCCTCAGCCACGCCGTTCAACTGGGACTATAAGGCTTTCCAGAATCGGATCGATGCCAACATCTCATCGAAGTCGAAGCTGACCGGCAAGTGGAGTTACAACAGCTTCCTAGAGGACCGCGGCGACTGGACCTTTGAGACAGCGCGTGGGCTGAACTCAAACGGCCTGGTGCGTCGCAATATCGGCATCGGCGCCGAGTACGTACGGACCTTGAGCGCGACTACGTTCCTGCGATTCACTGTCGGCTACAATCGGTTTATCGAAGGCGGCCAGCTCAATGCTGTCCAGACGTCGTTCAATGCGGCGAAAATCGGGCTGCCAAACTATATAGATCAGCGCGCTGCGGGGAAGGAGCGCCTACCCGACATCAACTTTAGCGCCTACTCCAACTTGAGCGGGGGATATCCTGGATTTACGCGCGTGAGCGTCGCCGATACAGGCGGAGAAATCTCGAAGATCTTTTCGAAGCATACGCTGCGCGCCGGCTACGATTTTCGACAGAACTATCGGGCTTCAAACGGGCCTGGCAATTCAGAGGGCCAGTACCAGTTCCGTAACTCCTTTGTGCGCGCGTGCGACTCCAATGCCTCTACAGCGCCATGCAATCTCGTGAACTCCGCGCCAGCCCGAGGGTTTGAATGGGCAGCCTTCATGCTCGGCGTGCCGACCAGTGTCTTCATTGATCGTAACGACACGCTCTATATGACGAACCCGTTCGTTGGCGGCTACGTTCAAGACGATTGGCGCGTCTCGAGGAGGCTGATGCTCAATCTCGGGTTCCGCTACGAGCGTGAAGGCGGATTCCGCGAAAGATTCAATCGGGGCCTCAGTCAGTTTGACCCCAACGCGCAGCTGCCGATTGCCGATGCGGCGAAAGCTGCTTACGCTAAGAATCCCATCCCCGAACTGCCTGTCAGTCAATTCGACGTGCGCGGTGGCTCACTGTACTTAGGACTTAACGGCGCGCCGACGATCTTGAACGAACCGCAACCCGCTTACATGCCGCGCGTCGGCTTTGCGTATCAGTGGAACAGCAAGACCGTCTTCCGCGGCGGGTATGGGTTGTTCTACGACACAAACAACGTGCTCAACTTTGGCTTGGATCAGTTCGGTTTCAGCCGCTCAACTGGTACGACGTTGACGAACAATAACGGTTTGACTCTTGAGAATACCAATCTGCAGAGCGCCGAATGCAAAGTCAACCCGTCTGCTTGCCGGACCATTATGAGCGATCCGTTTCCGCAGCGCGCAGATGGCACGCGGTTTAACGAGCCGTTCGGCAATCAGCTCGGCATAATGGCGCGCGCAGGTCGTGGCTTCACGTTTGTTAATCAAGATTGGAAACGCGCCCGCCAACAGCGGTGGCGCTTCGGCGTCCAGCGTGAGCTGAGCAACAGTATGGTGCTGGAGGTTGCCTATCTCGGATCGTACACCGACAACATTACGACGGTCACCGATAATCCCGGTGACAATCAGACAACCAGGCGGATAGACTTCCTGCCTCAGCAGTACTGGGTCACCGGACTCGTGCCCAACACCGCTAATGACACGTTCCTCAACACGACGGTGCCTAATCCGTTTAACATCGCTAACTTTGGGTTCCTGCAAACACAGAACCCCGTGCTCTACCAGGACATGTCGACGAACGGGTTCTTCACCAGCACAACGATTCGTCGCAGTCAGTTGCTCAGAGCGTTCCCGCATATGAACGGCGTGACGATCGCGCGTGTGCCGGATGTCTCGTTGAAGTATCACCACATGGAGACGTCCTTGACTAAGCGCTTCAGCCATGGCGTTCAGTTCTCAGTTTCTTACCAATGGGCGTCGAGCCAGATAAAGGACTTCCGGCAGAATGAATTCGACACCGAGCGAGTGTATCGCCAGAACACCAACTACCGTCCGCATAGCTTGAGGCTCAACGGACTGTTCGAACTGCCGTTTGGCAAGGGTCATCGCTTCGTCTCGGAGGGCTTGTTAGGGAAGCTAATCGGTAATTGGCAGGTCGCTCCAGTCTACTATTTGCAGTCGGGACGCACATATGACTTCGGGAATTTGATCTTCTTCGGGAGCACGCGCGATATTGAGCTGTCGAAAGATCAGCAAAACGTCGACAACTGGTTCAACTGGCGGTTGTTCCCGCGCGCGCAACGCGACTTCAGCACCACGAATCCACAGCCTTATCGCGATCGCATTCGACAGATCGTGCCGAAGTCTTTCATGGACGCCATCGGTAAGACCTACGACAATGTGGTGCCGACCGACTTCGCGCTGGATTCATTCCACACGCGCATATTCCCGTCGCGGTTCAACTGGCTTCGCGGCGCGCGCCTGAACCAGGTGGACATCAACATCCAGCGCACATTTCCGATCAGGGAGAATTTGCGGCTGGAATTCTCAACCGACTTCATTAACTCTTTCAACCACGTAGTGTACGACAACCCGAACACCGATCCAACGAGCAATGACTTTGGAAAGGTGACGCAGCAGTGGAATACGCCGCGCTGGATTCAGTTCAAGGCGCGGATCACATTCTAGACGGACAGTAGCAGGCAGTAGGCAGTAGACCCCGTAGGGGCGCAATGTTTATAGTAACCGACGCCACGTGTACTTTTGAGCTCCGTTAGGAGCGACATTGACCAACTGCGCGAAACATTGCACCCCCTACCGGGTTCAGGACCAATTGCCGCTCGATACTATAATCATTTCGCCCCTACGGGGCTGCGAGGCGAAAAAGGTCATGAAGGATGCGCAAGCTAATCGGCGCGAGTTTCTCAAAGATTGTGTTAGCACCGCAGCTGGGATAACCGTAATGTCGGCTTTGCACAAAGAGACCCTTGGCGCGCGTGACGTAGGTAGTCAGGCTCGCCCGACACGGATTCGCTTCTCGGTCATCGGAATCAACCACGATCACATTCACGGTCAGATCGGAGCGGTTCGACGAGGCGGCGGAGAACTGGCTTCCTTCTATGCCAAAGAGCCTGAACTCGCCGCCGCCTTCGCCAAGCGATACCCTCAAGCCAAACTCGTCGACAGTCAAAAGGAGATCCTCGAGGACAGCTCGATCCAACTCATTCTGAGCGCGGCGATTCCTGAGGATCGCGCCCCGATCGGCGTCGAAGCGATGCGTCACGGCAAGGACTACATGTCGGATAAGCCGGGCATAACGACGCTGGAACAACTCGCAGAAGTGCGGCGCGTGCAAAAGGAGACCCGGCGCATATATTCGATCATGTACAGCGAGCGGTTCGAGAATGCGGCGACCATCAAAGCCGGCGAGTTGGTCAAGTCGGGCGCCATCGGTCAAGTCATTCAGACCATCGGCCTGGGGCCGCATCGCATGAATCCGAAGTCGCGCCCGGTGTGGTTCTTCGACCGCAAGCGATACGGAGGGATCATTTGCGACATAGCCTCGCATCAGTTCGATCAGTTTCTATTCTTCACAGGCTCGACCAGGGCCGAAGTCGTGGCTTCGCAGGTCGGCAACGTTCATTATCCGCAGTATCCGACCTTTGAGGACTTCGGCGATGTTATGCTGCGCGGCGACGGCGGCATGGGTTACATCCGGGTCGATTGGTTCACGCCGGACGGGCTGAGCACCTGGGGAGACGGGCGACTGACGATTCTCGGCACAGAGGGATTCATCGAGATTCGCAAGAATGTCGACATCGCCGGAAGAGCCGGGGGCAATCATCTCTTTCTGGTGGACCAGAAATCGACCCGCTACATCGAGTGTAGCCACGGACCTTTGCCATACGGCGAGCAACTTGTCGATGACATTGTCAACCGAACTCAAACTGCGATGACACAAGAGCATTGTTTTCTCGCGACAGAACTCGCGCTGAAAGCGCAGAAGCAAGCACAAAAAATCGGCATCAAGAAATAAGAGACATGAGAACCGACATATTCAAACGATCCGCGACGTTGCTCGTTGCGACCAGTCTTATTGGCATCTTGTACGGGGAGCCCTCCATGGCCGCCCCTCCCTCCGAAACTAGAAATTTGCACATCGGGGAGGGACGGCCACGGAGGGCCGCCCATACAGGCACGCAAAAACCGGATTGGCGGAAAGTTCGTGTGTTGGTCTACACAAAAAACGGAAAGGGCTACGTCCACGACAACATCCCCAATTCGATTGAAGCGATCAAGGCGCTGGGAAAAGAGAACGGTTTCACTGTGGACGCATCGGATGACCCTACCGTTTTCACCGACAGCAACCTGAAGAAATATAATGCTTTGATCTTTTCCAACACCAACAACGTCGTGTTCGACACAGACGCTCAACGCGTAGCTTTGATGCGCTACATTCAAGCGGGCGGCGGTTTCGTGGGCATTCATTCAGCCAGCGGGACCGAACGCGAGTGGAGATGGTTTAAGCAGATGCTGGGAGGCACGTTCGACTGGCACGAGAAGTTTCAGAAGTTCGAGGTGATCGCGTTAGACCGCAAGCACCCTTCCCTGGATCATTTGCCCGAGAAGTTTGAAAGAGAGGACGAGTGCTATTACTTGAAAGAGATGAACGTCAATATGACAATCCTGGCCGTCAATGACCTGAGCACTCTCAAAGATTCAAAGCCTAACCGACCAAACACGTTCGGCAATGTCTTTCCTTCCGTCTGGTGCCAGGAGTTTGACGGCGGGCGACAGTGGTACACTTCGCTCGGGCATCGCAAAGAGGACTACCAGTCCCGCGACTTCCGTCGGCACATTCTGGGAGGCATCCAGTGGGTGGTCGAAAATCAACGGCCGTTGGATTACGCTAAGGCTTATGCCGTTAGCCCGAATGATTCAGTAAGACATACCGCCAAGAGGTGACCATTATGAGCAACACCCAAAAGACCGGCGTCTCGCGCAGAGACTTCATGAAGACGGCAGTTACGGGAGCCGTTGCTTCCATCGCGGCGAGCGGATTCCCCACGATCGTGCCCGCGTCTGTCCTGCAGGAACATGCTCCCAGCAACCGGATCAATGTGGGCGCGATTGGTACGGGCCGCATTTCGCGCGAACACGATTTGCCCGGCGTTTGGAGATACGACAGCGCGAAGATCATTGCCGTTTGCGATCTGGATAGCAAGCGAGTGGACGATGCTAAGAAGCTGGTCAACGGATATTACAGCAAGAAGACGGGAAAGCCTTATGACGGCGTTACCGGTTATGGAGATTACCGTGAGCTGCTGCAAAATAAAGACATCGACGCGGTGCTGATCAGCACTCCGGATCACTGGCACGCGTTGATTGGAATTCACGCGGTGGAAGCCGGCAAAGACGTGTACATGCAGAAGCCGGCTTCGCTCACGATTGCCGAGGGGCGCGCGTTGAGCGACACAGTCCACCGAACGGGCCGAGTTTTCCAGATCGGCAGCCAGCAACGATCGTCGGTGCAGTTTCGTTATGCGGCCGAATTAGTTCGGAACGGTCGAATCGGTCAGTTGAAGACGGTGTCGGTGGGTCTGCCCGCTGATCCAGCGGGAGACGAAGAGCCGGAGATGCCGATTCCAAAGAACCTCAATTATGAGATGTGGCTTGGCTCCACTCCCTACGTGTATTACACCGAAAAACGAGTGCATCCGCAGAAGGACTATAGCCGGCCCGGCTGGTTGCGCTGCGAGCAGTTCGGCGCGGGGATGATCACCGGTTGGGGCTCACATCACATCGATTGTGCGCACTGGGGGATGGACACCGAGTATACCGGGCCGATTGAAATTTCGGGCTGGGCCGAATTCCCGAAAAAAGGATTGTGGGATGTCCACGGCAAGTTTCGCACTGAGGCTGTGTATGCCAACGGAGTGAAGATGATCGTCAGCACCGAACTGCCTAACGGGATTAAGTTTGAAGGGTCCGAAGGTTGGATATTCGTTTCTCGCGGAAACGAATCGGTAACCGCCAGCGACCCGCAAGCGAAACTGAAAGACGCTAAAGCGCTCGCCGCGAGTGATCCGAAGATCATCACGTCCGTGATCGGGCCTCAGGAGATTCACCTGTACGAAAGCAAGGAGCATCACGGCAACTGGCTTGAGTGCATCAAGACTCGCAAGCCGCCGATTGCGCCGATCGAGGTCGGACACCGCTCCTGCTCGGCGTGCTTGCTTCATCAGATTGCAATGAAATTGAAGAGGAAGATTTATTGGGATCCGATGAAGGAGAGGTTCAAAAACGACGATGAAGCCAACGGTATGTTGTCTCGTGCGCAACGTTGGCCGTATGTCATCCCTGCCCACAAAGTTTAAACGTCAGATTTGCAGCAGAATAATGAAACGCTCGCTCGCGCTGAACATTGCCGCTTCTCTGCTTTTCACGCTCGCCGGCGGAGCACTTTTCGGCCAGCAACAGCAACGGCAGCTGACGCCCGAACAACAGGCGCAGATGCAGGCTCAACAAGCCGCCACTAAAGCTGATCACCAGCGTATGATGGAGCTGCTGAAGATCACTTCGTTGCGACAGGGAGTGAGCGGCAATTCCCAAGCGCCCAATGCCGCCAACTACGACGAGTCCAGGGCTAATCCGTTTCCGAACCTGCCCGACGCGCTCGTCTTGAAGAACGGGAAGAAGGTCACTTCGGCCAAGCAGTGGTGGGATCAGCGCCGGCCGGAGATCGTCGAGGATTTCGACCGCGAAATCTATGGCCGCATGCCAAAGGTTACGCCCAAGGTGAAGTGGGAAGTGACCAGCACAATCAACGAAGTGAAATACGATGTGCCGGTCATCACCAAACAACTCATCGGCCACGTCGACAATTCGTCGTGCTCACAGATCACGGTAGACATTCGATTGACGTCGACCACTCCGGCGAGCGCGAAAGGCCCGGTGCCGGTGATTATGGAATTTGGCTTCGGCGCATTGCCGCCGCGGCAAGCAGGTGTGGCTCCTCCGCCAGGGCCGCCGCCCGGCATGTCACAGGCTGGCCCGCCCTGGCAACAGCAGTTGCTGGCGAAAGGTTGGGGCTATGCCAGCCTCGTTCCCACCAGCGTTCAAGCCGACAACGGCGCAGGCCTGACGCAAGGCATCATCGGCCTGTGCAACAAGGGGCAGCCGCGCAAGCCGGATGACTGGGGCGCATTGCGCGCTTGGGCTTGGGGCGCGAGCCGCGCGCTGGATTATTTTGAGACGGACAAAGCGGTAGACGCTAAGCAAGTCGGACTCGAAGGGCATTCGCGCTACGGCAAGGCGACGCTTGTCGCGATGGCTTACGAGCCTCGTTTGGCCATAGCCTTTGTCAGCTCTTCGGGCGAGGGGGGCGCGAAGCTGCACCGGCGCAATTGGGGCGAGTTGGTCGAGAACGTCGCAGCGCCGAACGAGTATCATTGGATGGCCGGCAACTTCCTCAAATACGCCGGGCCGCTCAACTGGAATGATCTGCCTGTTGATTCACACGAGTTGGTTGCACTTTGCGCACCGCGACCTGTCTTCATCAGCGCAGGCGACAAAGGAGATCAATGGGTCGACGCCAAAGGCATGTTCCTGGCTGGGGCCGGCGCCGGGCCGGTCTATAAGCTGCTAGGCAAACGCGACATGGGCACGGCCGAATTCCCGGCGATAGAGACGGCCTTGATTGACGGTGACGTAGCCTTCCGTCAGCACACTGGCGGTCACACACCCGGCCCGAATTGGCCGACGTTCCTGACCTTCGCCAGTCGCTACTTTAAAGTGAAACAAGGAAGATGAATCGCGGCGTAATACATTGCACGCTTTGCTTTAGCAAGTGTTCATTGCTTCTCGGTAAGAGAGCCGGCATTTGATTCACAGCGATGAAGATCACTGACATTCGAGCGACGACCGTCACGATTCCTTTGGAAGCACCGTTGCGTCACGCCAATGGCTGCCACTGGGGACGCTTCGTCCGCACGATAGTTGAAGTGGAAACCGATGAAGGGTTGATAGGCCTGGGCGAGATGGGCGGCGGGGGGGAGTCAGCCGAAGCCGCATTCGACGCGATGAAGAGCTATCTAGTCGGGCGCGATCCGGCGCGGCTTGACGAGATGCGGTTTCTCATCGCCAATCCAACGGCTTCGCTCTACAACAACCGCACACAGATTCTGGCCGCGCTCGAATTCGCTTGTCTTGACGTTCTCGGACAGAAATGGGGCGTACCCGTCTCTGAGATTCTCGGTGGTCGCTTGCGCGATCGCGTTCCCTTCGCCTCTTACCTTTTTTTTCGCTATCCAAATCCGAAGGATGGTTCGGGCGAAGTCAGAACCGTCGAGCAACTTGTCTCGCATGCGCAGGAGTTGAAGGAGCGCTGCGGATTCACTTCGCACAAGCTGAAGGGCGGAGTGTTTACGCCCGAGTACGAGCTCGAGTGCTATCGTCAGCTTGCCGCTGCGTTGGGCGGTGACCGCTTCCGCTTCGATCCAAACGCCGTATGGTCCGCGGAGACGGCGATTTGGTTCGGACAGCAGATCGAGAGCATTCGTAATGATTACCTCGAAGACCCGGTGTTTGGCATGACCGGGATGCGTCGCGTCCGTCAGAAGGTACGGATGCCGCTCGCAACCAACACGGTCGTCGTCAACTTCGAGCAACTTGCGGCAAACGTGCTCGACGTTGCGGTTGATGTGATTCTGCTCGACACAACTTTCTGGGGCGGCATAAGGCCGTGCGTTAAAGCCGCAGGTGTCTGCGAGACATTCCAGCTCGGCGTGGCCGTTCATTCCTCGGGCGAGCTAGGAATCCAACTCGCAACGATGCTGCATCTGGGAGCCGTAATCCCGAACCTCACGTTCGCCGCTGACGCCCACTATCATAACCTCACTGACGACATCATCGAAGGCGGCAAGTTCGAATACAAAGCAGGCTCGATTGCGGTACCGACGGCTCCCGGGCTCGGCGTAAAGCTGAATCGCGATAAGCTCGCTGAATACGCAGCGCTATATCGGCGGCTCGGACCGTATCCCTACGATCAGGATCCGCTCAGGCCTGGCTGGACGCCGACGATTCCGAACGAGCGTTGGGCCGATCCGACCGATGAGCGCAGCCCTCGAATTCCGTTCTAGCAAAAATGGTCAGCACCGCGAAAGACAGTCTCGGAAGTCTGATTGTGGGCGCTGTGCTGCTCGTTTCCAGCATGTCCTATCCCGATTTCGTCCTGGCCCAGAACCAACCCTTACGCGCGTCTGCCGATCTGCGCGGGGTCCGGATAGGAGCGGCGGTCGCGATGACGCCGTTCAGAAACGAAAGCGACTATCAGGACACCCTCAAGCGCGAGTTCAACATCATCGTAGCCGAGAATGCATTCAAGTGGGCTTCCGTTCGTCCATCCAGGGACACTTTCAACTTCATCGACACGGACGCGCTCGTCGATTTCGCGGAAGGCCACAACATGAAGATTCGCGGACACACGCTTGTGTGGCATAACGCGCTGCCGGGCTGGCTGACAGCGGGCAACTTCACGCGAGATGAAGCGATCGCCATACTGCGAGAGCATATTCTAACGCTGGTCGGACGGTATCGGGCGCGAGTCTGGGCGTGGGACGTGGTCAACGAAGCCATCGACGATGCGACGGGAGCCTTGAGGACCAACTCTTTCTGGTACCAGGCCATCGGTCCGGACTACTTGAAGCTTGCGTTTCAATTTGCTCGAGAAGCCGATCCCAACGCAAAGCTTTACTACAACGACTATTCGATTGAGGGGCTGAGCGCAAAGTCCAACGCCGTTTACGCAATGCTGCAAGACCTGAAGACTCAGCAAGTCCCGATCGACGGCGTTGGCTGGCAGATGCATCAAGTCGACGGCTTCAGGATTCAGTCTTCCAACCAGGCAAATGCACGGCGCCTTGCCGATCTTGGCCTTGAGATTTCCATCACCGAGATGGATGTGCGTATCAATCTGCCCTCGACTTCTGAGAAACTGGCCCAACAGGCAGACGCTTTTCGGGACGCAATCGATTTCTGTTTGACCCAACCCAATTGCAAAGCCTTACTGATGTGGGGCTTCACCGACAAGTATTCGTGGGTGCCCGGCACGTTTGCCGGTTGGGGCGACGCGTTGATCTACGACGCCAACTATCAAGCCAAGCCTGCGTACTTCGCGCTTCAGAAGGAGTTGCAACAAGGGCTGAACCTGGCGCCTCGAATCATCGGCGCATCGATCAGCGGTAAGAGATTGATGGTTACCGGTGAGCTATTCGAAGTTGGCGCGGATCTGTTCATCAACGGCGAGAGGCAGAGGAAGGTCTCGAATGATTCCGAGAATCCCGGGACTGGTTTGGTCGCCAAGAAGTCCGGCGCGAGAGTCCGGTCGGGCGACGTGCTTCAGATAAGGAACCCTGACGGCCTGTTGTCAAACGAGTTCACCTACCCCTGAAACAGGGGCAGGCGGCAAGGAGAATGATGAAACGTTCGGCTGCGTGCGTGCTGGCTGTCCTCGCTTGTTTGCTGTTATCCCTGCAAAGGCATGTGACCGCCGGGCAAGATCCAACGCCGCCTTATAAGAATCCTGCGCTTCCGATCGAAAAGCGGGTCGATGATCTGGTCTCACGAATGACGCTTGAAGAGAAGATTTCGCAGATGATGAATGCCGCGCCGGCCATCAAGCGTCTCGACATCCCTGAGTACGACTGGTGGAACGAAGCGCTGCACGGTGTTGCGCGAGCGGGCTATGCGACGGTGTTCCCGCAAGCCATCGGACTTGCCGCGACCTGGGACGCCGATCTTATCTACAAGGTCGCGGATGTAATCTCAACCGAGGCGCGCGCCAAACACCACGAGTTCATTCGCAACGATCAGCACGCGCGCTACCAGGGTCTGACCTTCTGGAGCCCCAACATCAACATCTTTCGCGACCCGCGCTGGGGACGCGGGCAGGAGACCTACGGCGAGGATCCGTATCTGACCTCGAGGCTGGCGGTCGCATTCGTTAAGGGCCTGCAGGGCAATGATCCACACTACTTCAAGGTCATTGCGACGCCAAAGCACTACGCGGTGCACAGCGGCCCCGAACCGCAGCGACACGGTTTTGACGCGAGGGTCGCCGAGAGAGACCTGCAAGAAACATATCTTCCCGCGTTTCGCGCCACGATCGTCGAAGGTCACGCCTACTCGGTTATGTGCGCCTACAATCGCACGGATGGCGAGCCTTGCTGCGCGAATACGCGGCTGTTGACGGACATTCTTCGTCGCCAGTGGGGCTTCGACGGTTATGTAGTCTCAGACTGCGGCGCGATCCGCGACATTCACGCGGGTCATCGGTTCGTCGATTCAGAGGGAAAGGCTTCGGCGCTTTCGATCAAAGCGGGCACTGATCTTACCTGCGGAAGGGAATATACATCACTCGTCAAAGCGGTCAAAGATGGACTGATCACCGAAGCCGAAATCGACATAGCTTTGAAGCGACTTATGACGGCGAGGTTTCGGCTCGGCATGTTCGACCCGCCGGAGCTTGTTCCTTACGCGCACATACCATTTTCAGAAAACGCTTCGCCTGCGCACCGTGCGCTTACTCTCAAAGCGGCCCGCGAGTCGATCGTGCTGTTGAAGAATGAAAACGGCGCTCTGCCGCTGAAGAAAAGCATCAATACCATCGCGGTGATCGGTCCAAACGCTGAGGCGTCGACGGTCTTGCTCGGAAACTACAACGGTCAGCCGACGAAGCTTGTCACGCCGCTGGCCGGCATTCGAGCGAAGGTCTCCCCTACAACGAAAGTGCTTTACGCTTTGGGCGCGACGATGCCTGGCGAAGTAGGCGCTCCTGTGCCGGTCTCCGCTACGCCTGGCGGGTTCAAAGGCGAGTACTTCAACAATAAGGAGTTGAAAGGCCAGCCGGTGTTGGTCAGACCAGATGAGCAAGTCAATTTTGATTGGAGTCGCGGCAGTCCGGCGCCGCAGGTGAATGAGGATGGCTTCTCGGCTAGGTGGACCGGCAAGTTCACTCCGCCCGAGTCGGGAGTCTATCAACTCGGCGTGATGGCTGACGACGGCGCCCGTTTGTATCTGGACGACAAGCTTCTGGTCGATGCATGGGCGCGCGACCCGGCGAGCCAAATCAGGACTGTGATGAAAGAAGCGCGGCTTGATGCAGGGCGCGTTTATGAGATTCGTATCGAGTATTACGAAGACGTCCGCAATGCCATTGCGAAGTTCATCTGGGGGCTTCCACGTTTCGCTGAACGAATCAGGGAAGAAGCGGTGAGCGTTGCGCGGCAAGCGGACGCGACCGTTTTGGCGTTGGGCATCTCCCCGGCGCTCGAAGGCGAAGAGATGAGGGTCAATGCTGAAGGCTTTCTGGGCGGCGACCGCACCGACATAGGATTGCCGAAAGCTCAGGAAGATTTGCTCAAAGCTGTGCAGGCAACCGGCAAGCCGGTTGTTCTGGTATTGCTCAGCGGCAGCGCTCTTGCGGTCAACTGGGCCGCGGATAACGTTCCCGCAATCGTAGAGGCCTGGTATCCCGGCGAAGAGGGAGGCGCCGCCCTTGCTGATGTGTTGTTTGGAGATTACAACCCCGCCGGCAGACTTCCCGTCACCTTCTACAAATCTGTCGCCGACCTTCCGCCGTTCGAAGATTACAATATGGAGGGGCGCACGTACCGTTACTTCAAGGGCGAGCCGCTATATCCGTTCGGGTTCGGACTGAGCTATACGAAGTTCAAGTATTCCAATCTGAAGCTCAGCGCGAAAACCATCAAGGCCGGCAAAGATCTCCGAGTAACCGTCGATGTGCAGAACATCGGCGATCGCGCCGGCGATGAAGTTGTAGAGATGTACATTACTGACGTGGCCGCGTTCGTTCCGGCGCCGATCAGGTCCCTGGCTGGAATCAAACGACTCACGCTCGGGCGAGGCGAAAAGCAGAGACTCTCGTTCACAATCGAGCCTCGACAGCTTTCGGTGATAGATGACAAAGGCAAACGCGTCATCGAACCGGGCGAGTTCTTGGTGAGCGTCGGAGGCAAGCAACCTGGGTTTGCAGGCCGCGCCGACGCCAGGACGACGGGCGCGGTCAGTGAACGCTTTGTCATTACGGGGAAACTCATCGCGGTTCCCTAGCGCTGCGGTTGTGACAATTGAGGCGAAATGCAATTAAGCGAAACATTGTTATCAGAGTTCGATCAAGAGATGGCAAACACTCGAAAGATTCTCGAGCGCGTGCCGGAAGACAAGCTGAGTTGGAAACCGCACGAGAAGTCGTTCTCGATAGGTCAGCTCGCGACGCATCTTGCCTCGCTGCCGAGCTGGGCGACTATCACGATTGAAAACGAGGAGATCGATATCGCTCCGGGGGGCCAGCCGCCTCCGAAGAACGAGCCCGCAAAGTCGCGTGACGAGCTTCTCGAGACTTTCGACCAGAACGTCGCCGCGGCGCGCCGAGCCTTGGCTTCCGCGACCGATGAACGACTCCTGAAGGACTGGGCTCTTCTGTCGGGCGGCAAAACAATGATGACAGCACCGCGGATTTCAGTCCTGCGCAGTTATGTAATGAACCATATAGTTCACCATCGCGCACAATTGGGAGTGTACCTGCGACTGAACGACGTGCCGGTCCCGGCAATGTACTTGAACTCGGCTGACGAGCCAGGTCCCGGTTCGACGTGATTGGGAACTAAACACCAAGCCACAAAGAGCACAAAGACTCTGCTTGGTGTCTCAATGACTTTGTGGTTGATCTGCCGCAGCCAATGCGTCGTCCATTCGCTCGAATGCGCGACGAAGGTGGGGAATCGTGATCGACCCCCCGACGACAAGCGCCACGTTGAATGCATCGAGGAACTCCTCTCGCTTCACGTTTTGCTCGACGCATTGAAGCACATGATAGGTGATGCAGTCATCGCATCGCAGCACCAGCGACGCGACCAGTCCCAGCAGTTCTTTCGTTTTCGAATCTAACGCGCCGCCTTCGTAGGCCTGATGGTCGAGCGCAAAAAATCGCTTGATGCCCAGGTGATCGCTGCCAAGTATGCGCTCATTCATTTGCTTGCGATACTCGTTGAATTCATATATCGGCTTTGGCACGGTTTCTCCTTTCGAGATGCCATCATTTGCGAGCTTGAACGACATTCAATCTCGTGGGTTAGAATAGCAATATGGTCAAGGCCGGACAATTTCACCGGAGGTACTGCGAAATGCCATATCGTTAGCGGAGGTGCTAACGAATATGAGCAGATCGCGAAAGAAGACTCCAGTCACGGGGATGACGACTGCGCGCAGCGAGAAGAAGGATAAGAGGTTGTACAACCGTCGTTACAGGCGGGTCACAAAACAGATTCTTCACAACGAACCAGAACGCGAGTTGCTCCCATCCCTGCGCGAGTACAGTAACCCATGGTCTATGGACAAGGATGGCAAGCACAGATTCGATCCATCGAGATACCCCAAGCTCATGAGGAAATGAGTTTCGATGATCAAGAGAATCGGGTTTGGCGCGGCCCGAGCTTGTGATAAACTGAGGCCCCTTGAGCTTGAAGCCTGGCAGAATTCCCATTAGGATACGCTCAACGGAGACAATCGCATGGCATCGACGGCTGTTGCAGTTGACGAAGGGCAGAGGCTGATCAGTCTGGGCTGGATCATCAACAGGAAGGATGATCTCATCTGGTTCATCGGCAGCGTCGTCACCAGTTATGCCTTCCTGGCGGCCAATCTGATTTTGGTCAAACTGGGTCTCTCAGTGATGATCGTGACCTGGATATG